>NZ_CP042823.1:3885000-4185000 GCF_008000895.1 Methylobacterium sp. WL1 | reverse complement strand
GGGCACGACGTGCTGCGCCTGATGACGCTGCGCAGCAACGACCAGTTCAACACCACGGTCTACGGCTACGATGACCGGTTCCGCGGCATCAACAACACCCGCAAGGTGGTGCTGATGAACCGCTCGGACATCGACCGCCTGGGTTTGAAGGTCGGGCAGGCCGTGACGCTGAAGACATGCGCCGACGACGGCGTCGACCGTCGGCTCGCCGGCATGCTCGTCGTCGCCTACGACGTCCCGATCGGGTGCATCGGCGGGTACTACCCGGAATGCAACGTCCTGATGCCGATCTGGCACTATGCCGTCGGCAGCAAGACGCCCGCGGCCAAGACCGTCCCGGTCACCGTGCACCCGGAAGGCGACCGCGTGCTGGAACCGCAGCTGGCGGACGCCGCAGGCTAGCGCATCGTCCCGAAAGGTGGCCACCGGCTTTCGGAAGGAGACGATGCGGATCGAGGAGATCAAGCATCGTCCCGAAAGGTGGCCACCGGCTTTCGGAAAGAGACGATGCGGATCGGGAAGGTCGCGCATCGTCCTGGACGACAGGAACCGCGCCCCGGCGGCCTCACCCACGCTCTCATGGCGAGATCCGACCGGCGCGCCCGGCCCGATCCCGCCCGGCGCGGGTCGCACTCAGACGACTTGAAGGCCGAGCCGTCCGCAGATCCAGTCCTGCGCCGCCTCGATGTCGGCGAATGTCGGCGGGCACGGATCGTCCACCACGCCGAACCCGGCCTCGAGGAACCACTTGCCGGCATCGGCCTCGTGCAGGTCCGAGAGCCGCACGAGGACCGCGACGAGGAAGCCTTCGTGAAAGACGAGCTGGCTCTCCTGATCCTCGCTCCCGGTGCCGACCTGCACGGGTTGAAGGCGTAGGCTCATGCCGCGTCCCTCCCCCCGAGATGCAGATAGTTCGGCTTGAACTCGGCGAACGCCTCCAGGCCCGCGAGATCCGAGATCGTCACCTGCTGCCCCGAGAACGCGATCAGGCCGCGCCGCTGCAGGTTGATCAGGACGCGGTTGACGTGCACGGCGGCCAGCCCGGTGGTGTCGGCCAGATCATCCTGGGTGACCGGAAGCGCGTAGCTCTGGCCCTGGCCGGCCGTGCGGCCGACGGCGCGCAGCCGCAACAGCAATTCGCAGAGCAGATGCGCGATGCGCTCGTCCGCGGAGCGGCGGCCGATGTTGACCAGCCATTCGCGCAGGGTCGCCTCGTCCACCAGGGTCGCCAGCCGCAGGGCGTGAGTGATGCCGGGATGGCGTTCGAGCAGGCCCTGGATGGTGAGGAGGTCGATCCGCACCACGTGACACGTGGAGAGCGTGCCGATCGCATGGTCCATGGCCTTCAGCAGCGCCACGTCGAGGTCGCAGTAATCGCCCGGAACCAGGTAGGCCATGATCTGGCGCGCGCCGCTCGCCCGGAGCTTGTAGCGGCAGGCGATGCCGTCGAGGATCAGGTAGACGCCGTCCGGTTTGTCACCCTCCCGGATCAGGGCGGTCCCGGGCTCGATGACCTGCGGGTTCGCGCTGATCCGCTGCAGCACGTCCTTGTCCTCCGCCGAGAGCTTGGCCAAGCTCTCGAGCTTCGCGATCAGAGGATTGTTCGTTGCCCCGGCGGGAGGCTTCGCACCGCCACCGGTATTCGTCCTATCGTCGTCCTGCATCGCCTCTCACCTGGGTCACGCACGGGGAATACGATCCCGTATTCGCCATCCGGCGGGGGCTGTTTAGATCAGCGCTTCGTGCATCGATACCCTGTCCAACGGTCGCAATACAAAGCGTCGGATATCGCACACGGGGTGCGGGCCGAGCGGCCCTGTCCGCCGCAGATCGCCTGATCCGCGACGGATGCATGCGGGCATGCGCCCGCTCGACTCTGCGACCCCTTGCACGGCCATTCCACCCCTGCATCGCCTGCTTCAGCGCCACGGGCGGACATGTCGGCGCCACGGAGCCGATGTGCAGAATAGGCGCCAATTCGCCGGCCGAATCTAAACCAGGATATTTTTCGGTTCGATTTTCAGAGGTAAGTTGAACAAATCGAAGGCTCTTTCAGCAGCATAGCGCCTGCTGTGTCAGGTTGTCGACTGCAGCCGATTGCCGGTCCCGCGGGTGTGGGGCGCGATCTACTGTAACCGGGGCTTCTTCTGCGAAGCTTCGATCCACCGAATTGGACCTGTGCCGGACCGCATCCCCGCTTGGGCGTGCGAGCATGGAGGCAGCGCGTTTGAGAGAGACCGTCCTCATCACCGGCGGCGCCGGTTTCATCGGATCCCATCTGGCGCGCGCGCTGCTGACCCGCAACTACAGGGTCCGTGTCCTCGACAGCCTGATCGAGCAGGTTCACGGGACGGAAGCAGAACCGAAACGGTTGCCGCACGAGGTCGAGTTCATCGAGGGCGACGTCCGCGACGCAGCCGCTTTGATACGAGCCCTGGACGGTGTGGGCGCGATCGTACACCTCGCCGCCGAGGTCGGCGTCGGCCAGAGCATGTACGCGGTCGAGCGGTACGTCTCGGTCAACGATTGCGGCACCGCCGCACTGTTCCAGCAGCTCATCGACCGGCCGGTGCGACGCGTGGTTGTCGCCTCCTCGATGAGCATCTACGGCGAGGGTCTCTACCGGGCCGGGGACGGCAGCATCGTCCAGGACGCGGTGCGCGGGCCGAGGCGCCCGGGCGAGCCCTGGGACCCGGTGGATGCGCAAGGGCATCCGCTCGTGCCCGTGCCGACCCCCGAGTGGAAGGCCCCGACCCTAGCGTCGGTCTACGCCCTGACCAAGTACGTGCAGGAGCGCCTGACCCTGACGCTCAGCCCGGTCTACGGCATGGAAGGCGTCGCCCTGCGGCTCTGGAACGTCTACGGGCCGGGGCAGGCGCTCTCGAACCCCTACACGGGCGTCCTCGCGATCTTCGCCGCGCGGCTGCACAACGGGCAGCCGCCGATGATCTTCGAGGACGGCGAGCAGCGCCGCGACTTCGTCCATGTCGAGGACGTGGCCGAGGCCTTCGTGCTGGCGCTCGAGCACCCGCGGGCACCCGGGAACGTCTACAATGTCGGGAGCGGCCGGGACCGGTCGGTCCGCGAGGTCGCCGAGATCCTCGCGCGGGCCATGGGCAAGCCGCATCTCGCGCCGGAGATCATCGCCCAGGCCCGGACGGGCGACATCCGGCACTGCATCGCCGACATCGGTCGGATCCAGCGGGACCTGGGCTTCGCCCCGCAGCGCGATTTCGCCGACGGGGTCGCCGAACTGGCGGCCTGGGTCGCCGAGCAGCAGGCCGTCGACCGCGTGACCGAGGCCCGCCGGGAACTCGAAGCCCGGGGGCTCGTCGCGTGACGGCGGCCCGCCCCCGTCCGCCGGGCGACCCGGCCGGCTGCAGCGTCCTGATCACCGGCGGCGCCGGCTTCATCGGTGCGAACCTCGCCGACAGCCTGGCCTCGGCCGGACACCGCGTCGTCGTCCTCGACACCCTGGCGCGCCCGGGCGTCGCGGCGAACCTGGCCTGGCTGGTAGAGCGCCATCCCGCCGCTCTGACGGCGGTGACCGGCGACGTTCGCGATGCGGACCTGGTCGCGGATTGCGTGGCCGAGGCGGATGTCGTCTTCCACCTCGCGGCCCAGGTCGCCGTGACCACGAGCCTCGTCGCGCCGCGAGAGGATTTCACGGTCAATCTCGGCGGCACGATCACGGTGCTCGAAGCCGCGCGCGCGCGGCGGGTGCCTTTCGTCTTCGCGTCGACCAACAAGGTCTACGGCAACCTGCCCGATCTGCCGGTGACCGCCGCGAACGACGCCTACGTCCCCGCCGATCCCGAGATCAGGCGCTGGGGCATCGCGGAGCGCCAGCCCCTCGATTTCCACACGCCCTACGGCTGCTCGAAGGGTGGCGCCGACCAGTACGTCCTCGACTACGCCCGCAGCTTCGGCATCCCGACCGCGGTCCTGCGGATGAGCTGCATCTATGGCCCGCGCCAGATGGGCACCGAGGACCAGGGCTGGGTCGCACATTTCCTGATCAGCGCCCTCGCGGGCCGGCCCATCAGCATCTACGGGGACGGGCGGCAGGTCCGCGACATCCTGCACGTCTCGGACGCGGTCACGGCCTACCGGGCGGCCTGGGCGCGGATCGAGAGCATCGCCGGCCAGGCCTTCAACCTCGGCGGCGGTCCGGACAATGCCGTGAGCCTGCGCCAGGTCCTCGCCCATATCGAGACGCTCGTGGGGCGCCCGGTCGATCACCGCTTCTCGGAGTGGCGCGCCGGCGACCAGCGCTACTACGTGTCCGACACGCGCCGCGCCGCCGCGATCCTCGGCCTTCCGGCCCCGATGCCGTGGCGGCAGGGCGTGGCCGATCTCGCCGCCTGGCTCACCCAGGAACGGGACGGCGGCGCGACCCACGGCCTGCGCGATCGGGACAGGCCTCTGATGGGAGCGGCCGGATGAAGGTCGCCCTCGTCAATCCCGCCTGGGATTACCGCAACAGCATCTATTTCGGCTGCCGCGAGCCCCATCTCGCGCTCGAACTCGGCTACAGCGCCGCGCTCCTGACCGCCGCGGGCCACGACGTGCTGATGCTCGATGCGCACCTCTGCCGGCTCACGCACGCGCAGGCCGCCGAGAAGGTCGCGGCGTTCGGCGCCGACATGACCGTGGTGACGACCGCGCCGACCTACCTGTTCTGGCGCTGCGCCCCACCGGAATTGCGGGTGCCGCGCGCCTTCCTGGACGCCCTCGCCGGGCGCGGAGGCCGCACGGTCGCGGTCGGACCGCACGGCTCGGCGACCCCGCGCCCGACCCTGGAGAAGCTCGACGTCGACGCGGTCGTGCGCGGAGAGTGCGAGGAGATCGTCCTGCGTCTCGCACAGGCGCAGGAGCTCCGGAGCGTGCCGTCGATCGCCTACCGCGACGACGACGGCGTGCGGATTACCGGGGGCCCGCACGCGGCCAGGTTCAGCGATGCCCCGGCACTGCGCTGGCCGGCGGAGTGGATCGCGCGCCACACCCACCACCACCACCGCTTCGACCGGGAGCCCGACGGTCCCGGCGCCGAGGTCGAGGCCTCGCGAGGCTGCCCGTATACCTGCAGTTTCTGCGCGAAGATCGACTTTCGCGACGCGTATCGCCGGCGCGATCTCGAACCCGTCCTCGCCGAGATCGACGGGCTGATCGCCCAGGGCGTCACCTACGTCTACTTCATCGACGAGATCTTCCTGCCCCAGAAGCCGCTCCTCGAAGCCCTGGTCGCGCGCGACCTGCGCTTCGGCATCCAGACCCGGATCGACCTGTGGAAGCCGGACATGCTGGATCTGCTCGGGGCGGCCGGATGCGTCTCGATCGAGGCCGGCATCGAGAGCCTGACGGTCGAGGGCCGGGCCGCCCTCGACAAGAAGTGCCGCGCCACCACCGACGAACTCGCAGAGCGGCTGATCCACGCCCGCAGGACCGTGCCGTTCGTGCAGGCGAACCTGATCAAGGTCGCGGGCGACGACCCCGCGATGGTGGCGCAGTGGCGCGATCGCCTGCGCGGGCGGGGCGTCTGGGCGAACGATCCCGTGCCGCTCTACCCCTATCCCAGCTCCCCCGATTACCGGCGCCTCTGGGGCGAGCCGGACGATGCGGCCTGGGAGCGGGCGCACGCCCATTACCTCGGCCTCTTCGACGCGTTCAGCGACATCCAGGACGAGCGGCCGCTGACGCTTCGCGAACTGGAGGCGGCATGCGGACGGACCTGACGCGGCAGCGCTTCCACGTCCTGATGACCGCCGACGCCGTCGGCGGCGTCTGGTCCTACGCGGTCGACCTCGCCGGGGGGCTCGTCGAAGCCGGTGTCGGCGTGACGCTCGCCGTGCTCGGTCCGGACCCGTCCGCGGCGCAGGCCGCACGTGCCGAAGACGCCGGGTGCCGCCTCGTCAGGACCGGGCTGCCCCTCGACTGGATGGCGACGGATCCCGGCGCGGTGACGGGGGCCGGCGAAGCGCTGGCGCGGACGGCCCGCGCGGTCGGGGCCGATCTCGTCCACCTGCACAGCCCCGCCTTCGCGGCGGCTGCGGACTTCCCGGTGCCCGTCGTCGCGGTCTGCCATTCCTGCGTAGCGACCTGGTGGGCGGCGGCCGGGACCGGGCCGCTCCCCGGGGATCTGGCGTGGCGGGCGGAACTCGTCGCACGCGGGTGCCGCCGCGCCGACGCGCTCCTGGCTCCGAGCCGGGCGTTCGCGGACGCGACGGCCCGCGCCGGTCTGTCCCGGCCGCCGAGGGCCGTCCACAACGGTCGGCGGCAGCTGGCCCCTGATCTGGCTTCCGTCGCTTCCCCCGGCACCGATCCGGTGCCCTTCGCCTTCACGGCCGGCCGGTTGTGGGACCGGGCCAAGAACTGCGCCGGTCTCGACCGCGTCGCGGCCAGGACCGCCCTGCCGGTGCGGGCGGCCGGTCCGGTGACGGGCCCCAACGGCGAGCGCGTCCGGCCGGTCCACCTCACGGTTCTGGGCGAACTCGACGAGGCCGGCATCGCGGCGGAACTCTCCGGGCGACCGATCTTCGTCTCGCTGGCCCGCTACGAGCCGTTCGGCCTCGCCGTCCTGGAGGCGGCCCAGGCCGGCTGTGCCCTCGTGCTGTCGGACCTGCCGACCTTCCGGGAAGTGTGGGCGGATGCCGCCCTGTTCGTCGAGGCCGACGACGCGGACGCGGTCGCCGGCCTGCTGGATGGCCTCGCGACCGACCCGGACCGGCGTGCGCGCCTCGGGCGGGCGGCGCAGGAACGGGCGGGTCGCTACACGGTCGCCGCCGCGACGGCTTCCGTCCTCGACGTGTTCGAGGCGCTCCGCGCCGGCCCCGGGATTCGCGCCGCCCGACAGGGAGCGGCCGCATGAGGATCGCCTACTTCACCCACTCGCTCGCCGCGTGCTGGAACCACGGCAACGCCCATTTCCTGCGCGGCGTCCTCCGCGAGCTGATCCGGCGCGGGCACGAGGTCCAGTCGTTCGAGCCCCGCGGGGCCTGGAGCCTGGCGAACCTCCTGCGCGACCACGGCGAGGCGGGGCTTGCGCCGTTCCGGGCCGCCTACCCGGAGCTGCAGGCCGAAATCTACGACGCGATCGAGCCGGCGGTGGAGTGTGCCGCGCGGGCCGACCTCGTCATCGTGCACGAGTGGAACGCGCCCGCCCTCGTCGCGGCGCTCGGCGCGGCCCGCAAGCGCGGCGCGTTCGACACGCTTCTGTTCCACGACACGCATCACCGGGCGGTCAGCGAGCCGGAGACGATGCGGCGCTTCGATCTGTCGGGCTACGACGGCGTGCTGGCCTTCGGCGAAGCCCTGGCCGCGGTGTATCGCGATTGGGGCTGGGGCGACCGGGTCTTCGTCTGGCACGAGGCCGCCGATATCCGGCTGTTCCATCCGCCGATCGTGGAGGGCCCGCGGCAGGGTCTGGTCTGGATCGGCAACTGGGGCGACGACGAGCGCGGCGCCGAGCTGGAGAGCTTCCTGTTCGGGCCCGCGCAGGCGGTGGGCCTGCCCCTCGACGTCTACGGCGTTCGCTATCCCGAGGCCGCCCTGGCGACTCTCGCCCGCTACGGCGCGCGCTATCACGGCTGGGCCGCCAACGCGGCCGCCCCGGCGCTGTTCGCCCGTCACAGCGCCACCGTGCACGTGCCGCGCCGCTTCTACGTGGAGCGGCTGCCCGGCATTCCGACCATCCGGGTGTTCGAGGCGCTGGCCTGCGGCATCCCCCTGGTCTGTTCGCCCTGGGAGGATGCCGAGCGCCTGTTCCGGCCGGGCATGGATTACCTCGTCGCCCGCAGCGGCGCGGAGATGGAGCGTGCCCTGCGCGCCCTGCGCGACGATGCCGAACTGCGGCGCAGCCTCGTCCAGAACGGCCTCGCGGTGATCCGAGCCCGTCATACCTGCGGCCACCGGGCCGAGGAGCTTCTGCGTGTCGTCCAGCGGCTGCGCGCCCCAACCCTGCAGGAGAGGTGCGCATGAGGATCGCTTTCTACGGATCGAGCCTGCTCTCCTCCTACTGGAACGGCGCGGCCACGTATTACCGCGGCCTGCTGCGGGACCTCGCGGCGCGCGGCCACCGCATCACCTTCTACGAGCCGGACGCCTACGACCGGCAGAAGCACCGCGACATCGACCCGCCGCCCTACGCCGACGTGCGCGTGTATCCCGCGACGCCGGAGGCGATGCGCGCCGTCGTGGCGGAGGCGGCCCAGGCGGACGTGGTCGTGAAGGCGAGCGGCGTCGGCGTGTTCGACGACGCGTTGCTGGCCGGCCTCGTCGCGGCCTCCCGTCCCGACGCGATCCGCATCTTCTGGGATGTCGACGCCCCCGCGACCCTCGCCGAGATCGCGCAGGATCCGGGGCACGCCCTGCGCCGCGCGATGCCGGCGCTGGACCTCGTTCTCACCTATGGCGGCGGTCCGCCGGTGATCGCCGCCTACGAGGGCTTCGGCGCGGCGCGCTGCATCCCGATCTACAACGCGCTCGATCCCGACACCCATCACCCGGTTCCGGCCGATCCGCGCTTCGCGGCCGACCTCGCCTTCCTGGGCAACCGCCTGCCGGACCGGGAGGCGCGCGTGGAGACGTTCTTCCTCGGCGCCGCGGCGCGGCTGCCGGATCGGTCCTTCCTGATCGGCGGCAACGGCTGGGACGGCAAGGCCATGCCGGCCAACGTCCGCGCGCTCGGGCACGTCTACACGCGCGAGCACAACGCCTTCAACACGACGCCGCGCGCGGTGCTCAACATCGCCCGCGACAGCATGGCGGCGGTGGGCTTCTCGCCCGCGACCCGCGTGTTCGAGGCGGCGGGCGCCGGCGCCTGCCTGATCACCGACGCCTGGACCGGGCTCGAGCTGTTCCTCCGGGACGGCGCGGAGGTTCTGGTCGCCCGCGACGGCCAGGACGTCGCCGACCACGTGGCCGGGCTGACCCCCGAGCGCGCGCGTTCGATCGGAGCCGCCGCCCGCGCCCGGATCACCCGCGAACACACCTACGCGCATCGGGGCGCGGAGGTCGACGCGATCCTGCGCGCGGTCTGCGCGCGCAAGCGCGAACGGAGCGTCGCGTGACCGGCGCCCCGCTCCGTCTCGTCGTCCTCGGGCTCAGCCTGTCCTCGTCCTGGGGCAACGGCCACGCCACCACCTACCGGACGCTCCTGAAGGCCTTCGCCCGGCGCGGGCACGCGATCCTGTTCCTGGAGCGCGAGGTGCCCTGGTACGCCGAGCACCGCGATCTGACGGCCCCGGATTATTGCGACCTCGCCTTCTACCGCGATCTCGCGGATCTCGAACGGTTCCGCGACCGGATCGCCGCCGCCGACGCGGTGATCGTGGGCTCCTACGTGCCGGAGGGTGCCGCGGCCGGCCGGCGCGTCCGCGCCTGGACCCGATCGGTCTGCGCCTTCTACGACATCGACACGCCCGTCACCCTGGCGAAGCTCGAGGCCCGTGACCACGGGTATCTCACGCCCGACCTGATCCGCGCCTACGACCTCTACCTATCCTTCACCGGCGGTCCGACCCTGCGCCGGATCGAGGCGCGCTACGGCTCGCCCGCGGCGCGCCAGCTCTATTGCTCGGTCGATCCCGAAGCATATCCGGCGCTGGCGCGGGACGCGCGCTGGGACCTCTCCTATCTCGGGACCTACAGCCCGGATCGGCAGCCGACCCTGACGCGGCTCCTCGTGGACGCGGCCCGGCAGGCCCCGCACCTGCGCTTCGTGGTGGCGGGCCCGCAATATCCCGACGCCGTGGACTGGCCGCGCAACGTCGAGCGGATCGAACACGTCGCGCCGCGGGATCACCCGGCCTTCTACGCGGCGAGCCGCTACACGCTGAACGTGACCCGGGCCGACATGATCCGAGCCGGCTACAGCCCGAGCGTCCGCCTGTTCGAAGCCGCCGCCTGCGGCACGCCGATCCTCACCGACCGCTGGGACGGCCTGGAGACCGTGCTGGCTCCGGGGCGCGAGATCCTGCCGGTCGAGACCGCCGGGGAGGTCCTGGGCCTGCTCGAAGGGCAGCCCGAGACCGAGCGCCGGAGGCTCGCGGACGCCGCGCGCGCCCGGGTTCTCGCGCGCCACAGCGCCGGGCACCGGGCCGCGGAACTCGAGGCCCACCTGCGCGAAGCCGCCGGCCGCCGCGGGAACATCGCAGCGCGACCAGTACTTGGCGAAATGTCGCCGATGGTCTGATCAATAGAGATTGGTCTCAGAAAAGGATAGCGTCATGCCGGGAGAGAGGGAACTCAAAGTTCTTGTGGCAGGAGGAGCCGGTTTTATCGGCTCTCACCTGACCGATGCTCTGCTCGCCGACGGCGCACGCGTGACCTGCCTCGACAACCTTCTGACCGGGCGCCAGGCTAATCTCGATCATCTTCGGCGCGAGCCCCGCTTCGACTTCCTGGAGGCGGACCTCGTCGATCCGCTGCCGCACCTGCCGCGGTTCGACCGGATCTTCAATTTCGCCTGTGCGGCCTCGCCGCCGCACTACCAGGCGAACCCGGTCCACACGATGATGACCAGCGTGCTGGGGACCAACCGCCTGCTGGAACGGGCCCGGGCGGACGGAGCCCGCTTCCTCCAGGCCTCGACCAGCGAGGTCTACGGCGATCCCGATGTCCACCCGCAGCGGGAATCCTACTGGGGCAATGTGAACCCGACCGGCCCACGGGCCTGTTACGACGAAGGCAAGCGGGCGGCGGAGACCCTGGTCTTCGATTTCGAGCGCGGCCACGGCACGGACGTGCGGGTGGCCCGCATCTTCAACACCTACGGGCCGCGCATGCGGGCGGATGACGGGCGCGTCGTCTCGAACGTCATCTGCCAAGCCCTCGCGGGCTCGGACATCACGATCTACGGCGACGGCAGCCAGACCCGTTCGTTCTGCTACGTCAGCGACCTGGTCGACGGCCTGATGCGCCTGATGGCGCGGGACACGGTGCCGGGCGGCCCGGTGAACCTCGGAAACCCGAGCGAGCTGACGATCGGCGACCTAGTCGAGCGCGTCGTCGGCCTGACGGGGACCGCCTCGCGGGTGGTCGAGCGGCCGCTCCCGATCGACGATCCGCGCCGCCGCAAGCCCGATATCACGCGGGCGCGGGACCTGCTCGGCTGGTCCCCCACCGTGGCCCTCCAGGACGGACTCACGGCCACGATCGCCTGGTTCGCGCAGGAGGTCGCGCCCCAGGAGGTCGCGCCGCCGGAGGTCGCGACACCGGCGCAGCCGCCGCGGGACCGCATCCTTGCCGCGGAGTGACGGCGCCCCCGCGGGAGAACATCGATCGCCGTCCGCAACCCGAATGCCAGTGCGCCCGTGGAGGTCGTGATGGGTGGACCGAAAGTACGCGTCGGCCTCGTCGGCGTCGGCAACTGCGCCTCATCGTTTGTGCAGGGCCTGCACTACTACCGTGCCGCGAGCCCCGAAGAGACCGTGCCGGGGCTGATGAACGTCGCGCTCGGCGGCTATCACGTCGCCGATATCGAGGTGGTCTGCGCCTTCGACATCAACGCCGGAAAAGTCGGGCGCGACCTCGCGGATGCGATCCTCGCGCCGCCGAACAACACGCAGCGTTTCGCCGACGTGCCGGCGAGCGGGGTCGTGGTGCGGCGCGGGCCGACGCTCGACGGGCTCGGGACCTACCTGCGGGCCGACGTGCCGGAATCGGACGAGACGCCCATCGACGTCGCGGCGGAACTCGAGCGGACCCGCACCGACGTCCTCGTCTGCTACCTGCCGGTCGGCTCCGAGCGCGCCGCCGAATACTACGCCGACTGCGCCCTGCGGGCGGGCTGCGCACTGGTCAATTGCATCCCGGTCTTCATCGCCTCGAACCCGGCATGGCGGGCGCGGTTCGAGGCGCGCGGGCTGCCGCTGATCGGCGACGACATCAAGAGCCAGGTCGGCGCCACGATCGTGCACCGGATGCTCGCCAACCTCCTGCGCGAGCGCGGCGTCCGCCTCGATCGGACCTACCAGCTCAACTTCGGCGGCAACGCCGATTTCAAGAACATGCTGGAGCGGGAGCGGCTGGAATCGAAGAAGCTCTCGAAGACCCGCGCCGTCACCAGCCAGCTCGACGTGCCCCTCGCCCCTCACGACATCCATGTCGGTCCGAGCGACCACGTGCCGTGGCTCACCGATCGCAAATGGGCGCATATCCGGCTCGAGGGCACGGCCTTCGGCGGAACGCCGCTCAACATCGAGCTGAAGCTCGAAGTCTGGGATTCGCCGAACTCGGCCGGCATCGTGATCGATGCCGTGCGCTGCGCCAAGCTCGCCCGGGACCGTGGCACCGGAGGCGCCCTGATCGGCCCGTCGAGCTACTTCATGAAGGCGCCGCCGCGCCAGTTCACCGATCACGAGGCGCGGGAGCGGGCGCTCCGCTTCATCGCCGGCCTGCCCGATCCGGAGCCGTCCGGGTCGCCGGAGCCGACGTGACCCGGGCCTACCTCGTGCGCCACGCCTCGCACGACCGCGTGCACGGGGTCCTGTGCGGGCGGATGCCCGGTGTTGCGCTCGGTGCACGCGGCCACGCCGAGGCGGCGGCGCTGGCCGGCCGGCTCGCGGGCTCCGGCGCCACCGAAATCCTGTCCAGCCCGCAGCGGCGCGCCCTGGAGACCGCCGAGCCCATCGCGGCTCGCCTGGGCCGGCCGATCGCCGTCGCGCCGGAACTCAACGAGATCGCGTTCGGCGACTGGACCGGCCGCAGCTTCGCGGACCTCGCGGACGACCCGCTCTGGCGGTGCTGGAACGAGGCGCGTGCGACGGCCCGTACGCCGGGCGGGGAGAGCATGGCGGAGGCGCAGGGCCGCATCCTCGGGCTCCTCGAGCGGCTCAGCGGGACCTGCGTGCTGGTGAGCCACTGCGACGTGATTCGGGCGGCCCTCGTGACGGTCCTCGGGCTGTCCCTCGACGCCTACGACCGGATCGCGGTCGATCCCGGCTCGCTGAGCCTCGTGGAACTCTGGCCGGGGGGCGGGCGCCTCCTCGGCCTGAACGAGCAACCGGCCATCGCATGAGGCCACGATGAAGCTGATCGTCTTCGGACTCACCGTCAGCTCCGCCTGGGGCAACGGTCATGCGACCCTGTGGCGGGGCCTCTGCCGCGCCATGGCGGAACGCGGGCATCACGTCGTCTTCTTCGAGCGCGACGTGCCGTATTACCGCGCGCATCGCGACCTCGCCGCGCTGCCAGGCGGCCAGCTCGTCCTGTTCGAGGCCTGGAGTGCGGTCGAGGCCCGCGCGGCGCGCGAGCTGGCCGACGCGGATGTCGCCATGGTGACGTCCTATTGCCCGGACGCGGGTGCGGCCACCGATCTCGTGCTCAACGCCTCTCGGGCGAAGCGCGTCTTCTACGACCTCGACACGCCCGTGACGCTGGCGCGCCTGCGGCGCGGCGAGGCGGTCTCGTATATCGGGCCCGACGGTCTGGCCGGCTTCGACCTCGTGCTGAGCTACACCGGCGGCCGCGCCCTGACCGCCCTGCGGGACGAGCTCGGGGCAGGCCGGGTGGCGCCGCTCTACGGGCATGTCGACCCCGCCGTGCACCGCCCCGCGGCCGCCATCGTGCGCTACCGTTCGGACCTCTCCTATCTCGGGACCTACGCGGCCGACCGGCAGGCCGGCGTCGCGGACCTCCTCGTCGAGCCGGCCCGGCGCCGTCCGGAGCGCCGCTTCCTGATCGGCGGGGCGCAATACCCCGCGGACTTCCCCTGGGGGCCGAACATCCACTTCGTGCATCACGTCGTCCCCGAGGAGCACGCTGCCTTCTTCTCCTCCTCGCGGCTCACGCTCAACGTGACGCGGGCCGCCATGGCCGAGACGGGGTGGTGCCCGTCCGGCCGGGTGTTCGAGGCCGCGGCCTGCGGCGCCGCCGTGCTGAGCGACGACTGGGCCGGGCTCGATGCCTTCTACCGGCCCGGCGCGGAGATCCTGATCGCGCGCGACGCGGACGACGTCTGCGCCGCCATGGACCTCACCGATACCGAACTCCGGCGGGTCGCGGAGGCGGGCCGCGACCGGACCCTGACCGATCACACCGCGGCCCGGCGGGTCGATGCCCTCGAGCGGATCCTCGCGGACCTGCCCGGATGCGCATCCGCCGTCGATGCGCGCCAGCCCGAACTCAGCGCGGAGCCTTGAGCATGTGGGGAATCGTGCCGGCGGCGGGCCTGGGCAGCCGCATCCAGCCCCTTGCCTTCTCGAAGGAGCTGCTGCCGGTCGGAAGCCGCCTGCGCGAGGGCGCGGCACGCCCCTGCGCCGTGAGCGAATACCTGGTGGAGCGGATGCTGCGCGCGGGGGTCACGCGGATCTGCTTCGTGATCGCACCGGGCAAGTCCGACATCGTCGAGTATTACGGCGCCGGCTACGGCAGCGTTCCGATCGCCTACGTGGTTCAGCCGCGGGCGAGCGGGCTGTGCGACGCGGTGTTCCGTGCCCTTCCGCTGATCGGCCCCGACGAGCCGGTGATCGTGGGGCTTCCCGACACGATCTGGTTTCCGGAAGACGCCCTGACGACGCTTCCGGACGCGATCCTCTCGTTCCTGCTCTTCCCCGTGGATCGGCCTGAACGCTTCGACGCGGTCGTCCTGGATGCGCAGGACCGGATCACGGAGATCCAGGTGAAGCGCAGCGATGCCACCTCCCGCTGGATCTGGGGGGCCTTCAAGATGCCGGGGCGAACCCTCGGCGCGCTGCACGCGCTCTGGCAGTCGCGGGGCTGCGCCGACGACTATGTCGGCACCCTGGTCAACGCCTACCTGGCCGGGGGCGGGCAGGCGCGGGGGATCCGGGCCGGACGATCCTACGTCGATGCCGGTACCCTCGACGGGTATCGCGCCGCCATCGCGCTCCTCGGCGAGGCCGAGCGGACCGGAGGACCCGGACGCCTCTCCCTCGGCGAGCCCGCCGCGAAAGCCTGCGCGCTGTCCATCCCCTGACGCCCGGAGGAAGCCTGATGATGAGCCTGGCCGAGGAGAACGCCATCCTGCGCCGCGAGATCGACGCGCTGGGGGACTGGTTCCACAACATCGAGCTCGACGGCGTGCCGACCGCGCCGAACCATTTCCTGGGGGATTACCCGCGGGTGAAATGGCGGCGCTTCGCCGACGCGATCCCGGCCGATCTCACCGGCAAGAGCGTGCTGGACATCGGCTGCAACGGCGGCTTCTACGCCATCGAGATGAAGCGCCGCGGCGCCGCGCGGGTGCTCGGTCTGGATTCCGACGCGCGCTACCTGGAACAGGCCCGCTTCGCCGCCGCGCGGACCGGCCAGGACATCGAGTTCCGCAACCTCTCGGTCTACGATGTCGGGGCGCTCGGCGAACGCTTCGACGTCGTGCTGTTCATGGGCGTGCTCTACCACCTGCGCCACCCGCTCCTGGCCCTGGACCTGATCCGCACGCACGCGGCCCGCGACCTGCTCGTGTTCCAGTCCATGCAGCGCGGGGCGCCGGACATCGCTCCGGTCGCCGAGAATTACGATTTCTGGGATGTCGGCCATTTCGCCGAGCCCGGCTACCCGAAGCTGCACTTCATCGAGCATCGCTACGCGAACGACTGGACCAACTGGTGGGTCCCCAACCGGGCCTGCACCGAGGCGATGCTGCGCGCGAGCGGCTTCGCGATCGCCGCCCACCCGGAGGAGGAGGTCTACGTCTGCCGCTGCGCGCCCCTTCCGCCGGGCGCCGGTGCCGTCCACCCGGCGCCGGCACCCGGCCCGCGGCCCGATTCCCCGACAGCCGAGGATTCCCACCTGTGATCGAAGCGGTGATGCTCTGGAACGAGCCGAACAACAAATCGCACTGGGACCCCGAGATCGATCCCGACTGGTTGCGCTTCGGCGCCATGGCGAAGGCGGCCGGCGAGGCGATCCACGCCGTCAATCCGAGCGTGCCGCGGGTCCTCGGCGGCATCTCGCCGATCGACCCGCTCTTCATCCGCCGCATGGAGAGCCAGGGCGTCCTCGATGCGGTGGACGCGGTCGCGGTGCACGGCTTCCCGCTCGACTGGAACCTCTGGCAGATCCACGAATGGCCGCAGAAGATCGCGGAGATCCGCGCCGTCACGCCGCTGCCGATCTGGGTCTCGGAAGTCGGCGTCTCGACCTTCGGAGCTGAGGAGGTGCAGGCCTGGGGGCTCGCCCGCACCGCCGAACTGCTGATCGGGCGCGCGCCGCGCATCCACTGGTACAGCCTCTACGATCTGCCCCGCGAGTGGGAGGCGACCACCCGCCACCGGGAGGCGGAGGGCTCGTCCTACTACCGGCACTTCCACATGGGCCTGCTGCGCCAGGACGGCACGCCGAAGCTCGCGCTCGCGGCTTTCGCCAAGCACACCCCGGCCCTCGGGCTCTGCCAGTGGTTCCACTTCGAGGATCACCGCCTGGACGATGCGGTGGCCTGGATGAAGCGCCTCGGCGTGACCTATCTGCGCACGGGCCTGTCCTGGGCCGACAGCTTCCGGCCGAACGCCCTCGACTGGTTCGACCGGCAGATGGACGCGCTGCGCGATTTCGACGTCACCGTGACCTTCTGCTTCACCCCGGAGCATCGCGGCATCGCACCCCATCACACCAGCGCGCCGCAGGAGCCCGCGGAGTTCGCCGCGTTCTGCGCCGACATGGTGCGCCGCTACGCACCGGCGCGCGCCGGATGAGCGGCAGCCGTGCTGGTCTACGGTAAGGCGAGCCGGACCGGCGATCCCCGCGACCGGCTCGCCACGCTGGCGACCCTGCTGCGCGCCGTGGCGGAGGAGCCGCCCGGCATCCGCCGGCACGGCGCCCGGGTCGCCGCCCTGATCGAGGCCGGGGAACTCGCGCAGGGGATCGCCGACGCGACGTTCCACGATCACGGCCGGGACTTGGCCTGCCCCGCCCGAGACGCCACGACCGCGCTGCTGTTGGACCTTGCCCGATCGGTCTGGGACTCGTGGCGGACGGGGTTCGGAACGCCGCCCGGCACCCCGGACCTGTCCGCCCTGGCCGCGACGCGGCTGCCCGCGCGCATCACCACGCGCTGGGCCGAAGGCTTCGCCTTCTACGCGCTCTATCCTGAGAGCTACGCGATAGCCGCGGCGGGGGCCGCCCTGGCCGCGACCACCCGCGTCGTCGGCATCCGCAGCATCGGGGTCCCCCTCGGCGCCATGGTGGCGGCCGGCCTCGGATCGTCCGACCTGCGGACGGTGCGCCCCGTCGGCCACCCGTTCCGGCGTGCGTTGGCCCTGGACGGTGCCTTCGCGGCAGCCTTGACCGCGGGCGACCCGGCGGGATTCGCGATCGTCGACGAGGGACCGGGCCTGTCCGGAAGTTCGTTCGGCGCGGTCATGGACACCCTCGCGCATCTCGGGATCGCCGAGGATCGGCTTACCCTGTTCCCGAGCCACACGGGGACGCCGGGACCGCAAGCGACCGAACGGGACCAGGCACGCTGGCGGCGCGCGACGCGCCACACCGTTCCGTTCGGGGATGTGGTGCTGGCCAATGGCGGGCTCGCGTCCTGGGTGGCCGATCTGGTCGGCCCCGTGCAGGCGCCCCCGATCGAGATCTCGGGCGGGCGCTGGCGCGCGTTCCAGGGCCGCGGCGCGGATGCGTGGCCGCCCGTCAATGCGCAACAGGAGAAGCGGAAATTCCTGCTCCGGGCGGGCGGCACGCTCTGGCACCTCAAGTTCGCCGGTCTCGGCCCCGCCGGCCGCGCGAAGCTCGACCGCGCCCGCGCCCTGCACGCGGCCGGGTTCACGCCGCCGGTCGCAGGGTATCGCCACGGCTTCCTCGTCGAGCGCTGGGTCGCGGATGGCCGGCCCCTCGATCTCGGCCCCGTGGCGCCAGGCGCGCTCATCGACTGGGTCGGTCGCTACCTCGGCTTCCGGGCCCGACATTTCCCGAGCGGGCCGGAACGCGGCGCACGCCTGAGCGAACTCGTCGCGATGGCGCGACACAACGTCGGCGAGGCCCTCGGGCCGGACTGGGCCGAACGGCTCGACGCCTGGGTCGGACCCCGCATGGCCGGATCCCGCATGGCCTTGCTCGCCGACCGCGCGCGTCCGGTCGAGATCGATGGCCGGATGCAACCCTGGGAATTCCTGGTCCGACCCGATGGCGGCCTGCTGAAATGCGACGCCCTCGACCACCATGCCGCCCACGATCTCGTGGGGTGCCAGGACATCGCCTGGGACATCGTCGGAGCGGCCGTCGAACTCCCGCTTCCGGAGGACGCGCAAGGGCACCTCGCCACGATCGTGGAACGCGTGGGCGGGTACCCGGTCGACCCCGAACTCCTTGCCGTCCTGACGCCCTGTTACCTCGCCTTCCAACTCGGCGCTGCGGACATGGCGGGGGAGGGCGCGCACGATCCGCTCGAAGTCGGTCGTCATCGACGATCGTGCGCGCGCTACACGCAGCAGCTGCGGCACGTGCTCGGGGGCTGACGCGGGTGGCCGACAAAAGGGCCACCCGCGATCCCGCTCAGTGCGAGCGGCTCGCGGCCTTGCCGGCGGCGGTGTGGGTATGATGGCTGTCACGCTCCCCGCCGCCCCCGGAGACGTGCGACCGGGAATCGCTGGTCGGGCTGCCCGGGGCGGGGCCGCGATGCGCCTCCGGCTGCGGCTTCGAGGCATCCTGATGGCTGCTGCCGGGGCCGCCGTGGTGGCGGTCGGCCGCGGGCGTCTTCTGCGAGCTGCTCATTAGCGGTCCTGCTGATAGCCCTGGTTCGTGGTGTTGATCTTCGAATTGCCGGACTGACCCACCGAATCGGGGTTCTTGGTCTGGCCGGATCCCTTCGGACCGGTGGCCACCGGCGTCTCGGGTGCGCTTCCGGGCCCCTTGTCGGACTGGTTGGCCGGTGGAACGGGCGGTGGCTTCGCCGTCATGCTGGGCTCCTCTCGTCACGAGACCGATACATCGATGGCAATCGCTGTCACGGCGCGCCTGTTCCCGTGATCGGCGATGGCGCATGGAAGATCTGTCGTCTTACGCTAAAGCTTGCGGATGTTCTGTGCGATACGCTTCGCCTCCGCTTCGTCGACTTGAACCGGACGGCCGCTGTCGTCAGGAATACCTTCGCCGGTCTGGGCGATCGTGCTCTTGCGCGGTCGCGCGTTGGGCCCCGTGGAATCCGGTTTCCCGGACACCGGCTCACGGGTTTCGCGGGTCATGCCAGCCTCCTGGAATGCGTATCCGGCGCGAGCGCGGACGCTCGACAGGGATGCCCGCGCGCCTCGGGCATCTCCGTCGCGCGCAGGCTCCGCCTGCGGTCGGCAGCCATCGGGATCAGAGGATCGGCTTGCCGCCCGTCACGGCGATGGTCGCGCCCGAGACGTAACTCGATTCCGCGCTCGCCAGCAGGACGTAGACGGGGGCGAGCTCACACGGCTGGCCGGGGCGTTGCATCGGCACCTGCGAGCCGAAGGTCCGCACCTTCTCGGGCGGCATCGTGGAGGGGATCAGAGGCGTCCAGACGGGCCCGGGCGCGACGCAGTTCACCCGGATCTCCCGTTCGGCCAACATCTGCGCGAGGCCGCCGGTGAAGTTCTGAATGGCGCCCTTGGTGGTCGCGTAGGCGAGCAATTGCGGGCTCGGCGTATCGGCGTTGACCGAGGTTGTGTTGATGATCGCGGCGCCCGCCTTCATGTGCGGCAGCGCCGCCTTCACCAGGTAGAACATCGCGTGGATGTTCGTGGCGAAGGTGATCTCCCATTCCGTATCGGAGATGTCTTCCGGCGACGCGAAGGTCTTCTGGTGCGCCGCGTTGTTGACGAGCACGTCCACCTGCCCGAACTCGGCCACCGCCCGATCGATGATCGCGCGACAATGCGCGGCGTCCTTGACGTCGCCCGGCACCGCCACGGCCTTGCGACCGGCCTCCTCGACGAGGCGGCAGGTCTCCTGCGCGTCATCGTGCTCGTCGTAGTAGCTGACCAGCACATCGGCGCCCTCGCGGGCGAAGGCGAGGGCCACCGCGCGGCCGATGCCGCTGTCGGCGCCGGTGATCACGGTCTTGCGCCCGGTGAGACGTCCCGACCCCCGGTAATGCGCCTCGCCATAATCGGGCCGGGGATCCATGTCGGCGTCGCGGGCCGGGGGCGTCAGCGGGCGCTGCCGCTCGAAGGGGGGTTTTGGGAAATTCGTCATCCGCGGATCTCCATTCTCTGACGCGGGTGGGTCGGGGCGCGGACGCATCCGGTGTCGCGAAGACGGTGCAGCCATCCGGGCACGGCGGCCGGATGCGAGGCGGTCCCGTTGTCGAGCCGTGCGGCGGCCCGAGGTGGACTTAGGTTTTCCAGGTCGCCGTCGCGCACAACGTCGCCGTCGCGCACAACGTCGCCGTCCTCTCGGTCGTCCGGCACGAAGCGTGATCCGCGCGCCGGATCGGCCCGCCGCCGACCGTTGGCCGCCCGAGCGACGCGGACGAGCCGTCCCGCTCTCCGCACGCGGAGCACAGTCTTCGTCTCGTCCCGGACGAGCCCGCGCAGCAGCGGCGCGCTGGAAAGGAAACAGAGCGCCCGTCTCGTCCGACATGACAGGCCCAGCGGACGTTCTTGGTAAGACGGTTCAGCTGCATAACGCGACGATGATGCCGGTTCTTGAGGCGATAACCTTCGAGGGAAATATTTGTTTCGATGATTTTCTATTGACGCATGTTAAGTGTTCGAACGATCGGCGCTGCTTCATAGGCGCCTCCTCACCTGCGCGTCGTGCCTTGGCCGTGCCCCGGCAAACCGGTTCGCGCCGCCCGCAGGCCATGCCGCGGGGCGGATCGAACCCGTGAGGCCGGCTCGCACATCGGGTTCTCGCGCACGGCTTCCGGCGGCCACGCGACGCGTCGCCCGTCTTCGGCGCCCATTCTCCCAGGCCGGTCGCGCCCCGGCGGATCGGGGCGCCCGCTCCGCGCCTGAACCCGGTGGCTCCTTGACTTATAAGCAATCTGCGTCTTAGTTATGCTCAAGTTGAGCATAGTTGGCGCCATGACCGAACCCGAGTTCCTCGCCGGATATGACCCCGCCTCCTACGAGCGGCCGGCGCTCGCCGTCGATCTCGTCCTGCTCGGCCTGCGTCAGGGGCGCCTGACGGCGCTCCTGACGGAGCGCACGCAGCATCCCCATGCCGGGCGCTGGGCGCTGCCGGGCGGCTTCGTCGGCATCGCCGAGACCCTGGACGCGGCGGCCTGGCGGGTCCTGCGGGAGAAGGCCGGGATCCCGCAAGCGCGCCTCGAACAGCTCTACACCTTCGGCGCCCTGGACCGCGATCCGCGCATGCGCATCGTCTCCGTGGCCTACTTGGCGCTGCTGCCGGAGCGGACCTTCGCGGAAGCGCTCGCGGGTAAACGAGGCCTGACGGCCGCGAGCGTCGCGGTGCCCTGGGAGGGCGAGGCCGGCGGCCCCGTCTCGGCCCTGCCGGAGGACGGGGACCCGCTCGCGCTGGCCTTCGACCATGCCGACATCCTGGCGCTGGCCGTGCTGCGGCTGCGCGGCAAGCTCGACTATTCGGACGTCGCCTTCGCGCTCCTGCCGGAGCACTTCACGCTCCGGCAGCTGCAGGACGTGCACGCGGCGATCCTCGGTACGTCGCTCAACAAGCCCGCCTTCCGCCGCCGCATGCTCGACCGCGGCTGGCTGGAGCCGACCGGCGCGCGCGAGGCCGGCACGGCGTTCCGCCCCGCCGAACTCTACCGGTTCCGACCGTCCCGTTGACCCGCAAGGAGGACATCATGGCTACGATCCGCAACATCGGCCTGATCGCCCAGCTGAGGAGCGAGGCGAGCCGCCACGTCATCCGCTACAGCAGCGGCCGCGTCCGGCAGAGCGGCCGGGGACTGGTCTTCTGGTTCAGGCCCGAGACCGCCAGCATCAGCGAGGTGCCGGTGGACGACCGCGAGATGACGCTGTTCGTGCGCGGCCGCAGCCGGGACTTCCAGACGGTCGCGGTGCAGGGGACGGTCGGCTGGCACGTGGTCGATCCCGAACTGCTGGCACGCCGGGTCGATTTCTCGATCAACCTCGCCACCGGCCGCCTGCAGGGCGAGCCGGTCGAGCAGATCGAGGCGCGCCTCAGCGGCATCGCCGGCCAGGCGGTCCTGCAGTATCTCGGCGCCGCGCCGATCGGTGCCCTGCTCGATGCAGGCCCCGAGCCGCTGCGGGTGATCCTCGAGGCGGTCCTGGCATCGGCCCCGGCGCTCGCCGAGATCGGGGTCGCGGCGGTGTCGGTGCGGCTCACCAACCTCGCACCCACCAGCGAGCTGGAACGCGCCCTGCAGACGCCGACCTACGAGGCGCTGCAGCAGAAGGCCGACGAGGCGACCTTCGCCCGCCGTGCCCTCGCGGTCGAGAAGGAGCGGGCCATCGCGGAGAACGAACTCGCGACCAAGACCGAGCTGGCCCGGCGCGAGACGCTCCTGATCGTGCAGGAGACGCAGAACGCCCGCGACCGGGCGGCCGGCCTCGCCGAAGCCCAGGGGCTCGAGGCGGCCGCCGAGGCCGAGCGGATCCGGCTCGTCGAGGGCGCCCGCGCCGAGGCCGAGCAGCAGCGCGCCGCGATCTACCGCGACATGCCGCCGGCCGTGCTGCTCGGGCTCGCCGCACGGGAATTCGCCGGCAAGCTCGACACGATCGAGCACCTCAACGTCACGCCCGACCTGCTCGCGGCGGCCCTGGGCGAATTCCGCCGGGCCGTGCCGCTGCCGGCCGCGACGCGCTGAGGGGGGCGGGCCATGGCAGGGGTCACGCCCCGGGTGGTCTTCGTGATCCGCGACACCGATTACGAACTGCTGCTGATCCGGCACGCGACCCGCGGCCAGGTCCGGTTCTTCCTGGAGAGCCGCGGGCAGTCGATCGCGGAGATCGAGGAGCGCCACGCGCGCGTCCACGCGGTCCTCGCGCAGGCCCGCGCTTGCGTGCCGACGGAGTGGCGCCAGGCGCTGGTGCGCCGCCCCGACCTCGATCGCTTCCTGTTCGCCCCCGAGGACGTCGTGGTCGCGGTGGGCCAGGACGGGCTCGTGGCCAACGTCGCGAAGTATCTCGACGGGCAGCCGGTGGTCGGCGTCAATCCGGCGCCCGACCTCTACGACGGCATCCTGGCGCGCGCCCCTGTGGGGCGGCTGGCGGCGCTGCTTCCGGCCAGCGTCGCCGGAGCCGCGCGGATCGAGCGCCGCACCATGGTGCAGGCGGTGCTCGACGGCGGCGAGCGGCTGCTGGCGTTGAACGAGATCTTCGTCGGCCACCGCAGCCACCAATCCGCGCGCTACCGGATCGAGGATCGCGGCCGGGCGGAGGACCAGTCGTCGAGCGGCCTGATCGTGGCGTCCGGGACCGGCCTGACCGGCTGGGCCCGGTCGATCAGCGACGCGACCCACATCGCCCTCGCTGTCGGCGTCGAGGAGGCGGCGGTCGGCTACTGGGTGCGCGAGCCGTTTCCGAGCGTCGCCACCGCGACGGGCCTGCGCGCGGGCAAGCTCGCCGACGCGGCCCTGGCCGTGACCTCCCGGATGAACGAGGGCGGCGTCGTGTTCGCCGACGGGATCGAGCAGGATTTCCTCGCCTTCGACTGGGGGCGGCGCGTGGACATCGCCCCCGCCGCCCGGACCCTCAACCTCGTCGTCGGTGAGACCGCGGGCCGCGTTCGGGGCGGGCGGCGTCACCGGCCAGCGCACGCGGCCCTCGTCGAGACGCCGGCAACCGGGCGGGGCAACGCGTCGGCGCGCGCCGCTGTCGCGTCATGCGGCGACGGGCCTGACCACCACGTCCTCGGCGTCAACAAGGGTCGCCATGACGCCGGACTGGATCCGCGCGAAGACCGTCTCGCGGTCGCCGGTGCCTTGCATCAGCAGGGCGCACGAGAGGGCGATGACGTGCGGGGTGCGGTCAGGCCCTTCGGCGAGGAACGCGCGGATCGCCTCGACCAGGGAGTCGTTCGGATCCTCCTCCGGCAGCGTGCTCAGGACATGCGCGCAATCCTGCCGCAGCGACGCCAGCGCGGTGTCCACGACCGAAACCCAGTGCCGGGCCTGGTCATGGATGAGCCAGCGCACCGACCCTTCAGCGACCGGGGCCAGTCCCGCGAGATAGCGTCGAGCGGCTGCGTCATCGAACATGGCGTTGGCTTTAGCGCCCGCCCTTCGAAACGCCAACGCGTCGGATGACCGGTTCGGACCGCCGCCCTGTTGCCGGCGCGGGACCCGGCCGGCATGGTGTCGGCCCCGGAACAGGCGAAGCGAGCATTCGAGCCATGGGTCTGCTGGATGGATTGCTGGGACACGGCGCCGAAGTCGACGCCGCCTCACTCGAGCGAAGGCTCGCGGGCATCCTGATCGACGGCGAGACGGCGCGCCTGGCGTTCAAGATCATCCGGGACGTGTTCGTGTTCACGGAACGCCGGATCATCCTGATCGACGTGCAGGGCGTCACCGGCAGCAAGGTCGAATTCACCTCGATTCCCTACCGGGCGGTGGTCCGCTTCTCGGTGGAGACCGCCGGCACCTTCGATCTCGATGCCGAGCTCAAGATCTGGGTCTCGGGCACGCCGCAGCCGATCGAGCGCACCCTCAAGAAGGGCGCCGACGTGCGCGGCATCCAGCGCGCCCTGGCCGAGGGCGTGCTGCGCTAGAGCGGTGCCCGAGCGCCGGACGCCGGCTCATCGGGGCGCCGCGCCGCTCCGCGACCCGACCGGGGCCATCGCCTCGAACACGCCGTCCCGGCGCACCAGCGCGTGGAACAGCGCCGCCGCCACATGGGTCAGCACCAGGGCGAAGAACGCGAAGGCGAGATAGGAATGCGCGTTCCACAGCAGCGTATGGAGCGCGGCGTTCTGCGGTAGGATCGCGGGCAGGCGTAGGCCGCCGTAGAGCACGACCGGGTAGGCCCCGGCCGACAGCATCGCCCAGCCCAGAAGCGGCATGGCGAACATCAGCGCGTAGAGCCCGTAATGGGACAGGTGCGCGGCGAGCTTCATCGGCGCCGGCAGGTCGGCCGGCAGGGGCGGGCTCCCGCTTCGCGCCCGCACCGCCAGCCGGATCAGGGCGAGGACGAAGATCGCCACGCCCAGCGTCTTATGGGTCGCCAGCAACGGCACGTATGTGGGCATGATCGTCGAGACCATGCCGACCCCGATGAAGAACATCGCGATGATGCACGCCGCCATCGACCAGTGCAGCAGCCGCTGGCCGCCCGTGAAGCGCGTCCTGTCTGTCGTCATCGCCGCGCCTCCGCCGTGCGCCCAGGATAATCCTTCTCCTCCGCGGTGCGGAGGTCGTAGGATCGCGCGTAGGCCGCCGAGCGCGCCGCCGGGAACGGGTCGTCGGAGACCCGGATGCCATCCGGCAGGATCGTCGGATCGAAGTTGATGTCGCGGCAGGGGCCGTCCGCCTCGGGTTCGATGCGCCGAACCACCAGGGTGCCCGCCTCCACGCTGCGCCGTCCCTCCGGCCAGGCCCGGCTCGGATCGGCGGTCGGGTCGCCGGGCTCGGCGACGGTGAGGACCAGGGTCCAGCGTTGCGGCGCGGCCGCGACCCGGTCCGCGATCTCCTGCTCCAGGTAGGCGGGGCCGCGCTTGTCCAGATCCTCGGGCGTGATCCGCACCGCCTGCGCTTCGGGACGGAACGACCAGCGCACGGCCCGCTCGGCGCCGGACGCGTCGGTCACCAGGAAGGCGTTGAGGCTGTTGTAGGGCTCCTGCGCGTAGCTCTCGGTCCAGTCGGGGCTCTTGGCCCAGGCGCCGAACGGGGCGAACCCCGGATGCGCGGCGACGAAGGCCGCCATCGCGTTCGGCTCCTTGCTCGCCGGGACCCGCAGCAGGGCGTAGAACGCCTCCGGGGTGGAAACCGGGAAGACCGGCGCGTTGATCATGGCGGTGCGCCACACCGCGCCGTCGTCCGACGTGATCTGCAGCCCGAGGCCCCGCACCCGGACGGTGGCATCCGGCGCGCCCGGATTGGGGGTGCCGAGGTTGAACCGCCCCAGCGCCGGATGGTGCCCGGCCTCAAAGATGCGTGCCCGCGAGAGCGCGCTGCCCTGGCCGTTGGCCTCGAACGTTCCGGTGAAGCAGATGCCCTTGGCGTGGTTGCGGCGATACCCGGGAACCGGGCCGGTCGGCGGCGCGAGCGCGTCGACGAGCTTCGTGGACGTCAGGCGGTCGGGCGAGAGCCAGCCCGCCGTGTAGGCGAGCGCCCCGGTCGCGCCGACGCAGACGGCCGCGATGACCGCGAGCGAGGTCAGGGTCGAGCGCGGCCCCGATGATGGAAGCGGCATGCGAGGGTCTCCCTTGGACGTCGCGCGGCGCCGGCCGCCGACGGCCCCGGCGCGGCGACGAACGATCCCGGACGCCGGCGGAGACCGGCTCCGCCCGCGTTCGAGGACTCACAAGCTGCCAGAAATTTTGAATGCAGGAAAGCAAAGCTTCGGAGCAGCGACGAATACGGGCGGCGTTCGTGGAAAGACGGGTTTCTGCCCGGGCCGTACTGCTCCACGCCGGTACCGCTCACGCGGCCCGGGGCACCAGGCGCCGGGCGCGCACGGTGCCGTCGATGCTCCGGAGCGCCTGGAGAACCGCATCCGCCTCCGTCCGCTCCACCGACGCATCCACGACCACGTAGCCGAAATCGCCATCGGTCTGCAGATACTGCGCGTCGATGTTGAGCGCGCGGCCCGAGAAGACCGTATTGATCTTGCCCAGGACGCCGGGCACGTTCCGGTGCACGTGGAGGAAGCGTGCGCCGGACAGGCGCGGTGGCAATTGCACCTGCGGGAAGTTGACGGCGCCCAGCGTCGAGCCGGTCTGGGCATACTCCACCAGCTTGCGGGCGACCTCCGCGCCGATGCGGTCCTGCGCTTCTTCCGTCGATCCGCCGATATGCGGGGTCAGGATCACGTTCGCGAGGCCCTGGAGCGGCGAGACGAAGCGCTCCGCGTTGGAGGTCGGCTCGACCGGGAAGACGTCGATCGCCGCGCCGCCGAGACGGCCCTCCCGCAGCGCCCCGGCCAGGGCCTCCAGGTCCACCACCGTCCCGCGGCTGTTGTTGATCAGGTAGGCGCCGGGCTTCATGGCGCGGATCCGTGCCGCGTTCATGAGCCCGTGCGTCGCCGGGGTCTCGGGAACGTGCAGGCTGACCACGTCGCTCAGGGCGAGCAGGGTCTCCAGGCTGTCCACCGGCTCGGTGTTGCCGTGGCGCAGCTTGTCGGTCAGGTCGTGGAAGATGACGCGCATGCCCATCGCCTCGGCGAGATTGGACAGCTGCGAGCCGATATTGCCGTAGCCGACGATCCCCAGTGTCTTGCCGCGGACCTCGAAGGCGCCCGTCGCGGATTTGTCCCATCCGCCCGCATGCGCGGAGGCCGAGCGCGGCAGGATGCTCCGCAGCAGCATCACGATCTCGCCGATCGTGAGTTCGGCGACGCTGCGCGTGTTCGAAAACGGCGCGTTGAAGACGGGCACGCCCCGCGCCCGGGCGCTCTCGAGATCGACCTGATTGGTCCCGACGCTGAAGCACCCGATGACGGTCAGGTCGGGCAGCGCGTCGAGCAGCTCCGCCGTGACCGTGGTCCGCGAGCGGATCCCGAGCACGTTGGTGTCGGCGAGGCGCGCCGCCTCGGCGAGGCCGAAGGCGTGGGACAGCGGTTGGACCGCGCCGAATCCCGCCTGCGCGAAGATCGCGTGGGCCGTGGCGGCGATGTTCTCGCTCAGGACGATGCGTTCCGTAGGCAAAACCGGCACCTCTGCGGAAGGGATGTTGCAGAGTATCACGATCTGCGCGGCGCTGTTCGTCGTCAATCGTCTTCGATCGGCGAACAGGACAAGACGGAAGAATCGTCGTGGTGTTGTGCAATACGATGGGAAGAATGTATCGTTCGCGGCTGGCGTCCTGCTTCATTGCGATCTTGAGGGATCGGTGCTTCCGATTCGCCCTTCGCTGAGTCCGGCGGGCGTCGAGATCGCGCGTCCGGCCCGAAGGATCCGCGGCGCCTGCGTCGGTCATGCGCTCCGTCCGCCCGGCGGTTGACCCGTATCCGGTGCGAAAACCGCGTCGCGCACGTCGGGATGTGCTTCTACCGTTCGCCCTCTCTCGAAAGGAATGCTACTATAAAAGCCGATACCGGGGTGGAACGGGACGGTTCTTCATGGCAGCGACGCGTCGCATCGGCCTCGTCCTCTGTCCCGATTTCGACTTCATGGGTCTGGCCGTCACCTCGCCGTTCGAGATGGCGAATTGGTATGCGGGCGAGAAGCTCTACGACGTCCGCCTGCATTCCGAGTTGGGCGGCCGGCTCCGGGCCGGACTGGGCGCCGACGTCGCCACCGAGCCGCTGGCCGAGCCGGACGCCTTCGACACGATCCTGGTCGCGGCCGGCGTCGGCATCCCGACGACTGCGCCGGGGCTCGCCGCCTATATCCGCGCCGCCGCGCAGGGGACACGCAGGCTCGCCGGCCTGTGCCTGGGGGCCTTCACCCTGGCCGATGCAGGGATACTCGACGGGCGGCGCGCGACCACGCACTGGTATTTCGCGCCCCATTTCCGCGCGCGCTACCCCGCCTGCAAGCTCGACGTCGACAAGATCTACATCGCCGACGACAACATCTGGACCTCGGCCGGCATGTCGGCGGCCATCGACCTCGCGGTCGGCATGGTCGAGCGCGACCACGGCCGGGACCTCGCCACCTCGGTCGCCCGGGGGCTGGTGATGGAGCGGCGCCGGTCCGGCGGCCAGGCGCAGCGCTCGGCCCTGCTCGATGTCGATCCCCCCACCGATCGGATCCAGAGGGTGCTGGACTACGCCCGGCGCAACCCGGGCAAGCCGCTGACGGCCGAGGACCTGGCGGCGGTGGCTTGCCTGAGCCCGCGCCAGCTGACGCGCCTGTTCCGCGCCGAGACCGGGACCTCCCCGGCCAAGGCCGTCGAGACGATCCGGGTCGATGCGGCCAAGCTGATGCTGGAGGAGAGCCGGCTGCCGCTGGAGGCCATCGCCCAGGCGGTCGGGTTCGCCAACCGGGAGCGGATGCGCCGGTCGTTCCTCCGGGTCTACGGCGAGGTCCCCCGGCGAATCCGCCAGGCTGCCGGGCCGCTCGCCGTGATGTGACGCGGACCATGTCCGCGGGCGGTGCCGGCGGGCTGCGGCCGTGGGCGATGTCCGAAAACGTGGCCTTTATGGCGTAGGCCGCGGGCAGGGCCACGCTTAAGCATGGTGCAGGCCCTGCTGATATTCGGACGGACACGATCATGGTGAACCTGTCGATCAATGGTCGCCAGCATGCAGTCGATGCCGAGCCCGACACGCCATTACTGTTCGTCCTGCGTGATACGCTGGGCCTGACCGGCACCAAGTACGGGTGCGGTATCGGCCAATGCGGCGCCTGCACGGTGCTGCTGGACGGCCAGGCGACGCGCTCCTGCCAGATCCCGATCGAGAGCGTCGGCACGCAGCCCGTCGCCACGATCGAGGCGGTGGAGCAGGACGCGGTCGGCCAAAAGGTCGTGGCGGCCTGGGTGGCGCTTCAGGTGCCCCAATGCGGCTATTGCCAGTCGGGTCAGGTCATGGCCGCGACCGCCCTGCTCAAGCAGACGCCGCGCCCCACCGACGCCGACATCGCCGACGCGATGACCAACCTGTGCCGCTGCGGAACCTACAACGCCATCGCCGCCGCCGTGCGGCAGGCCTCGGCCTGAGGAGAGCGGCATGGAACAGTTTCTCGCTCCGGCCCCGGCGGACGCCGTGACCGTGGTCGAACCGATGCCGCGCGAGGCATCGCGGCGCGGCTTCCTGACGGCCGCCGGCAGCGCGCTGGTGCTCAGCGTGGCGCTCCCCGGCCGCAGCGCCCGCGCCCAGGCGCAAGGGCCCGCGGAGGGAGCGGGCGCGATCGCGCCCAAGCCCGGCACCCGGGTCGCCGCCTTCCTGGAGATCCACCCGGACGGCACCGTCAAGCTGCTCAGCCCCTTCGTCGAGGGCGGTCAGGGCATCGCCACCGGCATCGCGCAGATCGTCGGCGAGGAGCTCGACGTGCCGCCTGCGCGGTTCGTCGTGGAATGCTCGCCGCCCGGTCCCGACTATGCCGTGGTGAACGGGCTGCGCATGACCGGCGGCAGCTTCTCGACCCGCTCCAGCTACGCGGTGATGCGCCGGCTCGGCGCGACCGCCCGCGACATGCTGATCCGCGCCGCCGCGGCCCGGCTCAAGGTCCCGGAGGCCGAACTCACCACCCGCGACGGGGTCGTGCTGCACGCGGCGACCAACCGGTCGCTGCCCTACGGTGACCTGGCGGCCGACGCCCTGCTGCTGAAGCCGAACGAGGCCGTGCAGCTGCGTGACCCGGCGACCTTCCGGTATATCCGCCAGCCGGTCCCGCGGCTCGACGTGCACGACAAGGCGACCGGGCGGGCGGTCTACGCGATCGACCAGAAACTCGACGGCATGCTGTACGCGGCCGTGCAGCACGCCCCGCATCTCGGCACCGAGCCGGAGGCGCTCACCAACGAGGCGGACATCCGGGCGATGCCGGGCGTCCATTCGGTGCATCGCCTGCCGGGCGCCGTCGCGGTCGCGGCCGACAGCTGGTGGCGGGCCCGCAAGGCGGTCGAGGCGCTCACCGTGCGCTGGTCGGCGCCCAAGCCCGGCGGGCTCGACACGGTCGCGGCCGACTTCTCGTCCGACGGGATGGTGGCGGCGCTCAAGGCTTCCACCGATCCGGGCCTCGCGGCCGAGGCGGTGGGCGACACCGCCGACGCCTTCGCCAAGGCGGCCAAGGTCATCGAGGCGGAGTACGAGGCACCCTATCTCGCCCATGCCCAGCTCGAGCCGCCCTCGGCGCTCGCGCGCTTTGCCGAGGATGGGACGCTCGACCTCTGGCTGCCCAACCAGATGCCGGAGCTGTTCCAGGCGATCTCCGCCCAGGCCGCGGGCCTGCAGCCGGCGCAGGTGCGGATCCATTCGCCGATGCTCGGCGGCTTCTTCGGCCGCCACTTCGCCTACGGGCCCGGCAACCCGTTCCCGCAGGCGATCCGCCTCGCGCAGGCGACCAAGCGTCCGGTGAAGGTGCTGTGGTCGCGCGAGGAGGAGTTCCGCTCCGACGCCCTGCGCCCGCTCAGCTACAGCCGCTTCCGGGCCGCCCTCGACGCAGAGGGCCGGCCGAGCGCCATCGCGGTCCGCACCGTCGGCGAGGGGCCGATCGGGCGCTATTTCGGGGCGCTGTTCAAGAACCCGATCGATTCCTCCGCCGTGGAGGGGATCGTCGAGAAGCCCTACGCCATCCCGAACCGGCGGATGACCTTCACCAAGCTCGCCCACCCGGTGACCATCGCGTTCTGGCGCTCCGTCGGCCACTCGATGAACGACGCGTTCTACGAGAGCTTCCTCGACGAGATCGCGCAAGGGGGCGGGCAGGACCCGTTCGCGCTGCGCCAGGCGCTCCTGAAGGACAGCCCGCGCCACCTGGCGCTGCTCGCGGCGGTGGCCGAGATGTCCGGCGGCTGGCGGCGCGGGCCCCTACGCGGCCGAGGGCGGCACGCGCGCCCGCGGCCTCGCCATGGCCTCGCCGTTCGGGTCGGAGACGGCCACGATCGCCGAGGTGTCGGTCGAGGGCGGCGAGGCGCGGGTCCACACCCTGTGGATCGCGTTCGATCCCGGCAGCGTGGTCAACCCGGCGATCGTGCGGGCCCAGGTCGAGTCGGCCGCGGCCCTGGGCCTCTCGTCGGTGCTGTTCGAGCAGATCGTCTACCGCGACGGCGTACGCCAGTCGCAGAATTACGACACCTACCCGATCCTGCGCCGGGAGCACATGCCGGCGGTCCACGTGCGCATCGTCGAGAGCGGCGCGCCCATGGGCGGCGTCGGCGAGCCGGGGCTTCCGGGGGTGCCGCCCGCCGTGCTGAACGCGGTCGCGGCCCTCACCGGGCAGCGCATCCGCGCCCTCCCGATCGCCAACACCAGGCTCACCACGGCCTGACGAGTTTTGGGGACGCGTCCGGTAGGCCGGCGACGGGGGCCGGGCTCGCCGGGGCCATCTTGGAGGCAGCCGATGCTGGATATGGTCGCGCCGGGCGTGCGGATCGCGGATCCGCCCGAGACCGCCCTGACCGCGCAACAAGGCCCCCGACACGCCGCCGGCCGCCCCGGCGGGCTGGCGGCAGCTCGCGGCGCTGCCGGTCGGCCTGTTCGCCGCGGTGATGGGCCTGACCGGCCTCAGCGTCGCCTGGAGCCTGGCCCAGGCCCGCTATGCCGCGCCGGCCTGGATCGCGGATGCCCTGGGATTGGCCGCGCTCGCCGCCTTCGTGGCGATCGCGGCGGGCTACGCCGTGAAGGCTGCCATCGCCCCGCAGGCGGTGCGCGCCGAGTTTCTCCATCCGATCGCCGGAAACCTGTTCGGGACGCCGCTGATCAGCCTGCTGCTGCTGCCGATCCCGCTGGCGCGAGCGAACCTGCTCGTCGCGCAGGTCCTGTGGGTTCTGGGCGCCGTGGGCATGACCCTGTTCGCGTGGCTGATCGTGACCCGCTGGCTGAGCGAGCGCCAGCAGGCGGCGCACGCGACGCCGGCCTGGATCGTCCCGGTGGTGGGCCTCCTCGACGTGCCGCTTGCCCTGCCGGGACTGGGCCTTCCGCCGATGCACGCGGTCATGATGTTCGGGCTCGCGGTCGGCCTGTTCTTCGCGGTGCCGCTGTTCACGCTGATCCTGTCGCGCCTGCTGTTCGAGGCGCCGCTTCCGGTGGCGCTGCAGCCGGCGCTGCTGATCCTGATCGCCCCGTTCGCGGTCGGGTTCTCGACCTACGTGGCGACCACCGGGACGATCGACCTGTTCGCGGAGGCGCTCTACACCGTCGCGCTGTTCCTGCTGGCGGTGCTGCTGCCCAAGCTCGCCCGCCTCGTCCAGGCCTGCCCGTTCCGGGTCGCCTGGTGGGCGGTGAGCTTCCCGCTCGCCGCCGCCGCGGTGGCGTCCCTGCGTGTCGCGACCGCGATGCCGGGCGCGCTCGCCGACGGCACCGCCCTGGCGCTCCTGGCCCTGGCGACGCTGGTGGTCCTGTGGCTCCTCGGTCGGACCCTGGTCGGCCTCGCCCGCGGCGAGCTGCGCACCCTGTCCCAGTGATCCGATCGTGGCGGGGATCCGAGCGAGGACCGGATCCGCAACGCCGTGAGGAACGGCGCCGTCCCGAAGATCGTCGGCCACCGTTCAGGACGATGGACGGGCACAGGCGCCGCGCGGTAAGAGTCGAGCGCTTCTGAAAGCCGTCTTCAAGCGCGTTGCCGGCCCGTGATGCAGTCTTCGCGCACTCGAAGATCCGTCAAAACGGAGGCCGCCCATGAAAGCCGCCACGCATCCTGAACATCCCCCCGAGACCATCGACCGGAGCCGCCGCCGGCTCCTCGGCGCCACGGCCGCGGCCCTGGCATTCGCGGAGTTCGGCCGCATCGGCGTCGCGCGGGCCGAGACCGGAGCCCCCGCGGACGGTTCCATCCCTCGCCCCGTCCCTCGCCCGGTTCCTCGCCCCATGCCCGGCACGCTGAAGCAGGTCGAGGCCGGAATGCTCGATGTCGGCTATGCCGAGGCCGGCCCCGCCGACGGTCCGGCGGTCATCCTGCTGCACGGCTGGCCCTACGACATCCACGCCTTCGCGGAGGTCGTCCCGATCCTCGCCGCAGCGGGCCATCGGGTGATCGTTCCGCATCTGCGCGGCTACGGGACGACCCGCTTCCTGGCCACGGACGCGGTCCGCAACGGCGAGCAGGCGGCGCTGGCGGTGGACGTCATCGCCCTCATGGACGCCCTCGGCATCCCCCGCGCCGTGCTCGGCGGCTTCGACTGGGGCGCCCGGACGGCCTGCATCGTCGCGGCGCTCTGGCCGGACCGGTGCCGCGCCCTCGTCTCGGTGAGCGGCTACCTGATCGGCAGCCAGGAGGCCGGCAAGGCGCCGCTGCCGCCGAGGGCCGAGCTGTCCTGGTGGTACCAGTTCTACTTCGCCACCAGCCGGGGCCGGGCCGGCTACGAGGCGTATCGCGACGCCTTCGCCCGGCTGATCTGGCAGAGCGCCTCGCCGCGCTGGGCGTTCGACGACGCGACCTTCGCCCGCAGCGCCCAGTCCTTCGACAACCCCGACCATGTCGGCATCGTCGTCCACAATTACCGCTGGCAGCTCGGGCTCGCCGAGGGCGAGCGGCGCTACGAGGCCCTGGAGGACCGGCTGGCCCGGGCGCCGGAGATCGCCGTGCCGACGATCACGCTCGAGGGCGACGCCAACGGCGCCCCGCATCCGGAGCCTGCGACCTATGCCGGGAAATTCACCGGCCGCTACGCGCACCGGCCGATCACCGGCGGGATCGGCCACAACCTGCCCCAGGAGGCGCCGCACGCCTTCGCGCAGGCCGTCATCGATGCGGCCTCGGCCTGAGGTCCCCCGCGTCCGGATCGGCCTGAGACGGCACAGGAGCCTGCGATGCGTGCCATCACCGTTGCTGCGTCCAGCTTGCTGGCGGCCGCCCTGCTGGGCGCCGCCGCCCTCCGTGCCGGGACCGCGCCCGAAGCGTCGCCGCTCTACGGCGTGACCGTTCCGGACGGTTTTCGCGACTGGCCGCTCATCGGGGTCGCGCAGGAGACCGGCGCCCTCGACGAGCTGCGCGCGGTGGTGGGCAACGCCCCGGCGCTGCAGGCCTACCGGTCGGGCACGCTGCCCTTCCCGGACGGGACGATCCTGGTGAAGCGCGCCTGGAAACGCACCCCCTCCGGGAAATTCGAGCCGGCCTTCGTCCCCGGGGCGGCGACCACGGTCCAGGTCATGGTCAAGGATTCGAAGCGCTACCCGGAAACCGGCGGCTGGGGGTTCGGCCGCTTCATCGACGGCAAGCCCACGGACGCGGCCCAGCACGAGACCTGCTTCGCCTGCCATCAGGCCAACGTCCGGGACCACGACTACGTGTTCACCCGGCTCGCGCCCTGAGGAACCGCGGGCACGGCGACTTCGACGCGGACCCGCTGGGAGCTACGCCACCACGAAGCCGTGCGCGAACGGATCGCGGTCGTCGATGAAGATGGTGTTGATGCCGGTCTGGCGCGCCCAGCCCGCCACCGAGGGCACGATCGCGGGCTTGCCGGCCACCGTGGTCGCGGCCTCGACCCGGCCGCGGAACAGCGAGCCGATGATCGATTCGTGCACGAAATCGTCGCCCACCCCGAGGCGCCCCTTGGCGGCGAGCTGCGCCATCCGGGCCGAGGTGCCGGTGCCGCAGGGCGAGCGATCGATCGCCTTGTCGCCGTAGAACACGGCGTTGCGGGCCTGGGCCTCGGGGTGGCGCGGCGCGCCGGTCCACAGGATGTGTGACAGGCCCCGGATCTCCGGATGCTCCGGATGGACGAAGTCGTACGTGGCGTTGAGCGCCGCGCGCAGCTTCGGCGACCGGGCGATGAGGTCCCCGGCGGTGTGATCGGCCATGTCCCGGAAGTTTTTTTGGGGCTCGACGATCGCATAGAAGTTGCCCCCGTAGGCGACGTCCACCACGATCTCGCCGACCCCATCGAGATGCGCGGTCAGCCCTTCGGCGTGCAGGAAGCCCGGCACGTTGCGCAGCCGCACCTCCTCCACGAAACGGCCCTCCTGCCGGTAGGTGATGTCCACCTTGCCGGCCGGCGCGTCGATCGAGAGCCGCCCCGGCGCGCGCGGCGTGACCAGGCCGTTCTCGATCGCCATGGTGACCGTGCCGATGGTGCCGTGGCCGCACATCGGCAGGCAGCCGCTGGTCTCGATGAACAGCACCGCGACGTCGCAATCGGGCCGCGTCGGCGGATACAGGATCGCGCCCGACATCATGTCGTGGCCGCGCGGCTCGAACATCAGCCCGGTGCGGATCCAGTCGTAGGTGCGCAGGAAATGGGCGCGCTTCTCCAGCATGGTGCCGCCTTCGAGGATCGGGCCCCCGCCCGAGACGAGGCGGACCGGGTTGCCGCAGGTATGGCCGTCGAGGCACGAGAAGGTGTGGTTGGCCATAGGCGAAGCCCTATCGGAAGCGCTGGGGCGAGAACGGCGCGAGGTCGATGGACGGCGGCGCGCCGGTGACGAGGTCGGCGACGAGGCGCGCGGTGCCCGCCGACTGGGTCAGCCCCAGATGACCGTGCCCGAAGGCGTAGACGACCCGGCGGGTGGACGCGGCCCGACCGATGGCGGGCAACGAGTCGGGCAGCGACGGTCGGAAGCCCATCCAGGGCTGGCCGCCCTCGGTTTTGAGGCCCGGCAGGAAGGTCTTGGCCTTGCGCAGCATCGCCTCCGAGCGCCGGAAATCCGGCGGCCGGTCGAGGCCGCCGAGTTCCACCGCGCCGCCGACCCGGATCCCGCAGGAGAGCCGCGTCACCACGAAGCCGTGGCCCCCGAAGGTGACCTGCGTGCGCAGGTCGAGGGCGCCCTCGGGCAGGGTCGTGTTGTAGCCCCGCTCCGTCTCCAGCGGGATCCGCTCGCCCAAGGTGCGGGCAAGGCGGTGCGAGAAGGCCCCGGCCGCGACCACGACCTGCCCGGCCATGCGGGTGCCGGCGGATGTCACCACGGCGATGCCGTCGGCTGTGGGGCGCAGCGCCGTGACCTCGGCCCGCGCGATCGCGCCGCCTTCGTCCCGCAGGCGCTCGGCCAGGGCGAGCACGTAGGTTTTCGGTTCGGCGATCGAGTACCAGCCGGGGGTGAACGTCCCGTGCGTGAAGCGGGGCGCCAGGCCCGGCTGGATCGCCGCCATCGCGGCGGCGTCGAGGTGCTGGAAGGCGATGCCGTGATCGGCGCGGACGTCCCAGCCGGGGAGGGCGGCGTCGAATTCCGGCTTTCCCTCGTAGACCTGGAGGTTGCCGTCCTTGCACAGCATCCCCCGCGTGCCGGTGGCCTCGAGGAATGGCTCCAGCGTGTCCCGCGACAGGTCCATGAGCGCGGTCTGGGCGGCGGTCGCCCGGCGGACGCGATCCGGCGCGCAGGCTCGCCAGAAGCGCAGCATCCAGGGCAGGATCCGGGGCGCGTAGGCCGGCGGCACCGAGAGCGGCCCGAGCGGATCGAGCAGCCAGCGCGGCGCCCTCCTGAGGATGCCGGGCGAGGCCAGCGGCAGGATGTCGGAGAACGCGAAGGCGCCGGCATTGCCCGCGCTCGCCCCGGCCGCCGGGCCCTCCCGATCGAGCACCGTGACCGACAGGCCGCGCGCGCGCAGGACCAGGGCGGCGGACAGCCCGACGACGCCCGCTCCGACGACGATGACGTCCGGTGGCTCCGCGGCCGCCATCCTAGCGCGCCACCGCCCGGTGCGGACGCGTCGCGCTCCCGGACGCGACGCCCCTTGGACAGCAAGAAATGGCGTCCTTCATGCCGGTCGGCAGGCCTCCGAAGATGAGCGGGCCCGGCATCGGGCCCCGCGCAGACATCCGGAACCGATGCCTCTATCGAGATGCGTCGTTCCGGCGTCTGCATCCAAGCACGTTCTGGGCCGGTCGGCAAAAAGAGCCCGGACGGACTATCGCGGGCAAGCCTGACGCCCCGGAGATCTCGCCATTGCCGTCTCCGCGATCGCTTCGTCTTGCGCTCCGGTTCCGGTGCTCGCCGGCGTGGGCACCGGTCGTCCCACGTCTGGCGCGCGTGTGCCGCCTCTCCCTACCGGGGCCGATGGTCCCCGATCGCTGCCGGATGCGGGCAAAGGCCGGCTTGCGGCCCATCAGCCCGACCGGGCCATGCCCAAGGTGCGGATGTTCGACACGACAGGCCTCCAACTCCCGGTCAGACGCGCCTCCAGGATCGATCTGACCGTCCGGCGCGGCAGGATTGTGCAGGCCAGCAGGAACAGCACGACGGATACGCGCCTGAGCGGGCTGTACCAGGTCGGGAACGATCGGATCGTGACGACGACGCCCGCCCAGGTGATGCGGCGCATCTCCAGTATATCGCAGTAATTATTGTACCGAGCATGCATGTACATACGGGTCGGTGAGGCGATTTTGCAGGATCCATCCCTGTCGGGCAGTGCGGTTCTAAGATGTTCCAGCCGATCGACGAACCGTTTCTGGTGCTTTCTGATCAGGGCCACCGTCGGTGTCCGGTTGGTGCCGGACTTGTTCTTGTTGTGCAATCTGTAGCGGCCGAGCGGTTCGGACAGGCTCACGACGTCACCGTGGAACGGCGCGGCGAGCAGCATCACGCCGTCGACGGCCGAATCGTAATGGGCGTCCTCCAGGAGCGCGCACAGGTCCCTGCGAAACACGTTGCCCGAGGTCGGTGGCGAGATGTAGGTCCCCGCCCTCTCGATGGCCTTGACGAACGTGGCGCGCGCCCGGCCTTTCGCCAGATTCGGAAAAGACGTGCCGAGCGGCGTGCCGTTGCTGTCGATGCGAAGCAATGGGAACTGTAGCTTCGCAACGTCCGCATCGAGATGCTGGATGATCGTCTGTATCGAGCCCGGAACGAGTTCGTCGTCGGCATCCAAGAACAGGATGAACGGGGCATCCGTTTTTGACACGCCGTATCGGCAGGCGCTGACTTGACCGCCGTTCTCTTTCCTGAACGCGCGAACCTTGAACTGCTCGATTACCTCCCACGAACGATCAGTCGATCCATCATCGACGACGATGACATCGCGGTGGGTCGTGTCCTGGGAGAGTACGCTTGCGATCGCATTTCGAACGTAATCTTCATAATTATGACAATTTATTATGATCGCAAGCTTTAGTTCTCTGTCTTCCATGTTATTTTCCCACGTAGAGATTGCGCAATATTTCTTGATGGCATCTTGAATAGGTTTTGATGTTGCTATTATCCACGTATTAAGGCTTTCGGTAAATACCCTGATCCATAAATAAGGCCGGGATTAAAATCATCGCTCGGCGATAGGCCGTCCGGATTGCAGAGATCCCTGCGTGGGACGCGATCATCACCCCGCCGCACGTCCGCAACCGGGAAGGGGGCGACTGGCAGCGCCGACGATCGGACGCTTGGCCCTCGCCCGGCACGACCGGCTCACCGATCGGGACACGGAACCCGCACCCATCGACCTGGATCGGCGGCGTCACGCCGGCCGGGGCGCGGACCGGCCGGCCGCGTCCGCCCCACGTGCGCAGGTCTTCGCGTTAAGTCAGCGTTCCGCGGCCGCAGGTCGTACATTTCGCAGTGACTGCGCGGGATCGCGCGGCCACGGCCCGAGTTAACGCGCGGTCTGACCGACGATCGGGCTGTCGGACACCCGGTGTCTTCGCTGGGACTACACCGATGCGCATACCGGTTATCAATCCGTCCCGCGCATACCGTCCCGGGATTGGACGCGGCGCGAGGAGGGACGATCGGTGGGCCTGCCCGGTGTGAAGGACGGGGAGAAATCCCGTCACATCCTCCCGACCGCCAGCACGATGATCGGAATCAGCACCACGCTGATTGGTCTGGTGAAGCTGCTGGAGCACTATTCCGGTCCCAGCCAGGTCGACGTCTTCAGCGGCATCGTCGCCGTCCTGTTCCTGCTGAGCGCGATCCTGTCCTACCTGTCGACGCGGCTCGAGGCCCGGCCGCGCATCAGCCGCTTCGCCGAGCAGGTGGCGGACAACTTCTTCCTGCTCGGGCTCATGGGCATCACCGGCGTCGCCTTCCTGTTCGCCTACGAGGTGATCTGAGGCCGGTCCGTATCCCGCTCAGGGTGCGCAGGCGAGGTCGCCGCCCGGGCACTTGATCTGTGCGGTCAGGTCCTGGATGCGCTGGCGGGTCAACTCGGTCTTGCAGGTGCCGTCGAGCAGGGGCGCGATCGTTCCGTTGGAATCGGGCGCGGAGGCGTCGTAGCCGGTGCGCAGGTTGCACTCGAGGTCGCGGAAGGCGATCCAGGCCCGCTGCGCCGCCACCAGGTTGTGCCGCCCGTTGCTGTCGAGCTTGTCGCGCAGGGCGGCGTAGCGCCGGTTCAGTTCCGCATCGGCCTGCGCGAAATTCTGGGCCGCGCAGAGATTCGCCGCCGTCTGATCGGGCGCCTGCGTGCAGTCCGCCCCCACGGCGGAGCCGACGGCCGGCAGGGCGATCAGGACTCCTATGAGGGCGGTTCGCAGCATGGCAGGTTCCAGGGCCGAGGCGGGCTTCAGGGCTCATCATCCGTCTGCCGGGCGCGGAAGGCGTAGAAGCCGCCGTCGGCGTCGTACAGGACGTCGAAGCCGTTGAGCAGGCGCAGACCGGTATTGACGAAGGGCAGCGGACGCGTGGTGTTGAGGACGATGCGCTCCGGCGCCAGGGGCGAGGCGGTATCGCCGCTCGTGATCGCGTAGCCGGCCGCGTCGCCGAAGCGGAAGCGCAGCCGCGTCCCGGGGGCGAGCGCGCGGTGGCCGGCGCCATCGGTACGGAGGCTCTCAGTGACTTGCTCGCGCGGGAGCGTCAGGAACATGTCGGTCACGCCGGTATCGATCAGCGCGCGACCGCAGGCGCCCGGCTCCCGGGCATTCACCCCGATACACACCGGTACGCCGAGCCAGTCGCCCGAGACCCGCGGATGCGGATCGAGCTTCACGAAGCGGAAGCGTCCCCGGGTGTTGGCGCGTGTCAGCCCGACATGCACCCCCGTCCTGGTCACGACGTAGCCGCGATGGACCGGACCGGGACCCGGCGGCTCGGCGTTGAGCAGCGGATTGGTGTCCGGCGTGCTCTGGGTCTGGCTGTCGTCCTCGCGCCCGAAGCCGATCCCCAGCATGGCCACGTGCCCGGGGGCATCCTCCGGGGTGCAGGAGCGGGCCTTCTCTGTGCAGTCGATCCGGTCGACCGCCAGCACGGGAAGCGGCCGCGTCGAGACCCTGGCGCCGTCGCGGCCCGACAGGGTCACCGGCACCGTCACCCAGCGGCCGATCATGATCCGGCCGGAACTCGTGTAGGTCAGGCGACCGGGCCGGCTCGGCAGGGCGTCGACATCCGGGATGCGCCCGGCCGACACGACGATGCCGGTTGAGCCGGTATCGACGAGCACCGGGCGGGTCTCGCCTCCGAAGGACAGGCTGAAACGCGGTGAGCGAGCGATCGCTTCGCCGGGACCGGGTGCGTTGAGGAAGGTCAGGAAGATGCCGCGCCGGTCGCTCTCGTAGCTCGGGCGCTCATCCGCCCTCGCGGCGGCAGCGCGCGCGATCAGCCCGGCTCCGAGCAGCGCCGTCCAGGCAAGACCGCGCGTTCCGACGTGTAGCGTGTTGATGAGACGCATCGTGGGACCCGGATATGGGAAGCCCGAGCCTAGCATCCGGTCGAACTGCCGGCACGCTGGAGTCCCTCCCGCCGATGTGGAGACGAAACGGACTTGGCCGGTACGGTGAATCTCGCCGCGCCGGACCTGCCTGACGGCGGCACGACCGGGAGTAGCGCTATCGCCGGGGGGGCGCCCGCTCCTCCAACCCGCCCAGGAGGACCAGGATCCGGCCCAGCAGCACGCGTGTGTGCAGCGCCGCACCGGTGACGGCACGATCGTCGGCCTGTCTGGTACAGGCCTCGTAGGCAGCCCGCAGAGCGGCAAGCTGGCGCGCACGCAGTTCGGGAACATCGGAGCCCATGGGCCACCCCCGACAGGCTCGTGTCCGCGGTACGTCCCCGCAGACAAGCCTCCTGAACCATCCATAGTCGGGGAGTTGGAAAACCGTGCTCGAACGGTCCCTACGACCTTTAGTGCCGGAACACCTGGACATACGCCGCAGGCTCCCCGACCCACGCGGTCAAGGATTCGGGTGCCATCGCGGCCGGCACCAAACCGTCGAGCAAGAGGTTTCCACGCCCCAGGGCGGCACGTACCGCCCCGGGCAGGCAGGTAACCAATTCTAGGAAGCGAATCCAGACCGATAACGCTTCCGCCCCGATGCGTTTTCGGGATGCCTGGTGGCGCATGCAGGACAGCATTTGGTAGATAAAATGCTCGAATTTGTCTTAAAAAGCATTAACCTCGTTGCTCGGCGATGTTGAACAAATGCCTCGCCTTCGACATCTGCTTCCGTCCAGCAGGTTGTCTCAGGTGTGATGAAGATGAAATCGTATTCCATCTTTCTTCGCGATCGGGCGCAGGTCGACGCGGATCATCCGCGCTTGCTCGCGTACGAGATTTCAGATCGGGATGTGGCGCAGGCGCTCGTCTCGTCGATCGCCGCGTCTCATGAGGATCACGGCTTCAATCCAGCGACGGGCGTGCATTGGTTCAGGTACGGCGGCAGCCTTCACGAGATCTACGCTTGGCCGCAACGCTGAGTGCGGGGTCGGCTCAGGTACCGCAGAACGTGCGGTATCCGACCCCGCCGCCCTCGGGTGGCTCGGCATAAGGGGCGGCCGCGGGCTGGTCCTCGTAGGGGCGCGACAGCACCGCCAGAAAGGCTTCGAAGGGAGCGAAGTCGTCACGCTCCACTGCCGCCTCGATCATCTCCTCGACCCGGTGGTTGCGCGGGATGTAGGAGGGGTTGACCTGCCGCATCGCCGCCGCGACCGCCGCAGGGCTGCGGCCGTCCTGGGCCAGGCGGGCGCGCCAGCGCGACGCCCAGTCGTCATAGGCCGTCGGATCGACAAACAGGTCGCGCGGATCGGCGCCGGTCTCCGGTCGTTCCGCGACCGCGCACAAGGCCCGGAACGTGCGGGTGAAGTCCGCCTGATTCTCTGCCATACGCTTCAGGAGGTCGCCTGCCAGCGCGGGGTCGCCGTCCCGGATGTCGGACAGGCCGAGCTTGGCATTGAGACCGCCCTGATAGGCGGCCTCGAAGCGCGGCGCGTAGCCGGCCAGCGCCGCTTCGGCCTGCGCGACCGCCTCGGTCTCGTCCGGATCGAGCAGCGGCAGCAGCGTCTCAGCCAGGCGCGTCAGGTTCCAAAGCGCGATCCGGGGCTGCTCGCCATAGGCATAGCGGCCGTTCCGGTCGATGGAGCTGAACACCGTCCGGGGATCGTAGGCGTCCAGGAAGGCGCAGGGGCCGTAATCGATGGTCTCGCCCGCCACCGACATGTTGTCGGTGTTCATCACCCCGTGGACGAAGCCGACCAAGAGCCAGCGGGCCACCAGTTCGGCTTGGCGGGCGACGACGCCTTCCAGCAGTGCCCGGTAAGGTTTCTCCGCACCGGCCGCATCGGGATAGTGCCGGGCGATCACGTGGTCGGCGAGTGCCCGCAGACCCTCGACGTCGCTCCGCGCGGCGAAGAATTGGAACGTGCCAACCCGGATATGGCTCGCCGCCACGCGGGTCAGGATTGCGCCGGGCAGGACCGTCTCGCGCGCCACCGGCTCGCCGGTCGCGACGGCGGCGAGTGCCCGGGTGGTCGGAATGCCGAGCGCCGCCATGGCTTCGCTGACGAGGTACTCGCGCAGCACGGGCCCCAGCGCTGCGCGGCCGTCGCCCCGTCGGGAGAACGGTGTCGGGCCGGACCCCTTCAACTGGATGTCGCGGCGCTGTCCCGCCCGGTCGATCACCTCGCCGAGCAGGACCGCACGGCCGTCGCCGAGCTGCGGTACGAACTGGCCGAACTGGTGCCCGGCATAGGCCGCTGCGAGCGGTGCCGCGCCCTCCGGGACACGGTTGCCCGCCAAAGCCGCGACGCCCTCGGAACCGGCCAGCCAGTCCGGATCGAGGCCGAGGTCCTGGGCCAACGCTCGGTTCAGCCGGATCAGGCGCGGTGCCGCCACCGGCGTCGGCGCGCGGGACGCATAGAAGCGCTCCGGGAGGCGGGCGTAGCTGTTGTCGAATGGGATCGGGGTCATCGACGCCATCTATGAATGCGCCCGGCGGCCAGCAAGCGCGGCCGAGGTCGGTTCTCATGGGCCGCCGTTGGTCCAAGACCGTTCGCGCGTGCCCGGTTCCGTACGTCGCAGTCGTGGCGCTGCGGATCCGGCTGGATTGCGACCGAACCGCCGGGATGCGCGTTCGCTCCAGACGCCGATCAATCCCGGCTCCGTCGTGCCCGGCCCCGTCGTGAGCCGTCGAGCGGCGTGTGGCGGGCGGGTCTCAGGACGTTTCCTCTGGACGAAAATACGCGGTGACGGCCAACCGGATGCTTGTAAGCCTTCCCCCCACGGGCGATGCCGCTGCCATGGCTGTGTGCGAACCCGTATCAATCTTGCCGAAGCCCGAACCGGGGGCTGCGATGCACGTGCATGACACCGCCAACCGAGCCTGCGCGACCGATCGCGAGCCCGGTCTGGCGGTGCGAGGGGCTGCTGCAGGACCGCGCAGTTCGAGCGAGCCATGAGCGCCACGGCCGCATTTCTGCCTGGAGGCGGCGAACTGGGCGCGATCGTCCGGGCCTACGACTGGGCGACGACGCCGCTGGGTCCAATCGCCCGCTGGTCTCAGAGCCTGCGCTCCGCGGTCAGCACCGTGCTGCTGTCGCCGGTGCCGATCGTGCTGCTCTGGGGCGCGGACGGCATCATGATCTACAACGATGCCTACTCGGCTTTCGCGGGCGGCCGGCACCCGCAGCTCCTCGGCTCGAAGGTCCGCGAGGGCTGGCCTGAGGTCGCCGACTTCAACGACAACGTGATGCGGGTGGGGCTCGCCGGCGGCACGCTGTCCTACAAGGATCAGGAACTCACTCTGCACCGCTACGGCCGACCCGAGCAGGTCTGGATGAATCTCGACTACTCGCCGGTGCTCGACGAGGCCGGGCAGCCGGCCGGGGTGATCGCAGTCGTGGTCGAGACCACCGAGCGCGTGCTCGCGGAGCAGCGGCTGAAGGCGAGCCAGGCGCTGGCTCAGCTCTATGCCGACCGCATCCAGCTCGCCCTGTCGGCCGGCGCGATCATCGGCACCTGGGTGTGGGATCTGCCCGCCGACGCGTTCACCGTGGACGAGGCCTTCGCCCGCAGCTTCGGCCTCGATCCGGCCCTCGGCCGGGTCGGGCTCAGCCTCGAGCAGGTAATCGCTACGGTCCATCCCGAAGACCGGCAGGGGCTGATCGCGGCGATCAACGAGGTCATCGCCCGCGGGGGGGCGTACGCGCACCAGTACCGGGTGCGGCGCACCGACGGGAAGTACTACTGGATCGAGGCGAACGGCCGGGTCGACCGCGCTCCGGACGGGACGCCGCTGAGCTTCCCGGGGGTGCTGATCAATGTTGAGGACCGCCGGGCCATCGAGCCGAGCGCGACCGCGCCATCATGATGCTGCGCACCCTTACCGACACGCTGGAGCAGCGTGTTGCCGAGCGGACCAGCGAACTGATGCGCGCCGAAGACGCCCTGCGTCAGTCGCAGAAGATGGAGGCGGTTGGCCAGCTCACAGGCGGTGTCGCACACGACTTCAACAACCTGCTGACGATCATCCGTTCCTCGGTGGACTTCCTGCGCCGGCCCGATCTGCCGGAGGCGCGCAAGACCCGCTACCTCGATGCGGTCTCCGACACGGTGGACCGCGCCGCCAAGCTCACCGGCCAGCTCCTCGCCTTCGCCCGGCGGCAGGCGCTCAAGCCCGAGGTGTTCCATGTTGGGCAGAAGGTCCGCGGGATCGCCGACATGCTCGACACCGTGATCGGCGCCCGCGTCCGGGTGATCGCCGAGGTCCCGGACGAGCCCTGCCATATCCGGGCCGACGTCAGCCAGTTCGAGACCGCCCTGGTGAACATGGCGGTCAACGCCCGGGACGCCATGAACGGGGAGGGCACGCTGACCCTGCGGCTCGCCGGCGGTCGGACTATGCCGGCGATCCGCGGGCATGCCGGGGCCGACACCGCCTTCGTGGCGGTGTCGCTGACCGATACCGGCTCAGGGATCTCGGGGGCCGACCTGGGTCGTCTGTTCGAGCCGTTCTTCACCACCAAGGAGGTCGGCAAGGGCACCGGCCTCGGCCTCAGCCAGGTGTTCGGATTCGCCAAGCAGTCGGGCGGCAACGTCGACGTCACCAGCGCGCCGGGGCAGGGGGCGACCTTCACCCTGTATCTGCCGCAGGTCGAGGTCGATCGCGGGATCGACGAGGCGGAGGGCGTCCCGGCGACAGTCTCGCCGCTCGGCACCGGGCAGCGGGTCCTGGTGGTCGAGGACAATGTCGAGGTCGGTCAGTTCGCCACCCAGATCCTGCAGGATCTCGGCTACGAAACCGTCTGGGCGGCCAACGCCGAGGCGGCGCTCGAGCGGCTCGGCCGGGACGGCGGCGGGTTCGAGGTGGTGTTCTCGGACGTGGTCATGCCCGGGATGGGCGGCCTGGCGCTCGCCCAGGAGCTGGCGCGCCGCCTTCCGGACCTGCCGGTGCTGCTGACCTCGGGCTACAGCCACGTCCTGGCCCAGGAAGGCACCCACGGCTTCGAGTTGCTACACAAGCCCTATTCCGCCGACCAGCTCGGGCGCGTGCTGAGCCGGGTCGTCGGACGGCCCACACCAGCCTCGGTGGAGTGAAGGCGACGCCTTAAGCTGCCGGCAGGACCGCACCGGCCCCCGGGGTGCCGCAGGCGTGGCAGAACCGCTCGAAGGTGCTCTTGCGCTGCGTGCAGGCTTGGCAATCCTCGAACAGGCCGAGCCCGCAATGGGGGCAGAAATTCGTGTTCGGATCGCCGAGCGCGACCGGCCGCTCGCAGCCCGGGCAGACCTTCTTGGCAAGTCGGGCCAGAGCCTGATCGGTGGCGATCTCGGTGCGGCGCTCCTCGTTGGGCCGTGTCTCGACCAGCGCCTGACGTGCGCGGTAGGCATGCAGGGCGTTGATCGCCGCCCGACCGCCGACCAGCGTTACGACCACGCCGACACCGTACTGCACGTAGCCGCCGTAGCTCGGCATGTACGGGACCAGCTCGACGAAGAACGCGAAGGCGGCGGCGAACGCGAAGCCCCAGACGAACGGCCAGTTGCGCGTGTTCCGCCGCTTCAGCAGCAGCCATCCGGCGAGCACCAGCAGCGGCAGGGTCAGAGCGAGCCGGTAGCCGAACACCCGGAGTTCCTGGCCACGCTCCGCCGAGTCGAGCTTCTGCTGAGCCGCCGCGCGGAGTTCGCCGTCCACCCGGCTCTGGTCCTGCTCCCGCTCGGACAGCGTGCGCTGCGTTTCGGCAAGCCCGGCCAGCCGCTCCTCGATCGTCCGCTCGGCGTCCTTGAGTGCGTCGAGCTGCCGGGTGCGTGCGATGAGTCCCGGATCCTGATCGACGCGCTGGGTCGCATCCCTGGTCTTTAGCCAATTGGCGAAGGTCTCGCGGGCGCCTTCCGAGGCCGCCTGGGCGGCATCGAGGGCGAGTTGGTCCCGCTCCGTCCGGCGCCGGCTGTCGTCCATCTCGCGGCGGATTTGCTTCAGCGCGTCGGTCGAGGCCCGGGCTTGGTCGGATCCGAGGAACTGCTCGAGGGTGTAGTGCTGCTCCACCTGCGGCAGGTCGCCAACGACTAGGGAGCCCAGCCCGATCAGGAACCAGGCGAACAGCAGTGCGACGAGCCAGAGGGCGACGTTGAACCAGCGCTCGGACAATCGGGAACCAGCACGCACGCCGTCGACCCCACAGATCCCATTATCGCCCGCCGCACACGCGTCGGACCGACGACCGTGAGCCGTGCTCGACCGCTATTCGGTCGGGCACGGCTCCGGTGTCGGCAAGCTCTAGCATAGGTCGGCCTCCGCCCAACTCGGTCGGCTGACGGAGCCGATAGTCAGCGGGCCGACGCTGTTCGCGAGGCGCCCGGCGCGGCGCGTGCCCGGCCAGGAACGAGCGACAGTCCGGCCGAAATCAGCGCGAACAGGATCAGCGGCGTCAGGCTCAGAGTGAAGCTGCCGGTGGCATCCTTGATCGCGCCGATCAGGTAGGGGCCTAGGAATCCGCCGAGATTGCCCACAGCGTTGATCGCCGCGATGCTGGCAGCCGCCGCAGCCGGCGGCAGCTCCTCGGTCGCCAGGGCCCAGAACGGCCCCTTCAGCATGTAGACGCCGACCGCCGCGACGGTCAGCGCCCCGACCAGCGGCAGGATCCCATTCAGGACGGTCCCGCCTGCCAGCCCTGCGGCCAGGACCAGGAACGGGATGGCGAGGTGCCAGCGCCGCTCGCCGACCTGGTCGCTGTGCCGCCCCCACAGGATCATCGCCACGGAGGCGACGCCGTAGGGAACGCTGTTCAGCAGGCCGGTCTCGAAATTGCCCAGGCCGTAGCTCTTGACGATCTGCGGGGTCCAGAAGGTCAGGCCGTAACTACTGGCGGTCGAGCCGAAATAGATGGCGGCGAACAGGATCAGCCGCCGATCGCGCAGCATCGTTCCAAGCGACGGCGAGGCGGCACCGCCGCTGCGCGCGGCGTTCCGGGCGGATTCTTCCTTCAGGCGTCCCTCCAGCCAGTCCCGCTCGGCCGGCGGGAGCCATTTCGCGTGGCGCGGCCCATCGGGCAGGAACCACAGCACGGCCCCGGCCATCAGGACGGCGGGCAGGCCTTCCAGGATGAACAACCACTGCCAGCCGCGCAGACCCCATCCGTTCAGGCCGAGCAGCGCCCCGGAGATCGGCGAGCCCAGGAACGACGAGATCGGGATCGAGATCATGAAGATGCCGACGATCCGAGCCCGGTACGCCGAGGGGAACCAGTAGGTCAGGTACAGGATCACGCCCGGGAAAAACCCGGCCTCGGCAACGCCCAGCAGGAAACGCAGGGCAATGAACGACCAGGGACCCTGCACCATCGCCATCGCCATGGAGATCACACCCCAGGTCGCCATGATCCGGGCGATCCAGAGCCGCGCCCCGAACCGCTCCAGCATCAGGTTGCTGGGGACCTCCATCAGGAAGTAGCCGAGGAAGAAGATCCCGGCGCCCCAGCCGAACAGCGTGGCGGTCAATCCGACATCGTGGTTCATCTGGATGGCCGCGAAGCCGACATTCACCCGGTCCAGGAAGGACACGAAGTAGGCGAGGATCAGGAACGGCACCAGCCGCCACCCGATCCGCCGCATCGCCGACCGTTCGAGTTCAGACTCAGCCATGATGATCCTCCTCGGCGGCGGCTGTCTTCGAGCCGCTCACGGGTGCAGGCGCAGGCTCCGGGCGCGCCGGTTCGGCGCTCCGGCGTCGGAGTTTTCGACATCGACAAGGCAGGCGGCCGTGCGCATCCACTCGAACGGCGCGCCCCGGTCGTCCGGGCCGGAGTCGATCGTGGACGCCATCAGAGCGCCGCCGCAGCGCAGCGCGTGCGGATCATCTCGGGTTTCCTCGCGGCCCGTCGGTTCGATTGCCGATCTTGGTCAGCCGATCTAACGCGAAAGCCCGGTGACCGGAAGTCGTCGCCCGATGAAGACCTCCGATTTGTCGCGGGTTTACCGGATCGCAGCCGACGCCGGGGTGCCCCGGAGCGGGCGCAACCTCACGCCGGCTTGCGTGCGCGGGCGGGCTTTGCCGCCGGAGCCTCGACCGTCTCAGCGGCCTCGGAGGCGTGCGCGGCAGGCTTCCGGCGCTTGTGGCCGAGGCCTGCGGTGCGGGCGAACTCGGCGCGCATGGCCGAGTAGTTGGCAGCGGTGGCCGGGTAGTCGCGCGGCAGCCCGAAACGCTCTCGATAGGCCTCGATGGTAAGGCCATGGCCGCTCAGGTGCCGCTTCAGGGTCTTGTACGGCTTGCCGTCGATGAAACTGATCAGCGCGTCGGGGGTGATCGACTTCCGGATCTGGCCGGGCGTGGTCTTCTTGGCGTCCGGCTCGGCGGGTGTGCCGGCCTGACCAAGCCCCGTGAGGGCTTCATGGACACGCGACAGCAGGGTCGCCAGTTCGGGCATCGGGACGGAATTGTTGGATACGTATGCCGACACGATGTCGGCGGTCAGAGCAATGACATCGGTCTGATCGTCTTGCGGTAATGCGGTGTCGTCTTCCATGGGCAGCTCTCGCGAGGACAGTACGCGATGAACATCGCTGTATCTGTCAACAGTCAAGCGCTAAATCGCACAAAACAGATGACGCCGTGGGTTATCGACTGTTGTATCGAATGAATACCAACATAGATTTGCAACGGTGTAAGCGTGGGACTGCGTCCCGCTGGCTCAGGCCCAACGGCGAGGCGCGTCGAGCCGCCGGGCGCCCGCCGCGTGATGGCCCGTTCGGGATGTCTTAACGATCCTGTGGTCTCTCGAGGCGTCGCTGCGGCCTCGAGGGGTACGAAGCCGAACGACAGGCGGGCCGAGCCCTGCCCTTCATGCTCGGCCCGCGCCCTTCTACCTGGCAGCGCTCAGGCGTTGGCTGCGTGCCCGATCGGCGCTGGTATCGTTCCGCGATTGACCGACGGCGCGGCGGCCGGAAGCGTCGCGCTGGATCCGTATTCGGCGCGGTAGGCGCGCTCCAGGGTCATCAGTGTACGCATCGGCGCCTCGGCCAGATCGAGCAGCCGTGCGTCTCGCCAGCGCGGCTTAGTCAGCTTCTTGCGGCTGAACCAGCGCGGCCTTTCTTCCTCGACGAGCAGAATCAGCTTGCCCGACCACGTTTTCCGAAACCAGAACTGCCCCGTGAGCTTGCCTGCGCCGAACATGGCAGCACCTCGCATGAGAGTCCGGAACGACAACGCCCCCGAAACTCGGCGGTTTCCCTGTCACCCGCTGGTGCGGGCCTGGAGGCGCCGGTCCACCCAGGATGCCAACCCGAGGCCCACAATGCCGCCCACCAGCGCCGCTGCCGCCTTCACGAGGAAGTCGTCAAACCGGCCGTGACGCGTACCCGTGAGGGACTGCCCGGCTTCCAGCCCGCCGGCCAGCAGCACGGCTCCGAGCAGGATCCACGGCCAGGGCCGCGGGTAGCCCAGGGTCAGAAGAAGGCCGGCCAACGCGTAGGCGGCCGCCCGCTCGAAGCTGGGATTGGCCGTCACCACCGGACGGAGGCCGATCGGCACCAGCGTGATGGCGACGATCGCCGCCACCAGGATCCAGGCCGCGACCCGCACGAGACCCAGTACCCACTTCTCCATCATGCGCCGCATATCCCGTAACCCTTTGCCGAGCCTCCGGCTTACAGGGCCTTAGGGTTGGAAACTGTTGCAGTTCGGCGGCCAGGACCGGGAAAGCCGATGCCGCAAGTTCAACCGACGGTCCGAGCGGCGTCGCAGGCTTGGCGCCTCATCCGAGTGGGCAGCTTCTGATCGCGAGGTGTTGCTTGTTCGTTCTAGGCACTAGGTCGTCGAATCGGGCATAGAGGCGTCATGCGCTCGCCCGTGCTCAGCCTCCTCGCGATGCTCGTCCTGATCGACGCTGGGTCGACAGCGATGGCGACGGCGACCGATCCGCGCGCGCTCGAACGGGCGTGGCATCGCTGCTTGCGGGAATCCTACGCCCATCAGCCGCCCGGTCAGAGCCGGGCTGGGGACGAACGCAACGCCCTCGACGAATGCAAGGTGCAGGAAGATGCGTTCGTGGCGTCGCTCATAGCAGCCGGGCCTGCGCAGGATGGCAGAACCGGGACCGTCTGGGCCCGGACCTGGGCAGCCTTCGTGGAGCCGCTCACCGCCTGGATCGGCGGTCTTCGGCGTTGAGCCTGCGCCGATGCGTGCCGATCAGGAGGTCGACCACTCGCGCTTCACCTCGTCGGCCGGCCGGTCGAGATGAACCTTGCCGCCCTCTACGGCCCGAACGAAGTCGAGCGGGATGTAATGGTGCAGGCCGCCCGCCGCCGCATCACGCTTGGTCAGTTTGATCTCGCCTTTGTCGATGTGATCGACGGTTCCAACATGGGCCCCGTCCGAGCCGACGACCTCGGCGTGTTCCTGGATCTGCGCAGCGTCCACCATCTTCATCCTCCCTGTGAAGTCGTCAAACCGTGCCCTGCTCACAGCGGTTCCTGGCTGCGCCATTCCAGCTCAGGCCTGGGTTTCAGGGATGCAGCGTTCGGGATGCGTGCCGCAGGGTCGCACCGTGCGGACGTGACTGAACCGGCATCTGCCCGGACCGTTGGACCGCCATGACCGAGCCAACATCCGCCTCACTGGAACAAGTTGCCGACGCCCGGCGACACGAGATGGCCACCGAACACCTGCTGTTCGGCACGATCCGCTTCCTGGCTCACCGCCACCCGGAACTGCTGGATGAACTTGACGCCAGCTTGGCGCACCTATGGGACCGCGCGGAGGGCGAGGCGCGGGACGACGAGGCCGTGCGCAAGATCGCCAGCCGCATCATCAAGAGCCTCCGGGCGGAGAGCTAGCGACGCCGGGTCGGCCGCCTATCCTTGGCCGACCCGCTAGATGCTGCTTTTCGGGGACACGTGATTGGCGTCTGTCAGCGCGTACAGCCGATGCAGATCCCGCGTGTGATCGCGTCGTTGCGCTGTTCGCCTGGGCTCCGCCGTTCGATGCTGCCGGTCTCGCTGGGTCCGAGTGCGTTCGGATTGGGCACCGTCTGCCCGGTGGCCGCGGTATGTGGGGCCTTCGCAGCCGTGGTCGGACCGCCCCCCGTCCCCGTCTGGCTGATGGATTGTGCCCAGCCTTGCTGAATGCCGACGACGAGGAAGGCGACGGTGGCGATCTTCAAGGGCGCGCGCATGATAACCTCCCGGCGCTTTGTTCTGCGTGGAACTGACGCACTTGCCGAGCGAAAGTTCCGTTGATGCGCAGATTCGGACTTTCAGCTCCAACCGTTGATGTTGCCGCATCCAGATTTCGTACGCCCCATTCAGGACTTCGCCAACCGGCGTATCGGCTAAGTCCTATTGAGGCTTGCCGGCTGCGCGGGATTACTAGTCCCTGACACGGTCGCGCTTAATGGGGCTCCCGATGAACCCGACCGTCAAGGCTGTGTTGCTGAACGAGCGGGCGACCGTCCTCTCGGCCATCGCGGCCCGTGAAGGGACCGTCTCAGACCTTCTTGTCCAGTTGAATGGCGTAGAAAATGACATCTGGCGGTTGCGTCACCGCTTGATCGACCTGGAAGCCTATTTGGTCGGCCAGCGGATCGACCTGCCGGCGGATCCGACCGACTCGGAAGCGGCTGCCCCATGCCTGGATGCAGTGGCGACCCCGGCACCAGGCCTGCCGGCTTGCAAGCCCCTCGACGATTTTGTGCGCCACAGGTCCGGCAAGCGAAAGGTCCTCGCCAGCACCGCACCGCGCCGCATCGAGGATGCGAGCCGCTCGGCCTGAGCCTTCCATGCGGATCGGCGCGGCTTGGTTGAGGCGGAGCCGGGTCAGGCTTCCCGCAGGTCGGAGCCAATTACCGGAAAGCCTGACCCGGCTCATCGGCGACCGCCGCGTAGAGTCGATGCCCGTATGGGCTATCGATCGCAAGCGCGATATCCTGGTAGCCGCGGTCTCCCTGGCGATCTTCGCATCGGTTGGAGGACCTAGTGTTCCGGCATGGTGAGCTGTCTTGGCCCGGGGCAGGGCGTGAGCGCCATGTAGACCCGGCTCGCGGTCGTTCGGATCGCTGATGCGGCTTCCGCCGGGATTGCCGAGACCCCCATCCTGAGGCCTATCTGAGGCCTGCGAGGATCCGAAAGGGGTGAGGGATGGGCAACCGGGATGGTGCCGGCGCGTCGAATGCACGGATCGCCGAGGTCCAGCGCCTCGCGACCGCCCTGGCTGCCCGGGTGCGATACGCCCAGCTGGTTCAGCGGCCGATCTTCGAGGAGCAGGTCAATGCCCTGGTCGGCGCGGCGCGGCTGTTGGACGAGGAGAGGGTACCCTGGCCGCCCATGGTGGAAGAGGTGTTGATGGAGCTGGCCAAGTCGCTGGACAGCTCCGGGGATACCGACACGCCAGCGGAGCCCTGAGGCTGGGACGGCCGGCCGACCGGTCGGCGGTCAGCTGAAGTCGCCGAGCCAGCGCAGCGAGTGTCGCAGGCGTGCGGTGCCCTCCCGTGCGAACCAGAGCCCGTGCGCGAAGACAACGGCTTCGGGCTTGAGGGCCACGAGATCCGCCGCGCCCCGGGCCGCGTCGCGCCGACGCAGCTTGATCACGAGGCGCAGATAGGGCGGCGGCTTCCCCTCCGGCGCGGTCATTCCGGCCAGCCGCAGCAGCGGGCGCAGGAGCGCCGGCATCTTCGCCGGTTCCAGGTTCAGGACGAGGTCGGTGAGCACCAGCGTCCGGCTGCGCTTGTGGAAGAAGGCGACCTCGCGGAAGCCGAGGCCGCCCGGCACCACCTGCTGGCGCAGGTCCGCCTGCCACTCGGGAGGCGCAGCGTCCCCGAGCACGCGGTCGATCCGCAGGCCGGAGCGGCGAACCTGTCCGCGCTGGCGCAGGTTGGGCGCCGCCCAGGTCAGCGCCTCCGGACACTGGCTCTGCCAATCCTTCAGGAAGGTCCAGTGCGCGATGTTCGGCGCGACGAGGTGGCGGATCGGTCCCAGCGCCTCGATCGCCCGATGCAGCGCCGCGTCGTAGCGGGTTGGCGAATGCAGCCACAGGCCACCATCGCCGAGCCGGACCACGGTCATCCGCACCGGGAGCGGGAAGCCCAGGATCCGCAACGGGCCGCTGTCGACGATCCAGACGCCCTCGGCGACCGGCTTGAGCACGTCGAGGGGTGGATAGGTTGCTTCAGGCAAGGCCCGGTTCTCTCGGCTGCCTCCGGCTGTGCGGCCGGAAAGTGAGGCAACCGCCGCGGCGCATCGGGTTTCCCGGATGGATCGCCGCAGCCCGCTGCCTCAGGTCAGGCCTGAAGATAGGTGGGCGCCGCGATGGGCCGGGCCGGGAGGGCGCGCCACAGGGCGATCCCGAGGCCCAGGAGGGTCAGAAGATCGCAGGTCAGCCCGAACACGGAGCCGACGAGGAGGTTGTGGCCGGCCCAGCACAGGGACGCGCCCAGGAACAGCAGGCGCATCGTCTGGGGCGCGGCCTGCAGGCGTGCGGCCGTCGCCAGCAGGGTGCCGATCGCCGCGCAGGCGGAGGGCGTCCCGTTCCAGGTGGCGATCGTCAGCCAGGCCGCCAGCAGGGTGGTGGCGGCGAACAGGGGATGGACCCATCCGTTTCGGTTCGGTGCGCCGAGGCAGGTCAGGGAGACCAGGCTCTGCACCACCGCGATGGCACACATCGCGGCGCCGGTGAGCGCTCCGAGCGTCAGGTAGTGGGCGCCGAAGCAGGCGGCGCAGGCCGCCGACCCGGCAAGCATCCACGGGCGGCGCGGCATCAGGCCGGCAATGAATCCCAGGGTCAGGCCCAGGGATCCGAAGATGTCGAGATGGGTCCCGGCGAGATCATACCAGGTCAATACGGTGTCGGCGGCAATCATCGGTCGCGCTCAGCCGGCGCGGATGCGCCGTTTCCGCCGAATGCGCTAGATTCGCATGGTAATCAGATGGTTAACGATAAATCGCCCGGTGATCACGTCCCTGCGAGGGTGGCGAAACGGCCGCACGGGCGACGCGCTCAGATCTACCGCGTACATCAAGTATTGGATCGGCAATAACTCGAGAATAACATAGGTTATCGCTCGGTTGTCCGGAGATAAATCCGGGAACAAGGCCTGAGAATTCCAGTTGCCGTGGTATTCATTCGGACGTGTCCGGGGCCGATCGAGGCCGCGGGGCGTCCGCTCCTGCCGTCCTGCGGCGACCCGACCCGACGCGCCCATGCAGCTTTCCAACCCGGATATCCGTCGCCCGATCGCCGTCCCGGCCCGGCTCCGCGCGCCCGGCGGCACCGGTCCCTTCGCGGTCCTGGCCCGCGCGCAGCGCCGGACGACGCGAAGAATCGACGAAGTCTGGGGCCACCACCCGCCCGGGTCCCGCCAGACTTCGCGTAGCCGGCAGGCGGGGTCCGGCCGATGACCCGATCCGCAGCGTTTCCCGAAAACCAGGACGCCCTGCTGGCCTTGGGGCGCACCCTGCGCGACAGCGGCTACACCTTTACGACGGTGACCCCCGCGACCCATGCCATCGTCAACGCACGGTCGTGCAACGCCGAGGCGCGCACGCTGCGCGACGTGATCGGCTGGAGCCGCCCGTTCCGGCCCGAGATCCTGTCCGGAGAGATCCTGAGCCGGCTTCGGGATGCCGGGGCCGTGGTCGAGGACGGCGCGCTGCTGCGCCCGACCGTCCGGTTCTCCAGCCTCGACGGCGAATTGCTCGCGCATTCCTCCTACCCGCCGACCGCCACCGATGCGGTGTTCTTCGGGCCGGACACGATGCGCTTCGTCGCGGCGGTGGTGGCCCATGTGGAGGCACGGCCGACGCCGGTGCGCCGGGCGGTCGATCTCGGCTGCGGTTCCGGGGCCGCCGGGATCTGCATCGCCAAGCGGTCGCCCGGCGCCGAGGTGGTGCTGGTGGACATCAACCCCGCCGCGCTGCGGGCCGCCCGGGTCAACGCCCGGCTGGCCGGGACCGACGGCGTCGATGTCCGGCACAGCGACATGCTGCGCGACGTCGAGGGGACGTTCGACCTGATCGTCTCGAACCCGCCCTTCATGATCGATCCGGCGGCCCGGGCCTACCGGCATGGCGGCGGTCCGCTCGGGGCCGGCCTGCCGCTGGCGGTGGTGGAGCAGGCGATCGCGCGGCTGGCGCCGGGGGGCAGCCTGGTGCTGTTCACCGGGGCGGCGATCGTCGAGGGGGCGGACCCGTTCCGGGACGCGGTGGCCGAGGCCTGCGGCCGCGCCGGCCTGGACTGGACCTACCGCGAGTTCGATCCGGACGAGTACGGTGAGGAGTTGGCCAACCCGGAATATGCCGCCGTCGAGCGCCTCGCCTTGGTGGTGCTCACGGTGACCCGGCCAGGGACCCGGCCAGGGACCCGGTCATGAGCGAGGCCGATGGCGGGCGCGAAGAGGTCCTGAACGACGAGGTCCTGAACGATGTTCTGGCCGGCCTCACGGCCGAGGTGAAGACCCTGCCGGGCAAGTATCTCTGGGACGAGACCGGCTCGGACCTGTTCGACCGGATCTGCCACAGCCCCGATTACTATCCGACCCGCCAGGAGATGGCGCTGCTGCCCCGGGTCGCCGCCGAGCTGGCCGGCAAGGTCGCACCGGGCGTGACCGTGGTGGAGTTCGGCAGCGGCGCCAGCCGCAAGATCCGCACCCTGCTCGACGCGCTGACCCGGCCGGCCGCCTACGTGGCGATCGACATCTCCGGCGAATACCTGGAGGGCGCGATCCGGCGCCTGGCCGCGGATTACCCCGACATCGCCATGGTGCCGGTCTGCGCCGACTACGCCAAGCCGGTGCCGCTCCCCGTCGCGGCGGGGCCGGGCGGCATCCTGGGCTTCTACCCGGGCACCAGCATCGGCAACTTCGCGCCCCCGGAGGCCGGCCTGTTCCTGGAGCGGGCGCGCACGACCCTCGGGCCCAGCCTGTTCCTGGTGGGCGCCGACGCCACGGTCGAGCCCGAGCGCCTGCAGCGGGCCTATGCCGGCGCGGACGGTCTGATGGCGGCGTTCCACCGGAACATCCTGGTCCGGCTCAACCGCGAGCTCGGGGCCGACTTCGACCTCGACAACTTCCGGCACGGGATCACCCTGTGCCCCGATCCGCAACGGGTCGAGGCGCATCTCGAGGCGCTCCGTCCGGCCACCTATCACCTCGGCGGGCAGGCGATCGCGTTTGCGGCGGGCGAGCGCATCCGCACCGACACCTCCCACAAGTACACGTCGGCGGCCTTCCAGGCGCTGGCCCGCCGGAGCGGCTGGCAGCCGCGCGGCCTGTGGCAAGCGGAGGACGGGAGCTTCAACCTGCACCTGCTGGAGCATGCCGGCATGTGAGGCCCCGTCGAGGCCGGGCTCGTTGTCCGGCGTCGCTCGTGGAGCTTGCCCGGCGCGTCGGATGCGCGCTACGGCCGGGGCCGGTCGCTTCTCTCCCAAGGAGGCGTGTGGATCCTCCTCTCACACAGGGGAGGGAGCCGCGCTTGGGGCTGGCCCTTGCGTTCATCCGGCAGCGATGTGCGAATGTCGTGGCGGGCCGGGGGAGGGCACGGGTTCGCGCCGGATCGGCGCATCGTCCTGCCGCGGAAGATCGGGTTGCGGCCTAAAAATCCGTCGGCGCGACCGGCGACGTCCGGTCGAGCCCAGCCGGGGCGAGGGCGCTTCGAACCGATGGCGTCCCAACCACGGCGCGGATCGGACAGGCTTTGGACCGGAGGCGCGCCGGATCGCGCGCGGCGGGTCAGCCGCGCGAAAGACCCTGGACCCCGGCGAAAAATCTCACACCATCTGGAGCGGCCGGTGCTTGTCGTCGTCGGTATCGGTGGCCGCGCCCTTCGGCACGGTGCCGGTCTCGACCATGGCCCGCTGGTCGCGCGGTGGCGGCGGGAAATCCGTCAGGGGGCGCCAGGGCGCAGCCGGCACGCCCATCCGCACGGCGTTGGCCGAGCGGAACATCCATGCCGCGACCAGCATCCAGGGCACGACGAAAAAAACGAACGCAGTGAGTCCCACGACGATCCTCCCGGGCTAAGAGCCGTTCGCGCTCGCCGCCGAAACGAATACTGGTTCGGCATCGGCGAGCGCACTGAATCGACGGCTCTCCTACAAACGCGTGACCGGCCGGCATCGATCCGGGGGCTTCACGCCTCGTCGAAACGTGCCGGGGTGCAGAGGAGAGCCGCGTGGCGATACGCGCTGGGTGCCATGCCGAGGCGTGCGTTCAAACGGCGAGAGAAACGGGCCCGGCTGGCGAAGCCGCAGCCCAACGCCAGGGTGCCGCCGGCCGCAGGTCCGATCGTCACCGTACGGGATGCGTCTGCAAGACCAGTTGCAAGACCAGTTGCAAGACCAGTACCGGCGGCGGTCTAAAACGGAGTAAAATAACGTATGATAAGATTAAGACCGGGCCATCCTGCGATGACGGTTCCAAATCTCGAATCGTCGGCGATGTGCGCGAGGGTGTGTGCAGACAGTCCTTTCTACATGCGAAGTCAAAGAAAACACGCGGTTCAAACTGTGGTGTGAAGTCATCTCCGACCGCATGGGGCCAATTGAGCTGAGTCAGACTTGTGATCGGCCTTTCGAAGGACTGATACAGGCGGCCGATGTCGGCAGCTTGCGGATCACCCGCATTCGCGAAAGCAACGTGCGGTCGGAGATCACGCCGCAGACCCTGCGTCGGCGCGAGCGGACGGGGGCGGTGTTCGCGCTGATCCAGCTCGAAGGCCGCTCGATCAACATCCAGGATGGCCGGGAGGCCATCCAGGGGCCCGGCGAGATCGTGCTGCTGGCCGACCGGCCGAACGTGCACATCTCGGGGCCCAGCAATCAGTCCCTCGTGCTCGAGATCCCGGTCGCGCCCCTGACGCACATGCTGGGGCCGACCCAGCACCTCACCGCCCTGACGTTCGGGGGCGACGACGGCACCGGCGTGCTGGTGAAGGCCTTCTTCACCGATCTCGTCCGGGTCTACGCGGACCTCGACGCCGTGACGGCCGAACGCATGGCCGGTGTCGGCATCGACCTGATCGTGGCGAGCCTCGCCGAGCGGCTGGCCAGGGAGGTGCCGCGACCGCTCCACGGCAGCGTCGTGGTCCAGCGCGCCAAGGCCCATGTCGAGGCCAACCTGGGCGACACGACCCTCGACCCGCCCCGTCTCGCGGCCGCCGTCGGGGTCTCCTTGCGCCGTCTGCAGGAGCTGTTCCACGAGCGCGGCCAGCACATTTCCGACTGGATCTGGCAGCGCCGGCTGGACTCCGCGGCCGAGCGCCTGGCGGATCCGGGCTGCGCCCACATCGCGATCGGCAACCTCGCGTATGGCAGTGGCTTCACCAATCAGGCCCATTTCGCCCGCCGCTTCAAGGCGCGCTACGGCCTGAGCCCCAGCGCGTACCGGGCCGTTTCCGCGAAGCCGCCCCCGGGTCGGTAATCCGACGCGCGCGCGCTGCCGGCTCGGGCCGTGGAGCGTGGCCGCGCGCCGTCGCGACGGGCTCCGTCCCCGTCCTGTCCCCGTCCCATCCACCGTCCCGTTCCCCTCCCGACCCCGTCGCAACGCCGCAGGCGGGATAGCTTTCGCGACTGCGGTGGTTTGCGGGACGACAGCATGGGGGCAGAATGGACGCCACCAGTCCTAGACTGGCGCCCGAGACCGCGCCAAAGACCGAGACCGGGCCGAAAACCTCGACCGCTCAGGCGCATCAGGCGGAGTTGACCCTGCGCGGCATCGTGCTCGGGGCCGCCATCACGATCGTCTTCATGGCGGCCAACCTCTACATGGGGTTGAAGACCGGGATGACGTTCTCGTCCTCGATCCCGGCCGCAATGCTGTCGATGGGCGCGTTCCGGCTGATGGGCGGCGCCGGCATCCTCGAGAACAACATCGTCCAGACCCAGGCCTCGGCGGCCGGCACCCTGTGCAACGTGATCCTGGTCCTGCCGGGTCTCGTCCTGATCGGGCATTGGCACGGCTTCCCGTTCTGGCAGACCACGGCGGTCTGCGCCCTGGGCGGGCTGCTCGGCGTGGCGTTCTCGATCCCGTTGCGGCGGGCGCTGGTCTCGGGCAGCGACCTGCCCTACCCGGAGGGCATCGCCGCAGCCGAGGTGCTCAAGACCGGCCACGAGGAGGAGGGCGGCCACGGCCTGCGCGACCTGCTGGCCGCCGCCGGGGCGGCCGGAATCGTCGGGCTCGCCACCACGGGGCTGAAGCTCCTGGGCGAGGGGCTCTCCGGCGCGATCAGCCTCGGGGGCGCCGCCTTCCGCACCGGGACCGGGTTCTCCCTGGCGCTGGTCGGCGTCGGCTATCTCGTGGGCATCGGGGCGTGCCTCGCGCTGCTGACCGGCGTGCTGATCGCCTGGGGCATCGCCGTCCCGATCCTGACCGCGCTCTCGCCCGATCCGGGCAAGACCGCCGGGCAGGCCGCCGAGGCGGTCTGGTCGGAGGAGGTACGCCTGATGGGGGCCGGGATCATCGCGGTGGGCGGCCTGTGGACGGTGGCCTCGCTCGCCCGCCCGATCGCGGCCAGCATCCCACGGCCCTGTCGTCGGCCGGCGGCGGCCTCGGCGCGGACCACCCGCGCGAGGAGCGGGACCTGCCGATCACCTGGGTCGCGGGCGGGGCGCTGGCCCTGTGCGTGCCGCTGGCGCTGCTGTTTGCCGACTTCGCCCAGCCGGCCGGGCTCGGCGGCACGCTGATCGTCTTCGCGGTCGCGGCGACTTTGTTCATGGTGCTGTTCGGCTTCCTCATGGCCGCCGCCTGCGGCTACCTCGCGGGCCTGCTCGGCTCCTCGTCGAGCCCGATCTCGGGGATCGGGATCCTCACCACCATGGCGACCGCGCTGCTGCTGCCGCTGCTGCTGGGCCACGCGACCGGCCCCGACGGCGACCGGTTCGTCACCGGCATGGCGCTGCTGCTCACCGCCGTCATCGTGACGACCGCGTCGATCGCCAACGACAACCTGCAGGACCTCAAGACCGGACAGGTGGTGGGCGCCACCCCGTGGCACCAGCAGGTCGCGCTGGTCATCGGCGTCGGGGTCGGCGCCCTGGTGATCGCGCCGCTGCTGTCGCTGCTCTACCAGGCCTACGGCTTCGTCGGCGCCCCCTCGCGGGAGGGGCTCGACCCGGCGAGCGCCCTGCCGGCGCCTCAGGCCGCCCTGATGACCCAGATCGCGCAGGGCATCACGCACGGCGCGCTGCCCTGGACCATGGTGCTGATCGGCGCCGGGCTCGGCATCGTGCTGGTGGCGGCCGAGGCGTGGCTGAAGCGCCGCGACCTCACCTTCCCGGCGCTCACCGTGGGGATCGGCATGTACCTGCCGCTCTCCGTCGAGGTGACGATCGCCATCGGCGGCATCCTGGGCTGGCTCGCCGAGCGCCGCCTGCGCCGCCGGGTCCGGGGTGACCGGCGGGATACCGTGCTCGCCGCCGCCCGCCGCCGGGGCGTGCTCCTGGCCTCGGGGTTCCTGGTCGGGGAAAGCTGCGTCGGCGTGCTGCTGGCCGGCGCCGACCTCATCGCCGGGCACAGCGCGGCGCTGGCGATCATGGGGCCGGGCTTTGCCGCCACGGCGACTTGGCTGGGGCTGGCGGTGTTCCTGGGGGGGCTGGGCCTCTATTTCCGGCTGGTGTCCACGGCCGATGACGACGCGCCCGGGACCGCCGCCCGCTCTTCGGCCGCGTCATGACGGCGGCGGCATCCGAAATCCGCTCGTTTCCGCTCAGCGCCGGGATCCTGTTCGGGCTGGGGCTCGGCGGCTTCTTCGACGGGATCGTGCTGCACCAGATCCTGCAATGGCACCACATGGTGAGCAGCTGGTACCCGATCGATTCGATCCCGAACCTCGAGCTTAACACCCGCTGGGACGGGATCTTCCACAGCGCCACCTACGTGTTCGTGGTGCTCGGGCTGTTCATCCTGTGGCGCGCCGCCCACCGGGAGCACCTGGCCTGGTCGAACAGGTTGCTGGCCGGCTCGCTGCTGATCGGCTGGGGCCTGTTCAACCTCGTCGAGGGCGTGATCGACCACGAGATCCTCGGCGCCCACCACGTCAACGAGACGATGCCCCGGGACCAGTGGATCTTCTGGGATGTCGGGTTCCTGGTCTGGGGCGTCGCCATGCTGGTCGCCGGCTGGCTGCTGGTCCGGGCGGGCCGCCGGGAGGGGGCGGCGTGAGGCGTCGGCGAAGCGCCCGGCCGACCCTGGCCCTGCCGACCCTGGTTCCCTGGCTCGTGCTCGGGGCCGGCCTGGTCCTGGCGACGATGCCGGCCTGGCGGCCGCTGGTGTTCGGCACCGCACTCACCCTCGACAACCTGCTGAGCCTGCGCTGCCTGTCCGGCTGAGCCTCAGGCGCCGGCCTCGCCGAGCAGGGTCTGGACGAAGCGGCGGGTGCGCGGGTCGGCGGGCCGGGCGAACAGCTCGGCCGGCGGTCCCTGCTCCACAAGCGCGCCGCCGTCTAGGAACGCCACCGTGTCGGCGACCCGCCGGGCGAGGCGCAGGTCGTGGGTCGCCATCAGCATGGTCATGCCCTCGCGGGCGAGGCCGGCCAGCACGTCCACCACCTCGGCGGCGAGTTCGGGATCGAGCGCGGAGGTCGGCTCGTCGCACAGCAGCAGGCGCGGGGAGGGGGCGAGCGCCCGGGCGATCGCCACCCGCTGCTGCTGGCCGCCCGACAGGCTCGCCGGCCACGCCTCGGCCTTGTGGGCGAGGCCGACCCGCGCCAGCAATTCCAGCGCCCGGACCCGGGCCGCGGCCCGGGGCCATTTGCCGACCGTGATCAGCCCCTCGGTGATGTTCTCGATCACCGTGCGGTGGGGAAACAGCTGGAAGTTCTGGAACACCATGCCGGTCTGGCGCCGGACCGCCAGCAGGTCCCGCCGGGCCGGCGCCGTGCCGGGCCGGAAGGTGAGGCGCTGGTCGCCGAGCACCAGCGTGCCGGCCTGCGGGATCTCGAGCAGGTTCACGCAGCGCAGCAGGGTCGACTTGCCCGAGCCCGACGGGCCGATCAGCGCGGTGACCTTCCCCTCCGGGACCGTCAGGTCGATGCCGCGCAGGATCGGGGTGTCGCCGAAGCGCTTCTCGATGGCCTGGAGGGCGATCACGCGCGCGCCTCCAGGTAGCCGCCGTAGCGCCCGAGGCGCCGCTCCAGCCCGCCCTGCAGCCAGGACAGGCCCGAGCACAGCACGAGGTAGATCAGCGCCGCCTCGGCGTAGAGGATCAGCGGCTCGTAGGTCACCGCCACGATGCGCTGGGCCGCCTGGAACATCTCCGGCACGGTGATCGCGGCGGCGAGCGAGGTGTCCTTCACGAGCGCGATGAAGCTGTTGGACAGGGACGGCACCGCCACCCGCCCCGCCTGGGGCAGGATCGTGCGGCGCAGGGCCTGGGCGGGGGTCATCCCGGTGGCGTAGGCGGCCTCCCACTGGCCCTTCGGGATCGACGCGATGGCGGCGCGCACGATCTCGGACGCGTAGGCGCCGACGTTGAGCGTGAAGCCGATCACCGCGGCCGGGAAGGCGTCGATCAGGATGCCGGCGCTGGGCAGGCCGTAGAAGATCACGAACAGCTGCACCAGCAGCGGCGTGCCCCGGAAGATCCAGACATAGGTCCAGGCGAGCGCCGCCACCGGGCGCGGCCCGAACAGGCGCGCGAGCGCCACCGCCAGGCCGAGGCTCAGCCCGAGCCCGAAGGCGATGAGCGTCAGCGGCACGGTGAACCGGAGACAGGCTTCGAGCAGCGGCCCGAGCGACTGGAGCATGAGGTCGAGCCAGTGCGGCACGGGACGGTGTTTCCTGCGGGATCGGGCGACGGTCTATACGGGTTTGCGCCGCGGATCGCGCGGGGGATTTTTCGGGTCGGTTTCGGATCGCCCGCGCCTGTCGGGGGAATACGGTTCGGTGACCGAACCCGCCCGGCGGGGGCTGACGGGCTCAAACCTGTCCGGACAAGGCGTGGGTCCGCTCTCCCGTGCGGGCTACGATGTTCGGACATCGTAGCCGGATGAAGCGACGGCTGGACCCAGGCGCGTCTCCCTCCCCCGCAAAGGGGGGAGAGAGGGGGCGTGTCTGCCTCGAAAGGGACTTCTCTTCCCGCCGCCGACGGTCCGAATTGCGATGTGCGAACATCGTAGCCCGGGGAGGGCGCGTGTTCCGCCGCGCCCTGCAGGCGATGACCCGCCTATCGAGACACGTCCGCCCCGAAATAATTCTGCGCGATCGCCGCGTAGCTGCCGTCGGCCTTGATCTCGGCCAGCGCCTTGTCGAGGGCGGCCTTCAGGTCGGGGTTGTTCTTGCGCAGGAGGATGCCGGACGCGTCGGCGTCGTCCTTCTGGGCGACGATCTTCACGGGGGCGTTCGGCTTCTGCTTGTGGAAGTCGAGGAAGGACAGGTTGTCGTTGATGGTCGCGTCGGCGCGGCCGGTGATGACCAGCTGGATCGACTGGTCGAACCCGTCGGTGCCGACCAATTCGGCCCCGGATTCGGTGGCGAGCCGCGCGAAGTTGCTGCTCAGGCTCTGGGCGGATTTCTTGCCCTTGAGGTCGGCGAACCCCGTGATCGTGCCGGTGTCGGCGCGGGTGATCAGCACCGCCCGGGAGCGGATATAGGGCTCGGAGAAATCGAACTTCGCCTGGCGCTCCTTGGTGATGCCGACCTGGTTGATCACCACGTCGTAGCGCTTGGCGTCGAGCCCGGCGATCAGGCCATCCCACTTGCCTTCGAGGAATTGCGGCGCGACGCCGAGTTTGTCCGCCACCTTGCGGCCGATCTCCACGTCGAACCCGGCCAGCGCCCCGGAGGCGTCGTGGAAGGAGAACGGCGCGTAGGTGCCCTCGGTGCCGATCCGCAGGGTCTTGGCGGCCCGGATCGCGTCGAGGTCGTCGGCCCGCGCGGAGACGCCGAGGAGCAGGGCGGCCGCGGCGAAGACGGCCGCGCGGGCGGCGGGGACAAGACGCATCACGACGAACTCCAGAGCGAAAGCGTTGAAACCACGGACCCGGATCCCCGCCGCCCGTCCGGCAAGATCGTCCAGGACGGTTCTGTCGCGACGCGCGGATTGGAAAACCGGGGTGGCTCGTCGCCGCGTCGTCGCCGACCGGGCCGGGCCGAGAGCCCTATACCAAGCGGGGCGCGCGGCGCCTACGCCGAGTCGGGGCGGCTCCGTCGCCTGAAAGCAGAGTCTTCCAGTGGGCCGCACGGTTCCAGGTGTTTGGTTCTTCGGGGCGCGCGCCGCCCCGGACGGCCCGGATCGGCGGGAACACGAGGCCTCGACGGCGCAAGACCTTGATCGACTGATGTTCTCGGATCCCGGACCCCGCCGCGCGGCTCCGGCATGACCGGGTGATGATCAATCCCATGCGCTGTGGGTAGGGAATAAGATTTCTTGCGGCCGGACCGGGTTGTCGCCGTCGCCCAAGGCTTGCGCGGCCGGCCCGGGCACATCGCAAACAGAGCGCGGCTTTTGTCGAGCCGGCGCCGGGACGGGCGTTGATCTTGGATGATCCTTCGGCACAGTGCCGGCGTGGTGTCGATCCGGGGCTGGCCTCTCGTCCCGGTGGCGGCACGCAATGGTCTATCGCTGTGAGCCGGGGGCCGCCCCGGCGGAGGATCGCGCATGAGCTCGCCTGCCCAGCCCTACCGGGGCGTCTTCCCGGTCGCCCCCACGGTGTTCGACGCCGCGGGCGCCCTCGATCTCGACGGACAGCGCCGGGCGATCGACTTCATGATCGAGGCCGGGAGCCACGGGATCTGCATCCTGGCCAACTTCTCCGAGCAGTTCGTCTTCACCGACGCCGAGCGCGAGACCGTGATGGACGCGGTGCTCGACCACGTCGCCGGCCGGGTGCCGGTGATCGTGACGACCACGCACTTCGCCACCCAGGTCTGCGCCGAGCGCTCGCGCCGGGCGCAAGAGGCGGGGGCCGCCATGGTGATGGTCATGCCGCCCTATCACGGCGCCACGATCCGGGTGCCGGACATCGGCGTCTACGACTTCTTCCGCGGCGTCTCGGACGCGATCGCGATCCCGATCATGATCCAGGACGCGCCGGTGGCCGGCACGCCGCTCTCGGCCGCGTTCCTGGCCCGCATGGCCCGGGAGATCGAGCACGTCTCCTACTTCAAGATCGAGACCCCCGGAGCCGCCGGCAAGCTGCGCGCGCTGATCGCGCAGGGCGGCGACGCGGTAATCGGCCCCTGGGACGGCGAGGAGGCGATCACCCTGATGGCCGACCTCGATGCCGGCGCCACCGGGGCGATGACCGGCGGCGCCTATCCGGACGGCATCCGCCAGATCACCGACGCCTACGCGGCCGGCCGCCGGAGCGAGGCGCTCGACGCCTACGCGCGCTGGCTGCCGCTGATCAACCACGAGAACCGGCAATGCGGCCTGTTGGCCTGCAAGGCGCTGATGGCAGAGGGCGGCGTCATCGCCCACGAGACCGCCCGCCTGCCGCTCCAGCCGCTCCACCCGGATACCCGCACGGCGCTGATCGAATTGGCCCGGCGCAACGATGCGCTGGTGCTGCGCTGGGGGCGGTGAGGGTTATTTGCTAGCGGCGGGCCGCGGTCCGACGGACGCGCGGCTTTCCCTCCCCCCTCTGCGGGGGAGGGTGGCCCGCGAAGCGGGTCGGGAGAGGGGAGCGACGCGGCCGGAGAAAGCTCTGGCTCGCACGCCCGCTCTGCCTCTTCCGGACACCGGGTTCCCCTCTCCCGACCCCTGCTGATGCAGGGGCCACCCTCCTCCGCAGAGGGGAGGGTGGATGCGGTGGTTCAGGCGTCTAAGGCCGAACCCCGCCCCAACACCCCCGACAACCGCCGCACCGCCTCCCGCGCCAAGTCCGGGCTGATGGCGAAGCAGATACGGACCAGGCCCTCGCCCGCGGGGCCGAAGGCGGTGCCCGGGGCGACGCCGACCTTGGCGTCGCGCAGCAGGCGGAACGCCAGGTCGAGGCTCGGCTCGTCGCCGGCGATCCGGGGCATGAGGTAGAAGGCGCCCTCCGGCGGCGCCACCGTGACCCCGGGCAGGCGCGCCAGCCCCTCCACCAGGATCCCCCTCGCCTCGGCGCAGCGGTCGACCATCGTGCGGATGAAGCCGTCGCCCTCGTCGAGCGCGGCGACGCAGGCGTGCTGGATGAAGGTCGGGATCGAGGTGGTGCTGTACTGGCCGAGCTTGGCGAAGGTCGGCGCCAGGCCCCGGGGGAAGATCACCCAGCCGGCGCGCCAGCCGGTCATCGCCCAGTTCTTCGAGAAGGTGTTGGTCACGATCAGCCGGTCGTCCTCCGTGCAGATCTGCAGGAAGGACGGCGCGATCTGGTTGCCGTAGGTGAAGTGCGCGTAGACCTCGTCCGACAGGATCCACAGGCCGCGCGCGCGGGCGAGGTCGCGAAGCGCCGTCATCTCCGAAAGCGGCATGGTCCAGCCCGTGGGGTTCGAGGGCGAGTTGACCATGATCACCCGGGTGCGCGGCGTCAGCGCCGCCACGATGTCGGCGAGCGGCAGCGTGAAGCGCCCGTCCGGCTGGATCCGGTAGGGCACCGTCACCGGCACCCCGCCGGTGATGCGGACCGCCTCGGCGAGGTTCGGCCAGGCCGGGGACGGGATGATGATCTCGTCGCCCAGCTCCAGCAGCGCCTGCGCGGCCTGCATGATCGCGTTCATGCCGCCGGCCGTGACAGCGAACCTGTCCGCCGGGACGTCCACCCCCCAGTGCCGGGCGTGGTAGGTGCCGAGCGCCGCCCGCAGGGCCGGCAGGCCGAGCGAGGTGGTGTAGCGGGTGTGCCCGGCCTGCATCGCCCGGTGCGCCGCCTCGACGATGAACGGCGGCGTCGGCAGGTCGCCCTCGCCGATCCAGAGCTTGACCACGTCCGGGTCGTCCCGGCCGCGATCCGCCACCAGGCCGATCTGGCTCGTGCCGATGCCGCGGATGCGCTCCGAGAGCGCGGCGGACAGGTCGAGGGGCATGTCGAGGGCGGCGGCAGCGGGTTCGAGCATGGAGCGAGGGGTCTCCTGGTGTCCGGGGAGCGGCGCAGCGCGGCGCGCGGGTGGGCACCCGACTTGCAAGCGCCCGGCCGTTTTGGGGAATCGCGCCGAGCCTGCCGCGTCGGAGCGCGCGCGTCCAGGCCCGGCGTCGCCGCGATGGCTGTCCTGTCTTTGTCGACATTTCAGAAATTTCTGAAAATGCTATAAACCGAGTCGCAGATCCCGAGCCGGGAGACCCATCGTGCTCGACACCCTCGATCCCCTGATCCTCGCCCGCATCCAGTTCGGCTTCACGGTGGCGTTCCACATCGTGTTCCCGGCCTTCTCGATCGGGCTGGCGAGCTTTCTGGCCGTGCTGGAGGGCCTGTGGCTCGCCACCGGCCGGCAGGTCTTCATGGACCTGTTCAAGTACTGGCTGAAGATCTTCGCCATCGCGTTCGCCATGGGCGTCGTCTCCGGCCTGGTGATGTCCTACCAGTTCGGCACCAACTGGTCGGTCTTCTCCGACAAGACCGGCCCGGTGCTCGGCCCGATGATGGCCTACGAGGTGCTGTCGGCCTTCTTCCTGGAGGCGGGCTTCCTGGGGGTGATGCTGTTCGGCATGCGCAAGGTCGGCCCACGCCTGCACTTCGCCGCGACCCTGATGGTGGCGTTCGGGACCTTCTTCTCGGCGTTCTGGATCCTGTCGGTGAACTCGTGGATGCAGACGCCGGCGGGGTACGGCACCAACGCCGAGGGCCAGTTCGTGCCGCTGGACTGGTGGGCGATCGTGTTCAACCCGTCCTTCCCGTACCGGCTCGTCCACATGGTGCTGGCGGCCTACCTGACCACCGCGCTCGTGGTCGGCGCGGTCGGCGCCTGGCACCTGCTGCGCGACCGGGCCAACCCGGCGGCCCGGACGATGTTCTCGATGGCGATGTGGATGGCCGCCCTGGTGGCGCCGGCCCAGATCCTCGCCGGCGACGCCCACGGCCTCAACACGCTGGAGCACCAGCCCGCCAAGGTCATGGCCATGGAGGGCCACTTCCAGAGCCATCCGGACGGGGCGCCCCTGGTGCTGTTCGGCCTGCCCGACCAGGAGGCCGGCACGGTCCGCTACGCCGTGGAGATCCCGAAGCTGTCCTCGCTGGTGCTCAAGCACAGCCTGGACGCGCCGCTGGCCGGCCTCGACAGCCTTCCCCGGACGGACTGGCCGCCGGTGCCGATCGTGTTCTGGTCGTTCCGCATCATGGTCGGGCTCGGCATGCTGATGCTGCTGCTCGGGGCCCTGAGCCTGCTCGCGCGCTGGCGCGGGGCGCTCTACCGGTGGAGCCCGCTGCATCGGTTCGCGCTCGCCATGGGCCCGGCGGGCTTCGTGGCGGTGCTGGCCGGCTGGATCACCACCGAGGTCGGGCGCCAGCCCTACACGGTCTACGGCCTGCTGCGGACCGCCCAATCCGCCTCGCCGCTCCACGGCCCGGCCGTGGCCGCCTCGCTCACCGCCTTCGTGGTGATCTATTTTTCCGTCTTCGCCATGGGGGTTCTGTACATCCTGCGCCTGATGGCCCAGCCGCCCCATGCCGGCGAGACCGGGATCGAACCCGGCACGCCGATCCGCACCGCCGGCATCACCCCCGCCCCGTCGGTCGATCCCGACCGCCACCTCCAGCCGGCCGAGTGAGGCAGCCATGGTCTACAACGTCGATCTCACCGTGATCTGGGCGTTCGTGATCGCCTTCGCGGTCTTCGCCTACATCGTCATGGACGGCTTCGATCTCGGCATCGGGATCCTGTTCCCGGCCCTGCGGCCGGGGCCCGAGCGCGACACCGCGATGAACTCGGTCGCCCCGGTCTGGGACGGCAACGAGACCTGGCTGGTGCTGGGCGGCGGCGGGCTGTTCGCGGCCTTCCCGCTGGCCTACGCGGTGATCCTGCCGGCGCTCTACGCGCCGATCATCGCCATGCTGCTCGGGCTGATCTTCCGGGGCGTGGCGTTCGAGTTCCGCTGGCGCGATCCCGGCCACCGGGCGGCCTGGGATGTCGCCTTCACGGGCGGCTCGCTGGTGGCGGCGCTCGCCCAGGGGATCGCGCTCGGCGCGCTGCTGCAGGGCATCGCGGTCGAGGGCCGGGCCTATGCCGGCGGCTGGTGGGACTGGCTGACGCCGTTCAGCCTGCTGGTCGGCGCGAGCCTGGTGATCGCGTACGCGCTCCTCGGGGCGACCTGGCTGGTGATGCGCACGGAGGGGCTGCTCCAGCTCCAGGCCCGCCGCCTGGCCCTGCGCCTCACCGTCGCCACGGTGGCGGCGATCGCCCTGGTCAGCGCCGCGACGCCGTTCCTGCAGGGCCGCTACTTCGAGCGCTGGCTGGCGATGCCGAACGTGCTCGTCACCGCGCAGGTGCCGCTGCTCGTGGCGCTGGCCGCCGTCGCCCTGTGGCGGACCCTGCGGGGCGGCGGCGAGCGGGCCCCGTTCCTGATCGCGCTCGGCCTGTTCGCCCTCTCGTTCCTGGGGCTGGGGATCAGCATCTTCCCCGACGTGGTGCCGGGCCGGATCACGATCTGGCAGGCCGCCGCCCCCGCGTCGAGCCAGATGTTCATGCTGGTCGGCGCCTCGGTCCTGATCCCGATCATCCTGATCTACACCGCGTATTCGTACTGGGTGTTCCGCGGCAAGGTCGACGCGCACGGGTATCACTGATGGAGCCTGCAACCCCGCCGCCCCTGTGGACGCGCCTCGCCTGGTACGTCGCGCTCTGGGCCGGGAGCATCCTCGGCCTCGGGGCCGTCGCGACGCTCCTCCGGTTCTGGCTCAAGAGCTGATAAGCCGGCCTCACGCCTCCATCGAACGCGCTCGTCTCCGTCGAACCGGTCTCCACGTCGGCGGCGCGCGCTCCGAACCCCCGCCTCGAACCCCCGCCCGCTTTGGGGGCTCACCGTCCGACGGATCGCCGCCGTGCACCTGCCTCCCCTGGTCCAGACCTTCGTGCTGCATTTCGGCGAGATGGGGTCTCGCTGGGGCATCAACCGGACCGTGGGGCAGATCTACGCCCTGCTGTTCGTCGCCGAGCGCCCGCTCAACGCCGACGAGATGGTGGAGCGGCTGGGCGTCTCCCGCTCCAACGTCAGCATGGGGCTCAAGGAGCTGCAGGCCTGGAACCTGGTGCGGCTGCTGCACGTGCCCGGCGACCGGCGGGACTATTTTGCCACCCCGGAGGACATCTGGCAGATCGTCCGCACCCTGGTCGAGGAGCGCAAGAAGCGCGAGATCGACCCGACCCTGACCCTGCTGCGCGAGTTGCTGATGCAGGAGGCCGAATCCGAGGTCGAGCGCCACGCGCAAGGCCGGCTCCGGGAGATGCACGACCTGTTCGAGCTCTTCGCGGGCTGGTACGCCGACGTCCGCCGCCTCGACACCGAGCGCCTGGTGCAACTCCTCACCCTCGGCGCCAAGGTGCAGAAGGTGCTGGCCATGAAGGACCGCCTGACCGGCCTCCCCGGCCGCCTCGGGGGGCGGGGCGGCCGGGTGGAGTGAGGGGGCGTTCCGAGCGGAGCCTGAAGGGTCCCGCGCTCGGCGAACGGTGCGCCGCGAGGGCACGGCAGGCGATACGGGAGCGGTATCGCAATCCCTCGGGAGCGGGCTGTGCCGCCGCATAGCGAGCTGCCGCCTGCCGCGCGCTCGCGTGATCCCCGCCGCGCGTAGGCCTGTTCAGAACCGGACCGTGAAGGCGCCCTTGGCGGCATGGTCCTGGGCTCTGGCGCCGATCTGGCCGGTGTAGGACACGCCGAGCGAGGCCGCCGGGGTGAGCAGCACCGACAGGCCGGCCTCGGCGACCAGGGCGTCGCGGTCGATCGGCAGGCCCGCGCTCACGAACCGGGCGCCGGTGCCCCGGAACGCCAGCACCGCGCTCGGCACGACGTCGCCGAAGGTGCGCCGGTAGCCGGCGAGCGCGTGCACCGACACCGGCAGCGCCGCCTCCGGATCGAGCTGGCCTTCCGCGCGCACGCCCGCGGTCGCGGTCGGCAGCAGGCTGGCGCGGGCCGCGCCCATGAGCGCGGCCGCCCCGCCCTGCTCGGCGAAGCGGTCGCGCCGAGCGCCACGGCGCCCGCGCCGACGAACGGCTCCAGCACCGTGCCGGCGCCGAGCGCCATCCGGTAGCCGGCCTCGCCAAAACCCTGGACGCTGCGCCCGCCGGTGCGCGCGCTCGGCGTGTCGGTCAGCCCGGGAACGCCACGACCCGGCGCAGCCGCGCCGGCTCGTCGGCCGCCAGCGCGCCGAACCGCACCACCGCCGGACCCGCCTCCAGGCTGCCGTAGATGCCGCCGAACGTGCTCGCCAGCGTCCCGGTCTGGACCTGGCCGGGGCTGGCGAGATCGGTCTCGACATGGCCGCCGACCACGCCGAGCCGCAGCCCGCCGAGGCCGAGCCCGTCCAGGCGCGCGTCCACGCCCATGACGAAGCCGGCGCTCCGGCGCGACAGGGCGGCGGCGTTGACGTCGGCCCGGACGTGGCCGAGGCTGCCCAGCCCCTGGCCCCACAGGCTCACGACCCGCGGGTCGAACACCCGCGCCGGGACCGCCACCGGCTCCACCGGCTCCCCGGGCCGGTCGGCGGTGTAGGCGGCCGGCAGGGCGCCGTAATCGCGCGCCTCCGGGCGGCCCCCAGCGCAGCCGGTCGAGCACCGCCTCGCGAGTGAGGCCGGCATTGGCGAAGGCGGTGGAGGCCAGCCCGGCATGGGCGTCGCCCGCCAGCCCGGCGAACGCCGCCGGGCCTGGGGCGCCGACAGGGTCGCGACCGCGTCGTACAGCGCCGAGCCGACCGCCCTGGCCTGCACGGCGGCGGCCGCCGCGCGCTGGTTGCGGGTGTGCGCCACCGCGGCGAAGTCGAGGTCGTTGCGCGCCAGCGTCAGGGTCACGGCGTTCGGCTCGTAGCCGAGGAACGGGGTCAGGAACGCGAAGCTGCTCGACACCCCGGCGAACCGGCCCTGGACGCCGCCGGCGGCGCTCAGGATGGTGTAGTGGGTGCGCGCGGACCACGGGCCGGCGCCGGCCACCGCCTCGACCCGGGCGCCCGCCACCGTGGCGCTGCCGCCGACCGCGACGCGGTCGGCGCGGCCGTCGGCGGCGGCGTCGACCCGGTAGACCGAGCCGGGCGCCAGGGTGAGGCTGCCGGCGACGGTGATGCGCCCGAGGGGGCTCGATCCGGTACCGGGGCTGAGCACGCTGCCGGCGCCGAGGCTCAGGCTGCCGAACCAGCCGTCGCCGGTGAGCCGGCTGCCGGAACCGAGGCTGAGCGCGGCGTTGGGCAGGGCGCCGGTGACCGCGAGGTCGCCGCCCTGCACGCTGACCGGCCCCGAGAAGCTGCTGAGCCCGGAGAGCGTCAGGGTGCCGGCGCCGACCTTGGTCAGGCTGGTCGGGCTGGTGCCGTCGACGATCTGGCCGGCATAGTCGGACGCGCTGCCGTCGGTGCCGACGGTGAGCCGGCCGTTGCCGAGCGTGGCGGTGGCGGTGGTGCCGGCGAGCGAGCCGACGGTGAGGGCGGTGCCGCCGAGGTCGAACGCGCCGTCGTTGGCGAGCCGGGTGATGCCGGTGGTGGGGCCGGTGAGCGCGATCACCGCGCCGGGCGCGTTGCTCACCGGCCCGGCGAGCACGCCGGCGGCCTGGACGGCGCCGGTGTTGGTGAGCCCGCCGGTGAGGCTGCCGGTGGTGACCAGGGTGCCGGCGTTGGCGAACGGGGCCGAGACGGTGGTGAAGCGGCCGGTGTTGATCAGGGTGCCGCCCGGGGCGTTGACCGCGTCGGCGGTGTAGGCGCCGGCGTTGACCAGGCGGCCGGTGTTGACGAGGTCGTCGACCACGCTGGCCTGGGCCGCGACGGTGAGCAGGCCGGCATTGGCGATGCGGCCGGCGACGAGGCGGCTGCCGTCGGCGATCGCGACGGTGCCGGCGTTGTCGAGGCCGCCGGCCAGGGCGTAGCGGCCGGAGACGGTCAGGCTGGCGCCGGCGGCGTTGGCGAAGCCGGCATCCGAGGAGACCGGCCCGGTGACGGCGAGCTGCCCGGCGTTGCGGATGGCGCCGTCGAGCGTGCCCCCGGTGGCGGTGAGGCTGCCGGTGTTGGTGATCCCGCCCGCGATCGTGCCGCTGGTGAGCGCGGAGCCGGCGTTGGTGAGGCCGCCCGTGAGGCTGCCGGCATGGGTGAGCGTGGTGCCGGCCAGGGTGACCACCGGCGAGACCAGGCTGGCGCTGGCGGTGAGGTTGAGCCCGCCGGCGGCCACGGTGGTCAGGCCGGTGAAGCTGTGGGCCCCGGTGAGCGTGAGGGTGCCGGCGCCGCGCTGGACCAGGTCGCCGGTGCCCGAGACGGTGCCCGCGAAGGTGACGGCGTCGGCGCGGTCGAACGCCAGGGTGCCGGCGTTGGCGACGTCGCCGACGAGGCTGCCCGTGGTGCCGCCGGCGCCGACCTGCAGGGTCCCGGCCGCGATGGTGGTGCCGCCGGTGTAGGTGTTGGCGCCCGCCAGGGTGAGCGTGCCGGCGCCGGCCTTGGTCAGTCCGCCGGTGCCGTCGAGGGTCCCGGCGAAGGTGGTGGAGGAGCCGTCGCCGCCGGCGGTGAGGCGGGCGGATCCGAGCGCGACGCGGCCCTGACCGGCGAGCGAGCCGACGGTCTCGCCGTCGGCGAGCGCCAGGGTGGCGCCGGCGCCGATGAGCACGGCGCTGCGGTCGCCGATGGCCTGGCCGCCGCGGGCCAGGAGTGTGCCGGCCGCGATGGTTGTGGCGCCCGCGTAGGTGTTGGTGCCCGAGAGCGCGAGGGTTCCGGCGCCGAGCTTGGCCAGGCCGCCGGCTCCGGTGAGCGATTGGGTGAGGGTGAAGGTGTTGGCCGGGTCGGCGATGTCGAGCCCGCCGCCGCCGTTCGCCCAGGTGATCGGGCGTGAGGTGGCGGTGAAGCCGGTGCCGGTCACCTTCAGGACGCCGCCGTCGAAGGTCAGCGGGGCGGCGGCGGCGCCGAGGCTGGCGTCGCGGGCGACCGAGAGCGTGCCGCCGGCCAGGGTGGTGCCGCCGGAATAGGTGTTGGTGCCGGTGAGCGTGAGCGTGCCGCCGCCGCGCTTGATCAGGCTGCCGCGGGTCGGGATCGACGCGAAGGAGGCGATGCGGGTGGGCTCGACCAGGACCTCGGTCTGCCAATCTGTGGCGATACCGGCGGCGACCTTGGTGAAGTCGGCGCGGGTCAGCCCCACGATATAGCGGGCTAAGCGATTGCCGATGTTGACGCGCGCGTAAGCTAAGTTCGGATCGGAGAGCGGCCAGGCCCAGCCGATCCTGTTCGTCTCGACGAAGGCGGTCACGACTTTGCTGCCGACGGGGCTCGCGTCGCTCGCCTTGAGGGCGTCGAGGATGGCCGGCAGACTGCCGCTGCGGAACGCCGTGACGACGCCGACGAGGGCGGACCAGGTCTCCGGCAGGGAGGCCTGCAAGGCGGGAAGCGTGAGCTTCGGATCCATGGCGGCCTTGCGCGCCGGCCAAGCCGCGGCCTCGGCGTCGTTCTCCTGCTTGCGCTGGATCAGCGCGTCCTCGGAGATGTCGTTGGACCACGTGTCGCTGGTGCCGGTGGGAAGGTTGGCGGCGACGGGACCGAGGAACTGCCCAGGTCCTTTCATGGCCTTGTTCAGGTCGATCACGCCCCAGCCCCAGATCGCGTTGGGAGCGTTCGGGTTGGCGTCCGCGACGCCGTCGACCGCATTGCGATGGTAGGCGGTGGTGAGCAGGACGTCGCGGACCTGCTGGTTGGTCATGTACGGGTAGCGCTGCATGATCACCGCGAGTGCGCCCGTGGCATGCGGCGCGGCCATCGAGGTCCCCATCACCGCCGTGTAGCCGGTCTGGTGCGCAGGATCGATGTTCCAGTGTCCGGACGGCCAGACATCTTTCGAAGTCGAGGGCGGTACGGTGCTGACGATCGCACTGCCTGGTGCGGCAACATACCAATATTTCGCCGCACCGGCCCTTACGGAATACCAGTCTAGTGCAACACTGTCAGGATCAAAATGGCCGTTGTAGCCTTTTCGAACGGCTCCCACCGCAACCCAATTGCGTTCGAGGTTCGTCTGAAAATAGGGCAGTACAGTCCGTATGTCGGGGTGAGCGGAAGCGTTGTTCCCGGCCGCGAATACCAATATGGTGTCGTATTGCTTGGCTACTTCACTGACGGAATCGAAGTAAGTCTTTTTCCCTAGAAAGTTCTTATAGGAATTTAACAAGCCGCCGATGCTGTTATAATTATCTGCAGGTGGTGAATTTCCCCAGGACGTGTTGATAGCCCGCGCGCCGGCCGCAGCCAGGGTGCCGTATGCGTTCTTGAAATAGGCATAATCCGCATTGGCACCGTAGGTCATCTCGTCAGTGGACTGCGTGTTGGTTACGTAGACGTTGGCGTTGAACGCCACGCCGTGCATGCCGACGCCGTCTCGGGAAGCCCCGATCGTCCCGGTCACGTGCGTTCCGTGCGGATCGTTGTAGGCGGGGTTGTACGTGCCGGGAACGCTATAAGGCTCTCCGCTGGAGAACAGGGTCGGTCTCGGCGACCGGTCGATCGGTTTCCCGAGCCAGTCCATGAAGTAGAACCCGTTCGATCCGAACGTGCCGGTGATGGTCAGCGGCTTGACCCGGCCATCGGCGAATTCCGGGTGGGGGCTGTAGAAGCCGGAATCGACCACCCCGACGGTGACGCCCAGGCCGGTATAGCCCGCCGCGTAGGCGTCGGCCGCATGCATCGCCTCCAAGCCCCAATCCGCCCGGTACTCCGTCGTGCGCCAGCTCGCCGGGTCGGTGCTGGCCAAGCTCTGGGCGAGGGCATGGTGCGAGACCGAGGCACCCAAGGCCGTGAGACCGAGGGTCGAACGGTATAGTGCAGTCGCGATCAAGCGCCGACACTTAGATCCGTTCCGTGAAGTGCTATCGACGTACGTGTGTCTACGCATCTTGACCGCTCAGTGTCCGGTGCAAAAGGGAAACAACGTCGCTTATTTTCCGCCGTAGATCGTCTTTGTCGAAAGTTAAGGCGTTAAAATGAGCGAATCCACGCAGGTTAGTTTCGAAAAAAAGGGATGCAAGTGGAGCGTTGTTTTCGAAAAAGGTGCGACGCGTGATCAATTGCCGTATCGATATAGAATGATCATCGAAATTTCTTCGGTATGTCTCGAATGCTGTCGCCGGCAAAATTTTTCAAGTGGCATGTTTATTGCCTATATCCGCAGGCATGGCGGGGCGCGCAGGGCGCTTCCGCCCGTTGAACAGATGCGGTTTCCGAGCGCCGTGTGACCCGAATGCCACGGCTTGGCGCACCGGTGGGCGGGCGATGCATGTGCGCGTGCCGGGGCAACCCGATGGCTCCCGCTGCTGGACGGCGGCACGGGACCGCTCGGCGGCCAACGCGAGGGGGCCGCTCCGACGATCCGGCCGCCGTCGGCACGACGAAACACGGTCGCGCTGTGAGGCCCGGAGCGCGGAAGCGCCCCAATCGGCAACGCGTCGAGCATGGGTCAGCCGGGGGCTGGCGCCGTCACGGCGTCCGTAGCGCCCGAAGAGGGGCCAGGGCGGCGAGCGCCGACATGAAGACCGGCATCGGGTCGGTCGAAGGTTCTGCCCTGGTCGCGGTGTCGCCGACGAGCCCCGCTTCAGCCTGCGATCAGATGCGGCACGAACCGTGCCCGGTCCGTGGTGATGCGGCGTGGCCCCTCGCGCAGACAGAGGCCGGAGGGCTCGTCCCCGACGATCCAACTGCCGACGAGCGCGTGGCGGCCATCGAAGGCGGGGAGTTCCGCCAGCGCCTGCCGCACGAAGCCTTCGCGTCCGTAGGGGCCCGCGTCGCGCTCCAGGATCACGCCGTCGCGCACGAGCAGGATGTTGGCGCCCTCGCGCGAGACGAGCGGTTTCTTCGCGAAGGAGGTGCCCAGGGCCGCCTTGCCGGGATCGTCCTCGAAGTAGGTCGGAAGGAGGTTCGGGTGGCCGGGCGCCATCGCCCACAGATGGGCGAGCAGGCCCTTGTTGGAGAGCACGGCCTTCCACGGCGGTTCGACGAAGCGGGTGGGCGAAGCGCCGATTGCCGGGCCGAACGCGTCGGCGAGCAGCCATTCCCAGGGGTAGAGCTTGAACAGGTCGGCCAGCGGCCGGCCTCCGGCGTCGAGGAACTGCCCGTCCTCGGACAGGCCGACCGCCTCCAGCGGCACGAACGGCGCCGCGAGCCCGGCCTGCACGGCGCAATCCTGCAGGTAGGCCACCGTGCCCCTGTCCTCCGGCGCGTCGGGATAGCACGTGAACGCCAGGGTGTCGGGGAGCCCCATGGCGGCGAGGCGGGCGATCAGCCGCTCGTGGAGCGCGTTGAACTGGTCCGCCCCCGCGGGCAGGCGTCCCTGCGCGAGACCGTCCTCCAGCCAGAGCCACTGGAACACGGCGCTCTCGTAGGGGGCGGTCGGCGTGTCGGCGTTGTATTCGAGGAGCTTGGCCGGTCCGGTGCCGGCCCCGCCGTAACAGAAGTCCATCCGCCCGTAGAGGGAAGGGTCGCGCCGCCGGAAACTGTCCGCGATGGCGTCCCAGGCGTGCTCGGGGATCGCCAGGGAGGCGAGGATCGCACCGTCCGACACGGCCCGGTCGGCGAAGGCGAGGCACAGGGCGTGGAGCTCGCGCGTGGGCGCCTCGATGTCGTCCTCGACCTCGGCCAGGGTGAAGGCGTAGTAGGCGCTCTCGTCCCAGTAGGGTTCGTCGTCGAAGGTGTGGAAGGCGAAGCCGGCCCGCGCCGCGTGATCGCGCCAATCGGGACGCTCCGGGATGGGCACGCGGCGCATCAGCCGCCTCCGAACCCGCCCGAGCGGCTGCCGGCCGAAGCGATCGCCCGCCCGGTCCCACCGAACCCGCCCTGGGACACCATCCGCGGTGCGGACGCCGTCGTGCGCGCCACGCTGGACGCGACGCGGGTCGCCGGACGGCCCGCCGCGGCGTAGACCCGGCCGCCCGAACCGGTGCAGTAGCCGCCTCCGCCGCGGCTGCCTCCGCCGGCCGCCTGGGTCTCCTCCGCGTGCCGGTAGAGCGGCTGGGCCGGCAGGCCTTGCTCCAGCGTGCGCCCGATCATGTAGCCGGCCATCAGGGGCACGAAAGAGCCGGCTGCGTCCGGAGCGACCGTCTCTCCCGCCACGCAGCCGTCCGGACCGTGATGCGCCCGGCATGTCTCTGCGGTGGGGTAGCGCGGCGCTGTCGTGGAATAGGCGGCCTGGGCGGCCGCATAATCGGTCGTGCAGGCCTCCTCCGTGCGAAGCCCCTGGCCGATGCAGGCGGACAGGCTGTCGTACACCAGGGCGTCCTCCTCCTTCTGGGAGGGATCCAGCCAGCCCAGTCCGAGCGCCGCCGCTCCGGCCCCGGTGACCAGGACGAGGGAGATCGCGGCCGAGCGCTTGCGCCGGCGGCTCTCGCCAGGGTCTTCTGCGGGCCCGACCGTGCGCGCGTCCGCCATCTCAGGCGGTCATCGAGGCGGCATTCACGAGGCCGCCCGCGAAGGACGCCGCGCCAAGGAGCACCGCGGCGGCCATCCGCCCGTCCTCGATGCGCCGCGACAGATCCGGCACCGCGAGGCGCACGAGCCAGTAGATCAGGATCTGCACGACGAGGGCGACGAGGCCCCAGACGATGCAATCGAGGATGGACTGGGCGTTGTAGATCGCCACCGAGAGCGGCAACGCGAAGCCGACGAGGCTGAAGCCCAGCGCCACCGCGGCCGCGGCCACGTCCCGCCGGATCAGCGCGAGCTCATTGTGGGCGGTGGCGAGCGTGTAGACGAGAAGGTAGAGGCCGATCAGTCCCCCAGCCGTCACGAGGTAGAGCAGGAAGGCGGGCAGACCCGAGATGGAGGTCATGCCCAAAGCCCTTCGGCGGGACCCGGCGCGGACCAGGGTGATGCGTCGGTCGGGTCGCCCATGGAGCCGTATCCGTCGAGGTTTCGCTCAGCCGCTCCGCAGGGCGTAGCATGCAGGCAGGAACGGTCACAATCGCGGGGCGGCAACCGCCGCTATGGGGCTGGACGATCGGCAGCGCGGCGTGTTCCCCGCCCACGCCGCCAGGTCAGACCGATGCGGACGCCGCCCCAAACCACACCCGCCACCAGCGTGAGGGCCATCAAGGGCAGCATCGCGACGACGACCCAGCCCATGAGCGCCATCAGCGTCAGGGGTAGACCGAGATCGATCCCGGCGATCACGCACGGATGGACGTCGTTCTCGCTCAACGTGCAGCCGGCCCCATTGCCCACGGCCAACGCGATGGCAAACGGTAGGGCGGGCAGCCAGACGGCGAGGCCGAGGCCGATCAGGACGCGGTCCACACTGCGCATCACAAGCATCGCCTCGCGACGGGTCGAACCGGAACCGAGCCGCCCGGCGGGATCGGCTTCACGCTGACGGGCGCGGACTTCGCAGGCCGGATGGCGGGCTTAGAGCAGACGCGGGCTTACCCCGCTGCCCCCTCCACGCCCCCTCCACGGCTTCTCAGCGCGGAGGGGTGAGATCCGGTAGCCATCCCGCACCCGCACCCTCGTCGGGAGGGCACGCGTCGTGACGGTGCGCCGGCACGGAACCGGCGCGCGAGCCGATTGACGGCGGGTACGAGGGTCACCGGCGCTTCGTCAGGCTGAAGATCGCGAAACCGGCCAATGCGGCGAGGCCCAGGGCGAAAGAGCGGTTGCCGTGCACGAAGTCGGCCGCCTGTTCCCCGGCCTGCCGGAGGTCGTTGCCCAGCGGCGATCCGGTCAAGATACGCTCGGCCCGTGCCTTGTTCTCTTCGCGCGTGTTGATCGAGACCTCAAACCCGTCGCCATGCCGCTCGATGTCGATGCTGTTGCGGGCAAACCCGGCACGGGCCAGGCGGTCTCGCGCCGATCGAGCGGCCTTCAGGGAAGGGACCGTTACCGAAGCCAGGGTGCTGTCCATCATCATGTTCTCCACGCCGCGCGGCGTACCGCGTCGGTGCCGACCGCGCTCTTCGGAAAGCAAACCCCCTGCGGCCGTTCAGGTTCGCGACGCCGCGACCCGGTGTCGAAGCCAAGCCGCAGGTGCCGCGCCCCGAGGGCCCACCGGAGGCCGGCACGCACCGCGAAGCCCGCGCGGGGGGCTCGCAGCCCGCCGATCTGATGCGGGTCTCGACGCGCCCGGCCCACGCCGCGCGCCCGATACGGATGAGCCCGGCGGCGGCCCGGAGTTCGCCCGGCCTCGCGCCGAGGCGCGTCGCTCCCTGGCACCGCGGGTGCAATCCGGGCCGCGTCTCGAAACAGATCGGGGGCCGCCCCAGGTGGACGCAAGACCGTATCCGGACGGATCGAACGCCGTGTCGAATCGCTGCGTTACGGTTTGCGGCCGAGCGGGATCGGAAGAGCTTGGAGGCGGCGCGTCCGTCCCGGTCTGGGGCCAACACCCACCCGATCCGGACAGGTCCGGGTTCCTGGACGAGGCTGCGGCCAACCCGGGCCTGGCGCTCCGCCTGCGGGTGGCTCCGCACGGTGAACACGCCCGGATGGCCGCGCCGTCCGGTCCCTGGCAGACCATCGCGGTCTCGGCCGGGCTGCCTGCTGGCCGTCTCGCCGCCACCGCGCGCCGACAGGCCGACGTCCGGCGCTGGCTTCCGCGGCCACGTGGAAGAGATCCCGGATCCGGCCCCGGAAGGCCCCCCCCGCTGCTCGCCCGGGCTCGCTCATCCGCCAGAGCCGAAACCGTGAGCTGGCGAACCGGGAGGCCGATGTGTCCCTGAAACCACAGCGTGTGTAACGTTATTGCATTCTGTCGTTGAGGCATTGACCCCCGGGGGCGCGGTGGCGAGTATCGGGCGGCCAAGGTTCCCGCGGGCTTCGGTCCGCGGGCGAAGATGGGAATTCGGTGCGCTCGTACGGGCAAGGCCGAAGCTGCCCCCGCAACTGTAAGCGGTGAGTCCCTGCCGCCCGTGGTCACTGATGCGTCGCATCGGGAAGACCAGGCCGGGATCGTGACCCGCGAGCCAGGAGACCTGCCTCGGCGCGACGACGACCCTCGGGCGGGGTGCCCCGGCGGAACGCAGGGACGGCGCGGCCCCGTGGGCCCGTCGCCCGCACGCGCTCACGCTGAAGCCTCCGGCTCGACAACCATGAGTGTGCCGGTGCCAGTCCGCCCGAAGCCGACCACGACCCATCCCTCCGCGAAAGCCCGGGGCCCGCGGAGCCGTTCCCGGTCTCCCTTCCGCCGCCAGAGCCCGCGTGTCGCCCTCGCGGCGATCCTGACGGCGGGCTCGCCGGCCGGCGAGACGCGGGCGCAGGAGAGCATCGCCCTGGAGGAGGTCTCGGTCGAGCATGTCGGCGGCAGCCCAGCCCCCGGTACGACGGCCGCGTCGGACAGCATCGGCCTGATCGGGCCGACTCCGGGCTACGGTGCGACCCGGGCCGTCAGCGCGACCCGGACCCCGACCCGGCAGATCGACGTGCCGCAGGTGGTCACCGTCGCCCCCCGGGAGGTGATCAGCGACCTCGCCGCCACCCGCGTCGATCGCGTGTTCAACTACCTCCCCGGCGTCGCGCAGCAGAACAATTTCGGCGGCCTGAGCCTGTTCAGCTACGCCATCCGCGGGGTGACGACCTCGGAGATCTACAAGAACGGTTTCCCGCTCAATCGCGGCACGCCCCCGCCGCCCGACGCCCAGAACATCGAGCGGATCGAGGTGCTGAAGGGCCCCGGCGCCGGACTGGTCGGGCGCAGCGATCCGGGCGGGCTGGTGAACCTCATCACCAAGCAGCCCACCGCCCAGCGCTTCGTCGAGATGGGCACCCAGATCGATTCGTTCGGGCTGACGCGCGGGACGGTCGATGCCGGCGGCGCGCTCAACGAGGATGGCACGGTCCTGTACCGGTTCAACCTCGCGGCCCAGGGCGCCGGCAGCTTCCGGGACTTCGTCAACAGCGACCGGCTGCTCGTGGCGCCGGTGATCAGCTGGCAGGTGACGCCGGATACCCGCGTCACGGTCGAGACCGAGTTCGTCAAGAACCGCATCGTGTTCGACCGCGGGGTGATCGCGATCAACAAGCAGCTCGGCTTCCTGCCGATCTCACGCTTCCTGGGGGAGCCGGGCCAGAGCACCTATCAGACCAACAACACCCTGCAGGTGCGCGTCGATCATCGCTTCGACGACGCCTGGCAGATGCGGCTCGCGACCTACCTCAACACGGGCGACCTGGCGGGCGAGTCGGCCGAGGTCCGTTCGCTCGCCGCCGACAACCGCACCGTGGCGCGCGACCGCAACGTGCGCGACTACCGCTGGGACGTGGCGATCGGGCAGGCCGAACTGCTCGGGCGCTTCGACACGGCCGGGATCGGCCACACGGTGCTGCTCGGGCTGGACCGCGAGAGCACCGACAGCCGGACGCAGTACTTCCGCTCGAATTTCCGCACGAGCCCCTTCGCGCTCGACATCTACGCGCCCGTCTACGGGCAGGCGCTGCCGCCGATCACCATCCCGCGCAACAACCTGGAGCGGGTCACCAACACCGGCCTCTACGCGCAGGACGAGATCGTCCTCACCCCGGAATGGCGGGCGCTCGTGGGGATGCGGGTGGACATCTTCGAGCAGTCCTTCCGGGAGCGGGCCCCGCGCAGCCAGGTCGATCAATCGCGCGTGGCGGCCTCGCCGCGGGCCGGCCTCGTCTACCGCCCGATCCCGGAATTCGCGCTCTACACCAATGTCGGCACGAGCTTCCGCCCGAATATCGGCCCCGACGCCGCGGCGGTGACGCGCGGCACGCCGCTCGCACCCGAGACCGGCCTCGGTTACGAAGTCGGCGTGAAGTCCGAGCTGTTCGACGGCAACCTCCTGCTGACGGCGGCCGCCTTCCGGGTCGAGCGCGAGAACGTGCTCACCCCCGATCCCAACAACAGCGGCTTCTCGATCGCGGCGGGCGCCGTGCGCAGCCAGGGGTTCGAGGTGACCGCGCAAGGTCAGTTGACCCCCGAACTGAAGGTGCTGGCCGGATACGTCTTCGCCGACGCGGTGGTGACGAAGGACAACGTGCTGCCGGTGGGCGCGCCGCTGATCAACGTGCCGCGCCACTCGGGCAGCCTACTCGCGGTCTACGAACCGCAGGGCGGCGACTGGAAGGGCCTCGGCGTCGGCGGCGGCGTGCGCGGCGTCGGCGAGCGGGCAGGGGATGCCGCGGGCTCGGGCTTCGTCCTGCCGGCCTATGTCGCGGTGGACGCCCTGGCCTATTACCGCTTCGACAACGTCCGCTTGGCCCTCAACGTCGAGAACATCTTCGACACGCAGTACTACGAGAGCTCGCTCAACGTGTTCCGCGTGTATCCGGGCTCGCCGCGGCGCTTCACCGGCTCGTTCACGGTTCGGTTCTGATGGCCCGCAGGGCCGAGGAGCCCGCAGCGCCGCCGGATCCCCTGCGCCCGGGGGATGCCGGCTGCCGCGCCCCATCCCCGCGTCGATCGCACCGCATCGGCTCGATCGACGCCCTGCGCGGCCTCGTGATGCTGCTGATGGTGGTCGATCACGTGCGCGAGTTCGTCTACCTGCACGCCCAGGTTCGCGACCCGATGGATCTCGGCGTGACCCCGGCCGGCCTCGCCTGGACGCGGATCGCCTCGCATCTCTGTGCCCCGGTCTTCATCCTGCTCACCGGCCTGTCGGCGAGCCTGTACGGCCGGACGCATGGCGGGCGGTCGGCGACCGCCGCCTTCCTGCTGAAGCGCGGCCTGCTCCTGATCGTGCTGGAAGTGACCCTCGTCAGCTTCGCCTGGACCGCCAGCCTGCCGCCGCCCATCCTGTACCTGCAGGTGATCTGGGCGATCGGCATCGGCATGATCGCCCTCGCGGGCCTGCTCTGGCTCCCGCCGGTGGCGCTGCTGGGCGTCGCGCTGGCGATCATGCTCGGACACAACGCCCTCGACGGGATCGCCGTCGCGCCGGACCAGGCAGGCTATGCCCTGTGGTCGATCCTGCACCAGCGCGGGCTGATCCCCCTGCCATGGGGCGCGGCCCGGACCTCGTACCCGGTCCTGCCCTGGATCGGGGTCATCGCGGCCGGCTACGCGCTGGGACCGTGGTTTTGCGGCGCCGTGCCGGCGAAGGACCGGCAGCGCCGGCTGGTCCTTCTCGGCGGGGTCGCGCTCGCGGCCTTCGTCGTCCTGCGTGGCCTGAACGGTTACGGGGATCCCGTACCCTGGCAGTCCCGCGCGACGATGGTCGACACCGTTCTGGCCTTCCTCAACCTGACCAAGTATCCGCCCTCCGCCGACTTCCTCCTGGCCACGCTCGGCCTCGGGCTCGTTCTGCTGGCGCTGTTCGAGGGCCTCCCGGCGGCGATGTCGGGTTGGCTGCAGGTCTTCGGCGGTGCGCCGCTGTTCTTCTATCTCCTGCACCTGCTGCTGTTGCGCGCCCTGCAGACCGCCGCGGCCGCGCTCGGTCTCGTCGCGCCCTCGGGGCGGATCGAGGTCGGCTCCCCCGCGCTGATCTGGCTGATGGCCGCCGCGCTCTCGCTGCCCCTCTACGCGGCCTGTCACGGGATGATCGGGCTCAAGCGCCGCGCGTCCTGGCCCGGCCTGCGTTACCTGTGACGAGGCACAAGGAACGCGGGCCCGCAGCAGCGTCGCCGCCTTGCGGTCACGGCTCCCTCCCGACGTGCGGGACACGATGCCACCAACCGTGCGCTTGCTCGTATCGGTGCGCGAACCGGAGAAGCATCCCCTCGGCGAAGGGCCGGGCGGCGATTTGCAGGCCGATCGGCAGGCCGCGCCGGTCGAAGCCGCAGGGCAGCGCGATGGCGGGCAGCCCCGTCAGATTGAACGGGTAGGTGAGGCGCCAGGACGCCGCCAGCACGCTCTCCTGCCGGCCCGCGAGCGCCACGGTCGCCTCGTCGGTCCGCCACGCGGTCAGCGGCGAGGCCGGGGTGACGATCACGTCCGCGTCGTCCAGCGTGGCGGCCATCTCGGCCATGATCAGCCCCCGGGCCTGCTCGGCCCGCAGGTAGTCCGGACCGGTCACGAACCGGCCCATCTCGACGAGGTCCCGGACGTCGTCGGCGAAGCCCGCCACGTGGCCCTGCGCGAGGCTGCGGTCGTGATAGGCCGTGGAGGACGCCAGCTCGATGGCGTAGATGGCGCCGAGCCCGTAACGCAGGGCGGGCACCGTGACGTCCCGGACCGTGCAGCCCTGCCCGGCGAAGAAGCGGATCGCCTCCTCGACCGCCGCGGCGACGTCCTCGTCGACCGCCTCGAAGAAATGGTTGCGGATCACCGCCACCCGCAATCCGCCGACCGGCTCGTCGAGCCCGGCCGTGTAATCCGGCACGGGCACGGAGGCGGCGGCAGGGTCGGCCGGATCGGGGCCCGCCAGGACCTGGAGCAGGAGCGCCGCGTCGGCCACCGTCAGGGTGAGCGGCCCGGCATGGTCGAGGGACCAGGAATGCGGGACGATCCCCGAGCGGCCGATCCGTCCATAGGTCGGCTTGAGGCCCACGACGCCGCAGAGGGCCGCCGGGATCCGGATCGAGCCGCCGGTATCCGAGCCGAGCGCCGCCGGACACAGCCGGGCTGCCACCGCCGCCCCCGATCCGCCGCTGGATCCGCCGGGCACCCGCGCGAGGTCCCAGGGGTTGCGCGTCGGCGGCGTGACCATGCCCCAGGCGAATTCGTGCATGCGCAGCTTGCCGAGGATCACGGCGCCGGCCGCCCGCAGCCTCGCGACGCAATGGCTGTCCTCCCGCGGGAAGGTCAGGGCGTCGACCGAGGTGCCAGCCCGGGTCGGCAGGTCGGCGGTCGTGTAATTGTCCTTGATGCCGATCGGGATGCCGTGGAGCGGCCCGCGCGGCCCCGTCCGGGCGATCTCCTCGTCCGCCGCGCGCGCCGCGTCGAGGGCGGCCGAGGACAGGCACACGAAGCTCTGGAGGTCGCCGTCGAGGCGCCCGATCCGGTCGAGGTAAGCGCCGACGAGCGCGACGCTCGAGAGCTCCCGCGCCGCGATCCGCCGGGCGAGCTCCGTGATCGGCAGGGACCAGATGGCGTCAGTCATGGGGCACCCGGCGATAGGGGAGGCTCGGGTCGAAGACGACCGGGGGATGGACCGCCGCGAGGTCGAGGTCGCGCAGGGTCCGGATCTCGGCCAGGACCGGCGCGAACTGCGCATGCAGGTGCGCGACCCGTGCGGCCGGCTCCGGGGGCAGGCCGACGATGTCGTGCAGCGGGTCCAGCGCGCCCGCGGCCGCCGCGCCGGGCCGCTCGCCGGGAGACCGAAGCAGCATCGCGGCGACATCCTCCGGCAACGCGCCGGCCGGCTCCTCCCGCCGCGGCATCCCGGCCACGAAGGGCACGAGCTGCCGCCGGGCCACGGCGAGGACGCGGCGCAGCTCGGCCACGGGGGCGGCATGCTCGTCGACGCGCAGGTCGAGGCACGGATAATCCTCGCGGGCGACGATCTTCAGCGCCGCCGATTGCTTGCCGCGCCGATCGCCGCCCGCGTCCTCGCCGGCTTCGAGGACGCGCATCAGCCGTTCGTCGAGGTCGCAGGCGGCGCTGCCCGCGAAGGCCTCGGCCATGGCGTCGATCACGCCGGGGGCGGCCAGCATGTTGCCCTGCACGGCGTATCCGGCTCCGGTGCGGTGCCCGGCCTGCGCCGTGCAGCCGGCACCGGTCCAGGCGGCGGCCGCGCCGCCCGCATCCACCAGCCCGATCTGGCGCAGGTCCGGCCGGTCGTCGGTCTCGAGCGCGGCCGCGAGGGCCGCGTCCGCTTGCTGCCCCCCGGCGAGCCCGTCGAGGATGCGCAGGGCGAGGTAGGGGTTCACCCAGGATTGGGTGGTGACGGCCCCGATCCCCGCCCGGATGTACGGGCAGAGGCCGCCCACGGCCGGCACGGCGCTCGCCACCGCGACGCCGAGCTGCCCGGTCCGGGGACACCGGGCGGCGATGGAGAAGGTGTTGAGTTCCATCATGCCTCACACCGCGAGGTGGTCGATGACGCGGGCCTGCGCATCCGGGCCCTTGGCCGAGCCGCTGTCGACGATCTCGCCGAGCTTGAGCACGGCGTAGCGGTCGGCGAGGCCCAGCGCGAAGGCGACGTGCTGCTCCACCACCAGCATGGACAGGCCCGAGGCCCGCTCCGCCAGGAGCACGGCGCGCAGGCGCTCGACCATCGAGGGCTGCACGCCCTCGGAGATCTCGTCGATCAGGAGCAGGCGCGGGCGCAGCATCAGGGCGCGGCCGAGGATCAGCATCTTCTGCTCGCCCCCGGAGAGCGTGCCGGCGCGCTGGGCGAGCCGGTCCTTCAGGAACGGGAAATGGCCGAACAGGCGCTCCAGCGCCTCCGGCAGGTGCCGGTCGGACGGCACCGCGAGGCGCAGGTTGTCGCGGATCGACAGGTCCTGGAACAGCGGCTGCTCCTGGGGGGCGTAGCCGACGCCGAGCGCCACGAGCTTGGCGGGGGACAGCCCGGAGAGCCCCTGTCCGGCGATGGTGATCCTGCCCCCGCGCAGGGCCACCATCCCGAGGATGGTCTTCAGCAGCGTGGTCTTGCCCATGCCGTTCTTGCCGAGGAGGGCGACGATCTCGCCCGCTCCCACCGCCAGGGACACGCCCTTCACGATCGAGACGGCGCCGTAGCCGCTCGCTACGGCATCGAGGTCGAGGGCGGCCCCCGACGGCGCGGTGCGTTGCGCGACCTCAACCATGGGCGCCTCCCGAATAGATGGTGCGGACCAGCTCGGAGCCGACGACCGCGTCCACGGTGCCGTCGAGAACCAGGCGGCCCTGGTGCAGCACCACGATCCGGGACGAGATCTCCCGCACGAAGTCGAGGTCGTGCTCGACCAGGACGGCGGCGATCCGGCGCCCGGCGGTCAGCGCCTTGAGGACGGTCCCGATGGTGGTGCGCTCCGCCTTGGTCAGGCCGGCGGTGGGCTCGTCGAGCAGGATCAGCCGTGGCTCCAGCGCCACCACCATGGCGAGTTCCAGGGCCTGCTTCTGGCCATGGGACAGGAGGCGCGCGGGCTGCGTCAGCAGGCGGTCGAGGCCGGTCATCCGCAGCACGTCGAGGGCCGCCTGCGGCAGGCCCAGCGTCGGAGCCCGGCCGACCGGGTTCAGCCCGTCATGCGGGGCCCGCGCGAGCCGCAGGCAATCGGCCACCGACAGGCTCTCGAACACGCTCGCCACCTGGAACTTGCGGCCGACCCCGAGCCCGACGATCCGGTTCGGCGTCAGGCCGGAAATCGCCGTGCCGCCGATGGCGATGGCGCCGGTGAAGGGCTCGGTGCCGTCGCTGAGGCAGCGCATCAGCGTGGTCTTTCCGGCGCCGTTGGGGCCCACGAGGCTGACGAGTTCGCCCGCCCGGATCTCCAGGTCGATGCCTTCGAGCACGGTCAGGCTGCCATAGGCTTTGGCCAGGCCTTCCACCTTGAGGATCGGCGCATCCGTCGCGGTCGCGGCGGCGGTGGCGTCCCGCGCCACCAGGGCGGGGGCGGCGGGCTCCGTCCGGCCGAGCGGCAGCGCCCGCCACAGCCGGCCGGCGAGGTCGGCGAGCCCGCCCGGCAGCAGGATGATGATCGCCACGAAGGCCGTCCCCAGCAGGAGCTGCCAGAGGAAGGGCAGGTCGCCGGAGAGGTTCGCCGCGAGGTAGTCGATGGCGATCGTGCCGAGGACCGGGCCGAGCAGCGTGCCGCGGCCGCCGAGCGCCACCCAGATCACCAGTTCGGTGCCGAACAGGAAGCCGGCATTCTCGGGGGCGACCACGCCGGACGCGTTGGCGAACAGGAACCCCGCGAGCCCGGCCACGGCGGCCAGCGCCGCGGTCAGGAGGATCTGCAGGCGCCGGGGGTTGAGGCCGAGATAGGCGCAGCGCGCCTCGTTGTCGCGCAACGCCACGAGGGCGCGCCCGGCATCCGACCGCACCAGGATCCAGGCCGCCAGCGTGACGGCGATCAGGAACAGGGCCGCGAGGCGGAAATAGCCCTCGATCTCGAAGGGCAGCACGTCGAACCCGACGAGGCCGCTGCTGGAGCCGGTCCACTCGCCGCCCGAATAGATGAGCTGCGTCACGACGATCGGGACGACCAGCGAGATCACCGAGGCGTAGAGCGGCGTCGAGCGGTGATAGAAGGACAGCCACCCCACCGCGAGGCCGAGCAGGGCCGGCGCCGCGACCGCGGTGGCGATGCCGGCCGCAATCCCGAGCGGGGTCGCCCCGTAGGCGCCCAGGATCATCGCGGCGGCGTAGGCGCCGACGCCGAAGAAGGCGGCCTGGCCGAAGGTCAGGATGCCGGCAAAGCCCCAGAGCAGGTCCACCGTGACGGCGAGCACCGCGTAGATCATCGAGCGGGTCAGCACGTTGACCGCGAAGGTGTCGAGGAACGCCGGCGCGATCCAGAGGGCCGAGGCCGCCACCGCCGCGACCACGAGGGGCGCCGTCCGGGCGAGGCGTCCACCGGAGAGGGCGGCGCGCTCCGTGGCGGGGATCGTGTCAAGCACGGGAGAAACCTTTCGGGCTGACGCGCAGGACGAGGGCCGCGAGCACTGCCACGGCGATGCTGCCCAGGATCGGGCTGACGAAGGTGCTGATCAGGACCTGCGCGGCTCCGAAGACGAGGCAGGCCGCCGCGAGCGCCAGGAAGGACGCGTCGGCGACCATCACCAGCATGAAGGCGCCGATCAGCCAGCTCACCCCCATGTTGGGATCGACGCTGGTCAGCGGAGTCAGGAGGACGCCCGCCAGCGCCGCGAGGCCCGCGCCGATCATGAACACCACCAGGCGCACCCGCCCGGTATCGATGCCGAGGCTGCGGGCCAGGGTCTCGTTCATGATCACGGCCCGGGCCGACAGGCCGAGCCGCGTCCGCTCGATGGTGAGGGCGAACAGGATCCCGATCGCGAGGGCGATGCCGAGGGCCACGAGCCGGTAGGCGGAATAGTCGACGCCGAGGAATGCGACGGTGCCCGAGAACAGGTTCGGGGTGAGCTGGACGTCGCGGCCGAAGGCCAGGGTGATGAGCTGGCCGAGCACGATCCCGAGCCCCCAGGTGGCGAGGATCGCGTCCAGCGGCCTGCGGTAGAGGGGGCGGATGATGAAGTGCTCCGCCAGGCCGCCGAGGCCCGCGCCGACCACGAAGGCCAGCGGCAGCGCCGCCCAGGGATTGAGCCCGAGCCTGGCCGTCACCACGGCGCAGTAGGCGCCGATCGTCAGCCACGCCCCGTGGGCGAAATTGATGATCTTGAGGACGCCGAAGATCGCGAGGAGGCCGATCGAGACCACGAACAGGATCGCCGCGGTGGTCAGGATGTCGAGGATGAGCAGCATCGCAGCTTCCGGATGGGCCGGCGTCTTCGCGCGGCGTAAGCGGATCGGCCCGACGGCCGATCCCGGACGCTCCCTCCCCCGGGAGGGAGGGAGAGGCGCATCACGTCACGGCAGCTTCGGGCACTGCTCGCCGGGATCGACATCCTTGAAGGTGCCCGCGACCTTGACCGATCCGTCCGCCTGGATCTGGCCGAGATACATGGTCAGGGGTGCGTGGTGCTGCTTGCTCATGCGGATCGTGCCCCGCGGCCCGGTCACGCTCACGGTGGGCAGGGCCTCGAGCACCTTCGCGGTCTCGGTGCCCCCCGCCTTCTCGACGGCGGCCTTGTAGAGGTAGATCGCCTCGTATTCCGGCACCGAGAGATCGTTGGGCGTCCGCAGCTCGGCGCCGAACTTCTTCTTCATGGCGGCCAGGAAGGTCTTGTTCTCCGGGCTGTCGATCCCGGTGACGTAGGAGGCCGACAGGTAGACCCCCTCGGCGTCGGCGCCCATGCTCTTGGCGGTGCCCTCGTCCAGCGCGAGGTTGGCGAAGGGCAGAGACACGCCGGCGCCGCGCAGCTGCTTGGTGAGCGTGACGTTCGGCGCGCCGCCGGCGGTCGAGGTGACCAGCGCGTCGGGCTTGGCCTCCTTCAGCTTGGAGATGATCGCGGTCCAGTCGCTGCCGTCCATCGGCAGGTATTCCTCGCCCACCACCTTGCCGCCGGTCTTCTCGGCGTAGGTCTTGGCGAAGCCGAGCATGCCGCGCCCGAACGCGTAGTCGCTGCCGATGAGGAAGTAGGTCTTGGCGCCCTTGGCCTTGAAGGCGTCGATCACCGGCGGCACCTGCTGCTCCGGCACCCAGGCATCCACGAACATGTTCTTGTTGCAGGAATGCCCCTCGTAGAACGAGGTGTAGATGTACGGCACGCGGCCCTTGGTGACGGCGGGCAGGCCGGCGTTGCGGGCCGCGCTCGTCTCCATGGAGATCAGGACGTCGACCTTCTTCTGGTAGATCAGGCCGTCGAAGGCCTTCTGTGCGCCGGCCGCGCCGGAGGCGTCGTCGGCCACCTCCAGGACGAGCTTCCGGCCGAGCACGCCGCCGCCCGCATTGATTTCTTCGACCGCGAGTTCGGCCGACTGCACCACCGAGGGAGCGACGACGCTGTTGGCCCCCGACAGACCGATCGGCACGCCGATGACGATGGGCTTTTCGTCGGCGGCCTGCGCAGCCGAGGCCGCGAGCACGAGCGCAGCGGCCGTGCCGATGAGAGAACGTGTCATCATGAATGGGCTCCTGGGAAAGACGCGGTGGCGGCGGGGTCAGCCGTAGATGTCGGTGCGGCGGTCACGCAGGAGGGAATTGAATGCGTTCAAATCCTTGCGGCCGGCTTCGTCGAGATCGACCACGGCCGAGAGGGTCTCGGTCCGGTCGCGGCTCGCCGGGCCGGCCAGCGGCCAGCCCTTGGGCCCGATGATCAGGCTCTGCCCCTCGAAGGGCTGGCCGCGCTCGATGCCGACGCGGTCGGCGCAGGCGATGAAGACGCCGTTCGCGTGAGCAGCGGCCCGGTGCAGGGTGTTGGCCATGGCGGCCTCGCCCGCGGGCTGGTCGGGCATCGGCACCCAGTTGGTCGGGATGCAGACGATCTCGGCGCCCGCGAGGGCGAGCTGCCGGAAGGTTTCGGGGAACCAGCCATCATAGCAGATCGCGATCCCGATCTTGCCGAGCGCCGTGTCGAAGACCGGGAAACCGAGGTCGCCCTTGGCGAAGAACGCGTTCTCCTGGTCCCAGAGATGCGCCTTCCGGTAGGTGCCGATATAGCCCTGCGGCCCGACGATCACGGCGGCGTTGTAGAGGACGCCGTCCCCGCGCTCGGCGATGCCGGCCACGATGTGGACGCCGAGTTCCGCCGCGAGCGCCGCCCAGGCCCGGGCCGTCGGCCCGTCCGGCACCGGCTCGGCGAGGGCGGCCGCCTCCGCGTCGGATTCGAACACGTAGCCGGTGCTGGCGAGCTCGGGCAGGACGATCAGCCGGCTGCCCTCCGCCACGGCGGCGCGGATGAGATCGGACGCCTGCGCGATATTGGCCGCGACGGCACCGAATTGCGGTTCGAACTGGATGCAGGACACCCGTAACGGCGGGCGTGCGGGATCGTTCGCTTGGATCATGATGGCTCCAAAACGCAAAAAGCCCCTGGGCGCGGACGTCATCCGCGGACCAGAGGCTCCAAAGCCGAGATGTCATGCAGCAATGCTGCTGCGGGGCAACCTTGCCCGATAAGACTACGATACGCGCCTGAAGACGGGTCGCAAGGTGATATTTGCGGCAGGTTGCTGCATTCAGGTCTTCTCCGCCAACGCGATGCGCAAGCCGAGGCCGCTCATCGCCTCGTGGGCCGAGACGACGCTCTCGGCCACGCTCGCCATCGGCACGCGGGACGCGGTGGCACGGTCCCGAAGCATCTTGTAGGCGGCCTCCTCGTCGATCCGGTTGAGCTCCACGAGCAGCCGGACCGCCTTCTCGACGGTGCGGCGGCCCTTCATGGTCTCCTCCAGCCGGTTGATCTTGCTGATCAACCGGCCCTCGTAGCCGCGCCGATAGCGGGCCAGGGCAAACTGGGTCAGCACCCCGCGCGGGTGCAGCGGCTTGTTCAGCACCCCGTGCGCGTTGACGTCGGCGATCGCCTTCAGCGACGTCGGGCTCTCGTAGGCCACGATGGCGATGACGGCGGGCTCGATCTCCTCGATCGACGGCAGGAGGTGCATCACCTGCGCGTCGTCGAGCTGGATGAACAGCGTGTCGATGTCCGGCGGTAAGGCCGCCGGCGGCGGCCAGGCGAGGGAGACCGCGCAGCCGAGGCGCCGGAGTTGCTCCAGAAGCGCGGCGCCCTCCTCGTCGCTGGGATGGATGACCAGGGCTCTCGCCCGCCTCAGGTCGTCCAGGATCCTGCGGGCGGGCGCCGTCACGCGGCCATCCCCTCGTCCAGGCAGTTCGTCTCGAACCGGGACCAGGCGAGGTACGGATCGGGCCGCACCGGTCGGCGCGCCCGCCAGACGACGTCGAACTGCCCGTCGGCGCGGGCGACGCCGATGCCGGGGGTGAGCCAGACGTGCCGCGTCTCGCCATCGAAGGCGAGTTCGCCTTCCGGTGCCGCGAGGCGCTGCCGCAGAGCCGCGGCGCCGAGGCGCTCGGCATCGAGGGTGCCGGCCTCCGCCAGGGCGCGGGCGAAGAGATGCACCTGCGCGTAGGCGGTCTCAGACCACATGCTGGTCGGGCGCTCAGACCCGAACCGGGTCTGGAAGGCGGTGACGAAGCGCCGGTTCTCCTCGCCCACGAGGGCCGCGAAATACGAGGCCGCCAGGACGTGGCTGCTGCACCGGTCCGGGCCGATCGCCCGGATCTGGCCCTCCGCCAGGGTCAGGCTGGCGATCGGGCAGCGCCGCCGGTCGATCCCCGATGCGGCGTAGGCCCGGTAGAGCCGCTCGGCGCCGCGCCCGACCACGGTCGAGAACACCGCGTCCGGCGCCGCGTGGCGGATCTCGGCGATCATGTCGACATGGCCCGCATCGTCGGCGTCGAGGGGGGCGTAGAGTTCGCCGACGATGGTCCCGCCCTTGGTCTCGACCAGATCGCGCATGACCCGGTTCGACTCGCGCGGGTAGATGTAGTCGGACCCGATCAGGAAGATCCGGGGGCCATGCTCCTGGAGGAGGTAGTCTGCCAACGCGAAGACGTTCTGGTTGAGGGTCGCGCCCGTGTAGATGATGTTCTCCGAATACTCGAAGCCCTCGTAGATCGACGGGTACCAGAGCAGGCCGTTGTGCCGCTCGACGGTGGACAGGACCGACTTGCGGCTGGCCGAGAGCGAGCATCCGAAGATCACCTCGGCCCCGTCCTCGGCGAGCATCCGTCGGGCATAGGACCGATACGCATCGTTGTCGCCGGCCGGATCGTAGCAGATCGGTTCGATCGGCCGCCCGAGCACGCCGCCGGCCGTGTTGATCTCCTCGATCGCCAGGGCCGTGCCGAGGAAGTGCTCGGTCTCGGTGATGCCGCTAACCCCGCTGCGTGAGAACAGGACGCCGACCCGCCATGTCGCTTCGTCCTTGCCTGCCATGGCATCCCCACCCGTGCTGAAGGCCGCCCGCCGGGCGACCGCGCGCGCCCCGTCCTAACGCAGTCGCGACAGCCTTGGAAACCAAGGCGCCGGGGCGACGGGTGCGCGGGGGCGGGACCGGGAGGCGGGATATGGCGCTCCTGCACAGCCGAAGCCATCCCGTGCAGGAGCGCGGCCCCATCGGCCACGCTATCCGTGGTGGGGCAGCCGACCGCGAACCGATTTTACCGTGCGACCACCGCGTGGGGGCGATCAGGGCATCCCGGCCAGCAGGGTGCGGGCGCTGGTCGGCCCGCCACCGGGCGCTGCCATGGGGTCGTTCACGGCGTGAGCGCGCGCCGGTAGATGGCGATCAGGGATTGCGCGGCGAACTCGATGTGACGGCGCAGGTGGTCGGCCGCCCGGTCGAACCGGCCGGCCTCGCACAGGGCGAGGATTTCCCGGTGCTCCCGGTCGGCGCGGGCGACGTCGCCGGAGGCCGAGAGCTGCAGCCGGGTCGGGCGGTCGCAATCCTGCAGCAGGCTGGCCACGATGGTCAGCGAGCGCGGGCGACCGGCATGCCGCAGCAGGTCGAGATGGAAGCGCTGGTTCAGCTCGCCCCAGCGCAGGATCTCGCCGGCCTCCAGGGCGGTGCCGTATTCCTCGGTGAGGTCGCGCAGGCCCTGGAGGTCCTGCTCCGACAGGCGCGGCGCCGAGAGGGCCAGCAGTTCCGGCTCGAGCCGGACGCGCAGGGCGAAGATGTCCTCGACCTCCTCCACCGACAGGCCCGAGACCACGGCCCCGCGATGCGGCATGATCTTGATCAGGCCGGTGGCCTCGAGCTGCAGCAGCGCCTCGCGGATCGGGATCCGGCTGATCCCGAACTCCTCGGCGAGCGCGTCCTGGCGCAGCTGCGTGCCGGCCGGAAACTCGCCGGTCAGGATCCTCTGGCGCAGGGATTCCGCGACGGCCGCGGCCACGGTCTTGTGGCGCAGGCGGTCAGGCACGGAGCGAGAGGGCACCGCAGTCAGCATCGGGGCCTCGACCGGACGGAGCTCACGGGCACAAGCCGGGCGCGCGGTTGGAGCGGATGCCGGACGCGGGCGGGCGTGCGGCGCTGGGGATTCTCGATCGGTGTCCTCATCGGGCGACGCGGCCCTGCGCGACGGATGCCCTGACCCGCAGGACGGTTCCAACGTCGGTCGACACCGCATCCCTCCCATGACGTCCGGGGATCGGTCCGATCGACGCCGGAAGCAGACGCGCGTCGATCGATTCGGGTCCCGGCCATCCCTGGAAAGGTCGGGTCATCAAGAGTTTCGATCTCGTCAGATACAATCGTGCGAGTCAAGAAACTTTGTATAAAATCATTCAACGTGTAGCAGCCGTCGGGACATGGTCGGATTGCGGTTGTCCCGCGCTCTTGCCGGACCGGCATTCAACCACGTTAGAATTTCAGCCCCGCAGGCCTGCGATGGCCGGTCGTGCCGCCCATGGCGGCGGCCTTATCCCGGCGCCGGACCGGCCCAGGGCGCCTGGGCGAGCGTCTGGCCCAGATAGCCCAGCAGCGCGGTGATCCGGGCCGGCCGCGGGTCGCCGGGGGGCGTCACGAGGTGGAGCGCGATCGGGGGCGGCGACCAGCCTGGCAGGACCCGCTCGAGCCGCCCGGCCTCCAGGTCGTCCCAGATCATGAAGTCCGGCTGCAGGGCGAGGCCGAGCCCGGCCCGGAGCGCCGGGGCCAGCGCCTCGGCGTTGTTCGCCCGCAGCTGTCCGCCGGGCACGATCACGGCCTCCGCGCCGGCCGCGTCGATGAAGCGCCAGCGGTCGGGGTCGGCAGGTAGGCGTAGCCCAGGCAGGCGTGGCGGGCGAGGTCGTCCGGATGTCCGGGCCGCCCGTGCCGGTCGAGATACGCCGGCGTCGCCACCAGCGAGCGCCGGATCGCGCAGAGCCGCCGGGCCCGTAGGGAGGAATCCGGCAGCGCCGCGATCCGAAGGCCGATATCGAAGCCGCCGCCGACGAGATCTACCACCGCGTCCGACAGGTGCAGGTCCACCGAGACCGCCGGGTGCTGCCGCAGGAAATCCGGCAACAGCGGCGCCACGTGCATCACCCCGAAGGTCATCGGGGCCGCGAGGCGGACCAGGCCGCGCGGCTCCGCGGCGCCCGCCACGGCCTGCGCCTCCGCGGCCTCGCCCTCCGCCAGGATCCGGGCGGCGCCGGCCTTGGCGGCGTGGCCGGCCTCCGTCAGGGCGAGCTTGCGCGAGGTGCGGTTGAACAGCCGCGCGCCGATCCGGGCCTCCAGCCGGCCCACCGCCTTCGAGACGGTGCCCTTCGACAGGCCGAGGTCGTCCGCGGCCCGGCCGAACGAGCCCACCTCCACCACCTTGGCGAAGACCGCCCAGGCCTCGAAATCGGGGAGCCGCATGGGTCTCATTCCGGAAACGATGGGTTTCCAGCGTTTCTATTTTCGGATCCGATGGCAAGGGCCAGATTGCCGTCATCGACACACGTCCACCGCGCTTCTCGCGGCGGCCTCTCGGGAGACAGCGTCATGGTGCAGTCCGGCCTCCACCACGTCACGGCCTTTTCCGGCCCGGCAATGCGCAACCTCGACTTCCACACCCGCGTGCTCGGACAGCGGCTGGTGAAGAAGACCGTCAACTTCGACGATCCGGGCACCTACCACCTGTATTACGGCGACGCGTCCGGGCAGCCCGGCACGATCCTGACCTTCTTTCCGATCGCGCACGCGGCCCCCGGCCGGGTCGGGATCGGCGAGACCCAGGAGACCGCGTTCCGGGTGCCCCGGGGCTCGATCGGCTGGTGGACCCACCGGCTGATCGAGAAGGCCGTCGCCCACGAGCCGCTGGTCCAGGTGTTCGGTGCGCCGACCCTGCGCTTCCGGGATCCCGACGGGATGATGCTGGCGCTGGTGGGCGTCGACGGCGCGGAGGCGGAGCCCGCCTGGGCCTCGGCCGAGGTGCCGGCCGAGCACGCGATCCGCGGCCTGCACGGGGTGACGCTCCTCCTGGAGACGGCACAGGGAACGGCCGCGATCCTCACGGAGGTGCTGGGCCTGCGCGAGGAGGCCCGCGAGGGCAACCTGATCCGGTTCGCCGGCAGCGCGGCGCTCGGCGGCTTCGTGACCCTCCGGGCGGTGGGCGGCTTCCTGCCCGGCCGGCAGGGGGCGGGCTCGGTCCACCACATCGCGTTCCGGGCGGCCGACGACGCCGCGCAGGCCGCGATGGCCGAAAAACTCGCCGGGCTCGGCCTCCAGGTCACCGAGCAGCGGGACCGGCAGTACTTCCGGTCGGTCTACTTCCGCGAGCCCGGCGGCGTGCTGTTCGAGATCGCCACCGATGCCCCCGGCTTCGCCATCGACGAGCCGGCGGAATCCCTCGGCACCGCCCTGAAGCTGCCCGCCGGGCTGGAGCCGCACCGGGCCCAGATCGAGGCGGTGCTGCCGAAGGTCGCCTGACCGAAGCCTCCGCTCCGGACGAACGGAGCGGAGGCGCCAACCATGCCACCCGTGAGGTCGCCATGACCCAAGATTCCCTCGGCTTGATCCACCTGTTCGAACCCGGCGCCGCCGACGCCCCGCCGCTGCTGCTCCTGCACGGGACCGGCGGCAACGAGCACGATCTCCTGCCGCTCGGCCGGATCGTGGCCCCGGGCGCCGCCCTGCTGTCGCCCCGCGGGGCGGTGACGGAGAACGGCATGCCGCGGTTCTTCCGGCGCCTGGCCGAGGGTGTGTTCGACGAGGCCGACCTGCGCCTCCGCACCGCGGAGCTCGCCGCCTTCGTGGCCGCGGCGCGGAAGCGCTACGGGATCGCCGCCCCCGTGGCGCTCGGCTTCTCCAACGGTGCCAACATCGCCGCCGCGCTGCTGATGCTGGCGCCTGAGGTGCTGGCCGGCGCCGTGCTGATCCGCCCGATGGTGCCGCTCTCCGAGCCGCCCGTCGCCGACCTGGCGGGCAAGCCGGTGCTGATGCTCTCCGGGGCGATGGATCCGATCGTCCCCGCCGAGAACGCCGGCCGGCTGGCCCACCAGCTCACAGCGGCCGGCGCCGCGGTGGCGCACCGGGTCGTGCCGGTCGGCCACGGCCTGTCCCAGGCCGATGTCGGCCTCGCGGCGGACTGGATCCGCGGCCTCGCCCGACCGGGCGCGGCCTGATCCGCGCCAACGTCCCCACCTTGAACCGGGTATCGCCATGGCTTCCCCGATCGCCCCCGCCGCCGCCCCCGCCGCCGCCCTCTTGCCGGTATCCGGCCGGCTCCTGATGAGCGCCCTGTTCCTGGTGAGCGGGGTCGGCAAGCTCGCCGCCCCGGAGGCGACGCTCGCCACCATCCGGGCCGCCGGCCTGCCGCTGCCGGAGGTCTCGTTCGCGGCCGCCGCCCTGGTGGAGGTCCTGGGCGGCCTGCTGCTGATCCTCGGCTACCGGACCCGGCTCGTCGCCCTCGGGCTCGCCGGGTTCGCGGTGGCCACCGCCCTGACCTTCCACACGGCGCTGGCAGACCCGAACCAGATGTTCCATTTCCTGAAGAACCTCGCCGTGGCGGGCGGCTTGCTTCAGGTCGCGGCCTTCGGGGCCGGCCCGTTCAGCCTCGACGCCCGGCAGGGCCGGATCTGACCGGGCGCCGTCACCAGCACAGGGACCAGGAATGACCACGACCGACGCGCCGCTCGCCCTCGGGATCATCGGCGCGGGCATCATGGGCGAGCGCCTGATCGCCGCCCTCCACGGGGCGCCGGATTCGCCGGTTCGGGTCGCCGCCCTGTGGGATCCGTCGCCGGAGGCCCTGGCCCGGGTCGGCGCGGCCTTCCCGGCGGTGCCGCGGGTCGCCGACGCCGCCGCGGTCGTGGCGGCGAGCGCCTGCGTGTACGTCGCCTCGCCGCCGGCTCGCATCTCGGCTACGCCCGGGCCGCGCTGGCCGCCGGCCGGACCGTGTTCTGCGAGAAGCCCCTGGCGGTCGACCTCGCCGAGGCCCGCGCCTTCGTGGCGTCCGCGGGGGCGGCCGGGGCGGTGAACTTCCGTTCGCCTCCTCGCCCGGCGTGGCTGCGCTGCAGCGCTGGATCGCCGACGGCGCGGTCGGGACGCCCCGGCGGCTCACCATCGCGGTGGCCTTCGCCCGCTGGCCGCGCCCTGGCAGGCCGACGCGGCGCGCTGGCTCGACGCCCGGGCCGAGGGCGGCTTCACCCGCGAGGTGGTCTCGCACTTCCTGTTCCTCAGCCACCGCCTGTGCGGGCCCCTCCACGGGCTCGCCGGCACGGTCGCGTTCCCGGAACCCGGCCATTCCGAGCGGGCGATCGACGTGACGCTCACGGCGGGCGACGTCCCGGTCACGCTCACCGGCCGGGTCGGCGGGGTCGCGGAGGACGACCGCAACACCTGGACGCTCGAAGGCGATGCCGGCACGATCCGCCTGCGCGACTGGGCCATCGCCGAGCGCCGCGCCCCGGACGGGACCTTCATCCCGGCCCCCGACGCGCTGCCCAACGCGGAGGTTCGCCCGATCGCGCTGCGCCGCCAGCTCGACGGCGTCGCCCGCATGACCCGCGGCGAACCCCACCATCTCGCCACCCTCGCGGAAGCGCTCGCCGTGCAGGAGGTGGTGGAGGGGATTCTGGCGCTGTGAGGATTTGGATGTCGGCGGGCCAAGATGGTCAGACATCGCTTCCGGACGAGGGCTCAGGCCGACCCCGGGCACCTCTCCCTCCCCCGCAGAGGGGGGAGGGAAGGCGCACGTACCTTCTTCCGCGCTCGAAAGGACGGCTTTCGCCCGCTTCACCCCCCCAGCAGCTCCACCAGGAACGGGATCAGCGGCGTGTCGGCCGGGGGCATGGCGAGGTCGCGCAGGGCCTTCGGGCGGACCCATTTGAGCGCTTGGCCCTCCATCGGGCGCGGCGTGCCCGACCAGCGCCGGCAGACGTAGAGCGGCATCAGCAGGTGGAAGTCCGGATAGGCGTGGCTGGCGAAGGTCAGGGGCGCCAGGCACGGCTCCTCGACCCGGATGCCGAGTTCCTCCGACAGCTCCCGGATCAGGGTCTCCTCCGGGCGCTCGCCGGCCTCGACCTTGCCGCCGGGGAACTCCCACAGGCCGGCGAGCTGCTTGCCCGCCGGGCGCTCGCTCACCAGGATCCGGCCGTCGACGTCGACCAGCGCCACCGCGACCACCAGCAACAGGCGCAGGGCGGGCGTCCCGGGCCCGCTCACGGCGCCACCGCGAAGGTGGCCGAGACCTCGGAGGAGAGCTGGATCGTGCCGGCCTCGATCGGGACGCGCCGGCCCTGGCCGCCATCGGCGCCGCCAGCGCCCGGCTGAAGGCCGGCGGCGGCGGGACCGCGCCCCCGCGGTGGTGAGCACGCAGACCGGCCCGAGCTTGGCGCCGAGCGCCTCGGCCAGCGCCTCGGCCCGGGTCCGGGCATCGCGCGCGGCGGCGACCTGGAGCGCCGCCTCGGCCTTGTCCGGATCGCGCAGGCCGAAGCTCACCCCGTCGATCCGGTTCGCGCCCGCATCGAGCGCCTGGCGCAGCAGGTCGCCGAGGCGGTCCATGTCGGCGAGGCGCACGGTCACGGTGTTGCCGGCGCGGTAGCCGTCGGGCTCCTCGGTGACGAGGCCGCCCGGCCGGGTCACGGAGCGCGCGCCGGCCTGGAGCGTCACCGCGGCGGTGCCGATGTCGGCGGGCGGCACGCCGAGCGCCCGCGCCTGCGCCGAGACGCCGGTTACCGCCTTCGAGGCGGCGTCGAGGGCCGCCGCCGCCGGCCCCGCGCCTCGATCCCGACCGTGACCTCGGCGAAGTCCGGTGCCCGCGCCTCCGCGGCGTGCCCGACGACGCTGATGCGGCGCTTGCACGCGTCATCGTCGGCGTGCGCCCGGGCGGGCAGCAGGGCGAGCAGGAGAAGGCCGGCGAGGCCGGCCCTCACGAGCGGTAATCCCCGTTGATCTCGATGTAGGCCTTGGTCAGGTCGCAGGTCCAGACGCGGGCCTGGCCCTCGCCCAACCCGAGATCGACCCGGATCCCGATCTCGGGCTCGCGCATCACCGCGCTGGCGGCGTCCTCGCTGTAATCCGGGTCCCGGGCGCCTTGGACGGCCACGCGCACGTCGCCGAACCAGATCGCGAGCCGGTCCCGGTCGGCGGGCTCGCCGGCTTTGCCCACCGCCATAACCACCCGGCCCCAATTGGCGTCCTCGCCGGCCACCGCGGTCTTCACCAGCGGCGAGTTGGCGATCGACATGGCGATCTTGTGCGCGGAGGCGTCGCTCTCGGCGCCCGTGACCCGCACGGTGACGAACTTGCGCGCGCCCTCGCCGTCCTTGGCGACGAGCTGGGCCAGCTCGATCAGCAGGCCGTCGAGCGCCGCCTTGAAGCCGGCCAGCCGCGGGTCGGCCGCGTCGGCGATCTCGGCGTTGCCGGCCTTGGCGGTGGAGAACAGCAGCAGGGTGTCGGAGGTCGAGGTGTCGCCGTCCACCGTCACGCAGTTGAAGCTGGTCCTGGTGCCCGCGCTCAGCAGCGCCTGGAGGGCGGCCTGCGGCAGGGCGGCGTCGGTGAACACGAAGGCCAGCATGGTCGCCATGTCGGGGGCGATCATGCCCGCGCCCTTGGCGATGCCGTTGATGGTGACGCGCACGCCCGCGATCTCGGCGGTCCGGGTCGCGAGCTTGGGGAAGGTGTCGGTGGTCATGATCGCCCGGGCGGCCTCGGCCCAGGCGGCCGGGCCGTCCGTGGCGCGGGCGGCGCAGTCGGCCAGCACGCCCTCGAAGCGCTCGGCCGGCAGCGGCTCGCCGATCACGCCCGTGGAGGCGACGTAGACCTCCCGGTCCCCGCAGCCGGCCGCCTGCGCGGCGATCTGGACGGTCTTGGCCACCGCCTCCCGGCCGAGCCGGCCCGTGAACGCGTTGGCGTTGCCCGAATTGACCACCAGGGCCCGGGCCGGTCCGTGGGCCAGGGCCTCGCGGCACCAATCCACCGGCGCCGACGGGCATTTCGAGCGGGTGAACACGCCGGCCGCGCGGGTTCCGGCGGCGAGGTCGACGTAGAGCACGTCGGTCCGGCCGCTGTAGCGGATGCCGGCCTGCGCGGTGGCGATCCGCACGCCCGGGAGCGGCGGCAGCTCCGGCACAGCGCGCGGCGCCAGCGGAGAGACGGGCGGGGATTTCGCGGACGACATCGACTCAAAGCTCCGGCAGCGCGCGGGGCGTCCCGCGGCGGCCCGGTGTTGCGCGCGACCCCGGCGCCGTCAACCGCACGCCGCCGCCCGGGGCTGCTGCCTAAGCGTGAGGCTGCACGCGCTTTGGGCAGTGCCGCCCCCGAATGCGGCGTCTTCGCGGCGGCAGACTTGCGCGGGGCTCGGTTCCCGGCATAGCATGGTGCATCGCAATGCCAGAGCGAGGTCGAGTGCGGACGATGCCCACAACCGACGTCGAGACGGCCTCCGGCAGGCTGCCCCAGGGCGTCTGCTACCGGATCCAAGTGCTGGTCGTCGGCCGCCATAAGCGGTGGCGCGACGAGATCTCCACCGAGATCCGGATGCTGGGCTATCAGGTGACCGCCTGCGACCGCGGCGTCGACGCCATGACGGTGCTGGCCCTCGGGCTGCCCGTGGACGTGATGGTGGTGGATGCGGCCCTGCAGGGCGGCGGCCTGTGCTGCGCGCAGCTCGCGGTCGAGGCGCGGGCCCTGCGCCCGGGCCTGCGCATTGTCCTGTCCAGCGACCCGATCGATCCGCCGGCGCAGGAAGCCTCGGTGCTGGTTCCGGATGCCCTGTTCATCCAGCGCGAGCAGTTCCAGGACGGGATGGTCGCGAGCCTGATGCGCGAGGCGCTGGCCGACCGCGTGGCCTGACGGGCCTGTATCCCGCCCACCGATTCGCGAGTCCCGTACCCCCGAGACTTGTTGCCTGACCCAGCGCGGCGTGGATGTCGGGAGGTTCCGCCGCCCGTCGAATCGCTCACCATTCCGCGCGTCGGGATGTCGTCCGGGGCGGGTGCCGTACCCCCGGATCCCGGGGAGCGCGCCGGCGATGCACCGGTCGTCACCACGAAAAGCTGACCCGGTGCCATCCTGGTTCGTCTGCTTATCGCCGACACCTGGCACGTAAAGTTTCCTGGCTATGCATTTGGAAACTAGATAATTCAGCCCGCTGTTCTCGATGTATCGATAAGTTTCATCTCGTTTCGGAAAGGGCCCGGATCAGAAAGATAATGATTTTTCTTTTATCAAATCACGCGCGCGGCGAACATGCATTTGGAGAATGTGGGGCGCATCACAAAGCATGATTGGCCCGCCAGTATCAGATTTTGATAATTTATCTTTTAACTATTATCGTGATTTGCGAATTAATTTTGACACATGAATGTCATTCGACTGACTTTTATGGGTGCCGTGCCCATCGATGGTACGCATCAATGAAAGTTGTACGCCTGTGACCTTGGGAATCCGCCACCGGCTCTATGCCGGCTTTGCGATGCTTGTGCTGATCGCTGCCGGCATAGGTGCCTTCTCGCTTCATCAGCAAAGCACGATCGATGGGTATTACGACGCGCGCTCTCGTCTGGACCAAGGTTCGCGGTCGATCCTCGCGATCAGCAACCTCGCCCTCCGCCTGACCGGCGCCGCAGAGAAGTACCGCTTCGAGTCGGATCCCGCGCAGGTCGCCGCGATCGAGCAGATGCGCCAAGCGATCGAGGCCGCGAGCATCAACCACCTCGTGGCGACCCCGAGTGAAGAGCGGCGCAAGATCTACGGTGAGATCCGCGACGAGGCGCGGGCCCTGAAGCCGGGACTGGAGCGACTCGCGGCGGCCGGCTCGACGTTGACCGAAACCAGAACCGCCATGTTTGCGGGTGGGGATCAGCTCACGCGCTTCGCCGACGCACTGATCGCCGAGGCGCGCGGCCGTGCCGACGACGCATTGATCTATCGGGTTCAGGCGGTCGAGAACGCCGTGCTGCGGACCCGGCTCGCCGCCGCGCGCCTCACGATCAGACTGCGTCCGGAGGATCGGGGCGTCTTCGCGAAGGCTGTCGAGCAGACCCGCGCCGCCTTGCGGGCGTTCGAGACGGGCGGCGCAACACTCATGCCGATGGTCACGGCCATCGCCAAAGCGCTGGATACCTATGCCGGCACCGTTACTGCCTATGACGACGCGGCGAGCAACGTCAAAGCGACCTTCGAGCTTGGTATCAAGTCGCAAGCCGACAAGATCGAACAGCACGCCGAGACGGCGCGCACGAGGGTGATGTCCCAGGTCGCCGAGATTTCGGCGACGACGTCGGCCGCGGTGGCGAGTGCTCAGCGGGGGCAGATCGGCCTGATCGGCCTGACCGTGGGGGTCGGTGGTCTTCTGGCTTTCCTGATCGCCCGCAGCGTCATCCGGCCGGTCGCCGGCATGACCGACGCGATGAAGCGCCTCGCCGAGGGCGACACCGCTGTCGAGGTTCCGGCGCCGAGGGCCAGGGACGAGATGGCCGAGATGGCCAAGGCGGTGGACGTGTTCCGCCAGAACGCCATCGTCCGCGCCGAGTTGGAAGCTGCCCAGGCCGCCGAGCAGGCGACCCGCCTGAGCCGGGCCGAGCGGGTCGACCAGCTGGTCCGCGCCTTCCAGCAGAACGTCGCCGCCTCGCTCGAGGTCGTCACCGGGGCCGCCACGGAACTCGATGCCACGGCGCGCTCGATGACCCAGGTCGCCGACGACACCAACACCCAGGCGGTGGCCTCGAGCGCCGCCGCCGAGCAGGCCTCCACCAACGTCCAGACCGTGGCGGCCGCCGCCGAGCAGATGGTCGCGTCGCTGCAGGAGATCGAGCGGCAGGTGATCCGCTCGAACGAGGTCGCGGGCCACGCGGCCCACGAGGCCGAGGCCACCAACACCGCCATGGCCAGCCTGCGGCTCGCCTCCGAGCAGATCGGCGCCGCGGTCACGACGATCTCGGGGATCGCCGGCCAGACCAACCTGCTGGCCTTGAACGCCACGATCGAGGCGGCCCGCGCCGGCGAGGCCGGCCGCGGCTTCGCCGTGGTCGCCGCCGAGGTGAAGGAACTGGCCGGGCAGACCGCCAAGGCCACCGAGGAGATCGGCGGCCAGATCGCGGCGATCCAGGCGGCCACCCATCAGGCTGCCGCCGCGATCGAGCAGATCGCCCGCACGATCGCGGCGGTGAACGAGATCAGCGGCTCGATCGCCTCGACGGTGGTGCAGCAGACGGCGGCGACGAGCGAGATCTCGCGCAACGCCGGCGAGGCCGCCCGCGGCACCCGCGACGTCTCGTCCAACGTGGCCCAGGTGCTGGCCTCCTCCGGGGAGACCGGCAGCGCCGCCACGCAGGTGCTGCACGCGGCGTCCCAGCTGGCCTCGCAATCCCAGAAGGTCCGCCAGGAGGTCGACGGCTTCCTGCGGGTCATCCAGGCGGCCTGAGGCGGGCGCGCGGCCTGCCGCGGGGCGCTCGTTCCGCTGTCGGGTGATTCCCTCCCTCCACCCCATCCCGAGGTGGAGGCGCTGGTCGCACGCACCACAGCACGCGGCGCGCGTGGCTTCGTACGGCGCGTCCGGCGGCAAGCGCTTGCAAAGAGGCGCTTGCCCATCCCCGCAAGGGAAGGAGCGTGCGTTCCGCCTTTCACGGGCGATATGAAACCCGCAAGGTCGGGGCGTCGCTCTGCGACGTCCCGCCCAACGCGGCGCTAGATCGCCGCCGCGGGATCCGTCTCGTCGCCGTCCGGCGCGCGCCGGGCGCTGGGACGCCGGTCGAGGAGGGACCGGCCGAGCGCGCGCAACGGCGCGGTCAGCCGACGGGCATCCTCGGCGCGCTCCATGAGGCGCTCGCCGTTGCGGATCTCCTTGTCGAGCTTGGCCATCGTCCGGGCGAGCGCCGGATCCTCGTCGTCGAGCCAGACCTGGGTGACGCGGGCGAACGCGATCACAACGCCCTGGAGCTTGAGCTGGCCCAGCGGCCCCTCGGTGTCGATCCCGGCCGCCGCCAGCATGTAGCGGTGCGAGTTCAGCATAACGCTGTTGAGCGCCAGCATCGACAGCGGCTCGCCGCGCAGCGCGTAGGCGATCCGGCGGAGCGCCGGCTTGTAGGGGGTCATCGCGTCGAGCCGGCGCATCAGCACGTCGAACAGGCGCTCGCGGGTCGGCTCCTCCTCGAGGCCGGCGCTGTCGCCCTCCAGGACCTTGCGGTCGATGATCCGGGTCAGGCCGCCGAGCACCGCACCCTTCGACGGGAACAGGTCGCGCAGTTCCGCAAGCGTCAGACCCGCCTCCCGGGCGATGTCGCCGATCTCGATGTCATTCCACGGCTGCTCGGCGGCGAGCCGCATCAGCGCCTCGACCGCCGCCTCGCGGGGCGACGGCTTCGGCGCGGAGCCGGACTGCGCCGATTCGGGATGCGCCGATTCGGGCTGTGCGGAGGTCTCCGGCGCCGTGCCGGCCTGGCTGGCCTGATCCGGGGCCGTACCGTCCTGCGGGGTGCTCGCGCCCTTGCGGGTACGCTTCGACGGGGCTCTGGTCTCGGTCATGGGTCTGTCGCCCGCTCCTGTCGGTCGTCGAGCCCCTATCTAGGCACGGCGGCGGCGATGGGCAGGGCCGTCGCGCGGCGATGCCGCACGGATGTCAGCCGGCGAGCTCGGCAGCCCGGCGCCGGGCCGCCGCCACGGCCTCGCGCATCAGCGGCGCCAGGCCGTCCGGCCGCATCAGCACGTCGAGGGCCGCGGCCGTGGTGCCGCCCGGGAGGTGACGTTGCGGCGCAGCTCGGCCGCCTCGGCCGGGCTGGCGTCGAGGAGCGCCCCGGCGCCCGAGACCGTGGCCCGCGCCAGGGTCCGGGCCACGTCCGGATCGAGCCCGGCGGCGATCCCGGCCTCGGCCAGGGCCTCCGCCAGCAGGAACACGTAGGCCGGTCCGGAGCCCGACACGGCGGTCACGGCGTCGATCTGGGCCTCGTCGGCGAGCCACGCCACCGCGCCGTTGGCGGAGAACAGCGCGTCGGCCGCGTCGCGCTGGGCCGGCGTCACCTCCGGGCTCGCGCAGGCGCCGGTGGCGCCCCGGCCGATGCTGGCCGGGAGGTTCGGCATGGCCCGCACCACGGCCCGGGCCCGGGGCAGCCGGGCGCGCAGATCCGCGACGGTCTTGCCCGCCAGGATCGACACAAGCAGCGTGTCGCGGCCGATCAGCCGGTCGAGGCCGGGGGCCGCCGCCTCCAGGCCCTGCGGCTTGATCGCCAGCACCAGCACGGCGCCGGGCTCGGCCTCCGCCGGGTTCAGCCGGATCCCGCGCGCGCTGCACAGCTCGGCGATCTCGCGGGACGGCACCGGGTCGATGATGGTGGTGGCGTGGGGATCGAGGCCGGATTCGAGCCAGCCCGCCAGCATCGCCCCGCCCATCTTGCCGGCCCCGGCCAGGACCAGGGAGGGCGGCATCCGCGCGGCGTCGGGGGCGGCCGTCACGCCTCGCCTTCGGTCTCGAACAGCACGGCGTCCAACGCCTCGCGGGCGCTCTTGCCGGCCCAGAGCACGAACTGGAACGCCTGGAAGTAGCGCTCGCAGGCGTCCACGGCGGTCTTCATCATGGTGGAGCATTGCGGGTGGGTCGGCACCGCGCCGCCCGCCAGCAGCAGCGCGTGCCGGAACATTACCACGCTGTCGCTCGACCACAGGTCGAAATGGCCGATCCAGAGCTGCTCGTTGATCATCGCGATCAGGCGCAGCACCTCGGTGCGCTGCCGCTCCGGCACCTTGAGGTCGAAGGCGCAGGCCACGTGCAGGGCCTCGACATCCTCGATCCAGGTGAACGCCACATGGTAGTCGGTCCACCGGCCGGGGCTGGTGATCGACATCTCGTCGGTCTCGGCCCGGTCGAAGATCCAGTCGCGCAGGGACGCCAGACGCTCGACGACGTCGAGCGGATGCTCGTTCCGGTCAGGGTCGTGGAAGTCGACGTGGAGAAGCGGCATGACGATCCAAAGGGACGGCCCGGAATCGATCCAGCCCGACGTGACGGGGACGCGAGAAGGAGTGTGAGAACACTCCGAGAACTTGCTACGACCGTCAGAGACGGGCCGGGGTGACGCGATCGACTGTCAAAGCGCTGCGGACATCGCCTGGCAGCCGTCGAATCACCCTATGCCTGACTATAGACCGGCCGTGACTCGCGACACAAAGTGCAGGTCACGCTCGGTGAACAGGAAACGAAATCGTCGGCTGCGCTTCCTGTGCAAAAGCCAGAAGCGTTGCCGTGCGGACTCAGATCGCCTCGCTGAGCCCCGCCACGCCGGCCGCGGCGGTGCCGGATTTGGCCTCGAGGGCGGTCACCCGGGCGGTGAGCGCGTCGTTCTGCGCCCGCAGGTTGGTCACGAGGTCGCGCAGCACGTCGAGCTCCTCGCGGGAGGCGATGTCGAGGTCGCGCACGAGGCGCTCGGCCTGCGCCTTGACCACGGTCTCGGCCTCGCGGCGCACGCCCTGGGCGGCGCCGGCCGCGTCGGTCATCAGGCGGGCGAGGTCGTCGAACAGTCGGTTCGAGGGGGGCATCGTGGTCTCCCGGATCGGCCGGCTGCCGCTTCGGCCGCCTGACTGCGCGATTCTCAGGTGACGAGATAGGAATCCGCGGGGTGTGGAGCAACGCCGGAAACGCGCTCCCGACGCGAACGCGCGCCGGACATGAAAGCGGGGCCCGAAGGCCCCGCCCGTCGCGATCACATGCGGCGCATCATCCGGCGATGCATCATCTTGCGGTGCATGTGCCGGTGCATCATCCGGCGCTCCATGCGCCGGTGCATCATCCGCCGCTCCACCGGGTGCATGCGGACCTGCGTGACGGTTTCAGGTGCGGAGATCCCCGAGGGCAGGCCGGGGGCGGCGCTGGCCGGCTGGACGAGAGCGGCGCCGCCGATCGAGGCGAGAACCGCGAAGGCGAAAGTCAGTTTCCTCACGAGGAGACTCCAATGTTCTGATATCCGGGCATGGCGCCCGGTTCATCCTCCCAAGCGGGAGGTTCGGAGAGTCGTCTCGTGCCGGTGAGGGCACGGCGGGCCCGCGAGGACCCGCCGCCATCAACTTCTGGGTTAGAGATTCGTTTCCTCGAACGCCTTCACCCATTCGGCGCAGATCCCGGAGCGGACGATGTCGTCGCGGGTGAACTCCACCACCGGGATCGGCATCATCCGGCTCTTGATCAGGTGCATCACCGTGCGCAGGCCCGAGGTCTCGCGCAGGTCGGTCTGGGAGACGTCGCCGTTGATGATGACCTGGCAGTCGTCGCCGATCCGGGTCAGGAACATCTTGATCTCGGCGGTGGTGGTGTTCTGCGCCTCGTCCAGGATCACCAGGCAGTTCTTGAAGGTGCGGCCGCGCATCACCTCGAACGGCACGATCTCGATGTCGCCGGTCTTGAGCGCGATCTCGAAGGCGGCCTGGCCCATGCGCTCCTTCATGGCCTCGGTGAGCGGGGCGACCCAGGGGGCGATCTTCTCCTCCAGGGTGCCGGGGAAGAAGCCGAGCGAGCGGCCTGAGGGCACGTTCGGGCGGGTGATCACGACCTTGGATATGCGGCGCTGGCGGAGCTGGTCGGCGGCGCGGGTCCCGGCGATGTAGGTCTTGCCGGTGCCGGCGGGCCCGAGGACGATCACCTGCGGGGCGCTGGCCAGGGCGTCGAGATATTCGGCCTGGCGGTCGGTGAGCGGTTGGATCGGGCTGAGGTTGCGTTCTTCGTCGAAGCGGGTGCGGTGAATACGGGGCGTGCGGTCTTCAACCAGTTCAAGTCGTGTGCGGCGTCGCTTCATGGATCAACACTCCAACGGGACTTGCCAACCTGGATCTGTCGATGAACTGCCGTTTACCTTGGTGCTCCCGGACTTACTCTATTCCGAAACTAATTCCGGCGCCATGCCGAAGGTTCCGCCCCGTGCTATTCGCCTGTGGAGAGCGTCACGCCGCCTCGCCCGGGGTCGAATACGCTGTGCAAGCGTCGCACCAACGCGATTCGCACGGGACGTTTGCGCGGCGGGTGTGACCAGGGGGTGACGGTCGGTGCCGCGCCGCGTGAAATGCCGGGACGCTGGCAAGATGGCATCAGGTCGAGGGCCCGGGACACGGGCGGGCGCGGCCATCCGGCACGACCGCGCTTCATCCGGCCAGCACGGGCGAAGCCGGCCGACCCTGTGGCCCGCGAACGCCCGGGCCCGGTCGGCGGGGCTAGCTCGATCCAGCCTGGATGAAGCTGTCGAGGACCATCTTCCGGCCGGCCTTGTCGAAGTCGACGGTGAGCTTGTTGCCGTCCACGCCCGCGATGGTCCCGGGGCCGAACTTCATGTGGAAGACCCGCTGGCCGTCCTGGAACGCCGACGGCGTACCGCTCGACTTGGCGATCAATTCGCCCTCGATCTGGCGCGGGCCGCCCGACCGTCCGCCGGGCGCGGTGCCGAAGCCGGACCGGCTCCCGGCGCCGGAGGCGGTGTTGGCCTGGGCGCGCTGCCAGCCGGGCGTGCCGTAGCTCGATCCGAACGGCGTCGGGTTGCGGTCGAACCGCGAGGCGCCGGCCGAGAAATGCGCGGGCGCCTCGACCACGTCGACGGCCGATTCCGGCAATTCGTCGATGAACCGGGACGGGATGGTCGAGGACCACAGGCCGTGGATCCGCCGGTTGACCGCAAACGACAGCTTCGCCCGCTTGCGCGCCCGGGTGAGACCGACATGGGCGAGGCGGCGCTCTTCCTCCAGGCCGGCCCGGCCGCTCTCGTCGAGCGCCCGCTGGTTGGGGAACAGGCCGTCCTCCCAGCCGGGCAGGAACACGGTGTCGAATTCCAGGCCCTTGGCGGCGTGGAGCGTCATCAGCGAGACCCGCTCGGCGCCCTCGGCCTCGGAGGCCTCCATCACCAGGGAGACGTGCTCCAGGAAGGCCGCCATGTCGGGGAACTCTTCCATCGAGCGGACGAATTCCTTCAGGTTCTCCAGGCGGCCGGCGGCGTCGGCGGAGCGGTCCTTCTGCCACATCTCGGTGTAGCCGGATTCCTCCAGGATGGTCTGGGCGACCTCGCTGTGCGGCTGGGTCTCGACCAGCCGGGCCCACCGCGAGAAACTCTCGGTGAGCGCCCGCAGGGTGGCGCGGACCCGGGGCTTCAGCTCGTCGGTCTCGCACAGGCGCTGGGCGGCGATCAGCAGCGGCAGGCGGTTGGCCCGGCCGAAGGTGTGGAGCTGCTGCAGGGTGGCGTCGCCCAGGCCGCGCTTGGGCGTGTTCACGATCCGCTCGAAGGCGAGGTCGTCGCTGACGTTCATGGTGACGCGCAGGTAGGCCAGCGCGTCGCGGATCTCGGCCCGCTCGTAGAAGCGCGGGCCGCCGATCACCCGGTAGGGCAGCCCGAGCTGGACGAACCGGTCCTCGATCTCGCGCATCTGCGCCGAGATCCGCACCAGCACGGCGATCTCCGACAGGGGGTGCTGCTTGGATTGCAGGGATTCGATCGCTTCGGCGAGCTGGCGGGCCTCCTCCTCGGAATCCCAGGCGCCGGTCACGGTGACGCGCTCGCCCGGCTCGTCCTCGGTGCGCAGCGTCTTGCCCAGCCGGCTCTCGTTCTTGGCGATCAGGCCCGAGGCGGCGGCCAGGATGTGCCCGGTGGAGCGGTAGTTGCGCTCCAGCCGCACCACCACGGCGCCCGGGAAATCGTGCTCGAACCGCAGGATGTTGTCGACCTCGGCGCCGCGCCAGCCATAGATCGACTGGTCGTCGTCGCCCACGCAGGCGATGTTCTTGCGGGTCTGCGCGAGCAGCCTGAGCCACAGGTACTGGGCGACGTTCGTATCCTGATACTCGTCGACCAGGATGTAGCGGAAGCGGTCCTGGTAGGTCGCCAGGACGTCCGGGTTCTCGCGCCAGAGCTTGAGGCACAGGAGCAGAAGATCGCCGAAATCGACGGCGTTCAGCGTGGCGAGTCGGGCCTGGTAGGCGGTGTAGAGCGTGCCGCCCTTGCCGAACGCGAAGGACGCGGCCTCGCCCGGCGGCACCTGATCGGGCGAGAGCCCGCGGTTCTTCCAGCCGTCGATGGTGTGGGCCAGGGCGCGTGCCGGCCAGCGCTTCTCGTCGATGTTCTGGTCGGCGATCACCTGCTTCATCAGGCGCAGCTGGTCGTCGGTGCCCAGGATCGTGAAGTCCGACTTCAGCCCGACCAGCTCGGCATGCCGGCGCAGGATCTTGGTGCCGATGGCGTGGAAGGTGCCGAGCCAGGGCATGCCCTCGCCGGCGGGGCCGATCAGCGCGCCGATCCGGAGCTTCATCTCCCGGGCGGCCTTGTTGGTGAAGGTCACCGACAGGATGTCGAACGGGCGGGCGCGGCCGGTGGCGATCAGGTGGGCGATCCGGGTGGTCAGCACCCGGGTCTTGCCGGTGCCGGCCCCGGCCAGCACCAGCACCGGGCCTTCCGTCGCCTCGACGGCGCGGCGCTGCTCGGGGTTGAGCCCTTCGAGATAGGCGGCGGCGTCCCGCCGGAGGGCGCCCATGGCGCGGGCGGCGATGGAGGTCGGAGCGCCGTCCCCGGCGGGCTGCGCGTGCGGGCCATTCTGCATTCCGCTTCCCTGGACCAAATCGCGAACGGCGTCGAGGCCATTCAGTCCGGAGCCGCTGCGGCTCAGAGGGGGGATCGCCCGTGCGGGGCGCGGCCGGCAGCGCCTCTGGCGCCGTCCGGGACTTATCGTGCTATGGCCGGTGACAGGTTGCCCAGGGGGGCACGCGACGGCGGGGCATCGCGATGGTGCCGGCCCGCGCGGAAAAGAGTGCGGAACGGGTAGCGTGCGTGATCTTCTGACCGCGCTGGCGGGCGCCGTCATCCTGGTTCTCGTCGCGGCTCTGGCCGTTCCGCCCGTCATCGATTGGCAGGCCCAGCGCGCGCTCGTCGACCGGGGCCTGACCCGGTCCCTCGGGGTGCCGGCCCGGACCGACGGCCGGATCGAGGTCCGGCTCCTGCCCTCGCCGCGGCTGCGGATCGACCGCCTGCATCTCGGGGCCGATCCGGCCCGCCCGACCCTCGACGCCCGCTTCGTCAAGGCCGAGATCGCCCTGACGCCACTGCTGAAGGGCGAGTTCCGCTTCACCGAGACGCGAATCGGACGGGCCGAGATCAAGCTCCCGGTGGTGGCCAGCGAGGCCCTGCGGATCCCGCCCGATCTCGGCGAGGCCCTGCGCGCCCGCGACTTCGCCATCGAGGACCTGCACGTCCAGCAATTCCTGGTGACCACCCAGGTGCCGGCCACCGGCCGGACCGACCAGCTCTACGTCCAGGACCTGCGCCTGCAGACCCCCGCGCTGATCGGGCCGTGGCGGGTCGAGGGCACGAGCGGCGGCGTCCCGTTCCGGGCGGTGAGCGGGACGCCCGGGGCGGACGGGCGGCTCGCCGTGAAGATCGCCGGCGGCGGCGACGCGCATCCCCGCTTCGAGGCCGACGCCCGGCTGGGCCTCGTCCCCACCGAGTCCGACGGGGCGGTCATCGAGTCCGAAGGCTCGGCCCGCCTGGTGGTCGGCCCGCCGACCCAGGCGGCCGGCCCCTACCTGCCGTTCTCGCTCGGGGGCAGCTTCAAGGCCCGGGGCACCCAGGTCCGGTTCGAGGGCGTCGAGCTGGCGATCGATCCGGGCGGCCGGGCGCTGCGCCTGGGCGGCACCGGACGGCTCGACCTGCGCCAATGGCGCGCCGGCCTGACCCTGGAGGCCCGCCGGCTCGACCTCGACGCCTTCCTGACCTCCCCGGAGGGCCAGAACCTGATCGGCCGCGGGCTGCCGGGCGCCGGGGCCGGGTTGCCGGCCATGTTCGACCTCGACCTGTCGGTGGGCAGCGCGGTGCTGGGCGGCGAGGAATGGTCGAACCTTGCGCTCGCCGGCACCGTCGAGCGCGCGGGAGGCCTGCTGCTGCGCCGCCTGACCGCGACCGGACCCGGCGACGCGACCCTGACCGTCAGCGGCCAGGTCGAGGCGGCGCCGCTGCGCCTCACCGGTCCCGTGGCGCTGGTCGCGGCCGATTCCGACCCGCTCGGGCGCTACCTGCGCCGGCTCGGCGTCGAGGGCCCCCGACCGCGCTCCTCGACGGGCGCAGGGTCGAGGCCGCGGCGGACCTCGCGGCGGCCGCCTCCAGCCTGTCCGTGCGCAACCTGCGCCTCGCGCTGGGGCGGCCCGCGTCACCGGCAACGCCCGCTACACCGCCGCGGAAGCCGGCGCGCGCGGGCGGTTCGACGCCCAGATCCGCGCCAGCGGCATCGACATCGCCGCCCTGCCGCCGCTCGGGACGACGCTCGGCAGCCTGCGCGACCACGACCTCGCCCTGACGCTGGAGGCCAAGGACGTGCGCTACGGGCCGGCCGGCTCCGGCAACGGCACGATCGCGGCCAGCATCCAGTCGGACGGGTCGAGCCTGGTGGTCGACAGTCTCGACGTGACGGACCTCGCGGGCGCCAGCGCCAAGCTGTCCGGCCGGATCGGCGCGGACGGGACCGGCCGCGTCTCCGGCCGCCTGAAGGCCCCCGTGGCGGCCCCGCTGCTCGGCCTGCTCGAACGGGTCTGGGTCGGCGAGATCCGCCTGCTGCCCGCGTTCCTGCGCGAGGCACCCCTCGACCTCGCCGTGACCCTCGATCGGGAGGGCGGCGCGTCCGACGCCCTGCGCAGCCAGATCAAGGGCAGCGCCGGCGGCGGCACCCTCGACCTGACGCTGGCGAGCCGCGGCACGCGGATCGAGGGCGGAACCGCGACCCTCGCGGCCCCCCGGGCGGGTCTCTGGTTCGGGCGCACCGACATCCCCGGATTGCAGCAGCCGGCCGAGCTGCGCCTCAGCGCCGAGCGGCCGGACGCCGACACCCTCGCGCTGACCGTCGACGGCACGCTCGCCGGCCTGAAGCTCGCCACCTCCCGGCCGATCCTGGTGGGGTCCGACGCGCTCGCCGGGGCCGGCGAGATCCGGGCCGCCACCGCCGACCTCGCCCCGTTCCTGACCCTGGCCGGGGCCGCGCGCCTGGCGCCGGGCGTGTGGCCGGCCGACCTGACGTTCGTCCTCGCCAAGGACGGCAGCGACATCGCCGCCGACACCACCGGGACGGTCGCGGGCGCGGCCCTGGGCGGCCGGCTGCAGCGGGCCCTGGCGGGCGCTGCGCGGCCGGCTCAGCTTCGACCGCCTGTCGGTGCCGCAGCTGGCGACGGCGCTGTTGCTGCCACCGGATCCGGCCAAGGCCGACCGCTTCGGCCCGGTCCCGCAGGCGCTCGCCCCTCGCGCTCGAGGCCCGTGTCGCGACCCTCGACCTCGGCCGCGGCCTCGCCGCCACGGAGGCCGGCCTGGCCCTCGGCCTTGCGGACGGCGTCCTGACCCTGCGCAACCTGACGGGCAAGCTCGCCGGCGGGCGGATCGCGGGCTCGGCCACGCTCACCCGTCGGGCGCGGAGGCGTCGGTCACCGGCGAGGGCGCCCTCGACGACGTGGCCCTCTCCGCCCTGGCCGGCGGTCCGATCGGCGGACGCCTGACCGCGTCCGCGCGCTTCGTCACCACGGCCGAGACCGCCCTGGCCTCGCCGACAACCTGTCCGGCAGCGGCAGCCTCACCCTCAAGGACCTGAGCGTTCCGGGGCCGACCCGGCGTCGCTCGGCCGCGCACTCGCCCGGGCGGTGGAGATCGACGATCCCCTGCGCGAAGGCCGGCTCCAGGCCCTGGTGGCCGAGGAACTCGCGAAGGCCGGCGCCCAGGCGAAGGCGCCCGCGAGCAGTCCGGCCACCCTCGTGGGCGGGTCCTGCGGGCCGGGCCCCTCGACCCGATTTCGGGGCCGCCCGCTGGTCCGGCACGCTCGGCTACGACCTGCGCGGCGGCCGGCTCGATGCCCGCGGGCTCCTGTCCGGCGGCCCGGTCCCCCGCGGCTGGAGCGCCGGCCCCCGGCCGTCCAGCTCGGCTTCACCGGGTCCCTCGCGGCCCCCGAGCGCGTGCTCGACGTCGGCGCCCTGTCGAACGGGTTGGCGGCCTTCGTGCTCCAGCGCGAGCTGGACACGATCGAGCTGACCGAGGCCGACCAGGTCGAGCGCCAGCGCCGCCGGGCCCGGATCGAGATGGACCGCGCCCGCGCCGCCGCCCTCAAGGCCGCCGCCGACAAGGCGGCAGCGGAGGACGCCGCCCGGCGCGCGCGGGTGCAGAGCGAGGGCGAGGCGACCCCAGGCGGGACGGAGGGGACGCAGCCGCCCGGCCGGCCGTGAGGCCAGGCTCGACCCCTTGATCGCGGCGTCGGCTCAGATCGCCTGTTCGGCCTTCGCCGGGGTGATGGGGACCGCGCAATGCGAAGGGTCGACAACCGACGCTCGGGGCCCATCGCGATCTCCGCAACGGATGGCTACGCGACGGTGCGCTTCGGGATGGCGCTGCATGGAAGCGGACGTCGTGTGTTGCCTCGCTCACGACCTGAGGCAGACGTATTCGGACCGAGCCCCGGCTCCGGCACGCTCGAGCGAACGGACGAGCCTGCTCCCGTAGCCTGAGGCGAGGCGCGGTTACCTGACTCGACTGTGACCGTTTGCCCTCGCAACGATCGGGGAGCCGCGCGATTGGCAGGGTCGCGCAGCTACGTTTCCGGGCGCACCTTTCATCCCCGTACGAACGAGAGATTTATGACGCCTCAATTCTGGCTGTGGCTGGGCTTTGCCGGAATGGCAGCCGGAGCCGCCGCGATCCTGTTCATGGCGAAGCGACGGACGCATGCCGAGGAGGCCGATGGCATCATCCATGGCATCGTGCCGATCATCGCGGCTTGCTCCTACTTCGCCATGGCGACGGGACAGGGAAGCATCACCCTTCCGGCCGGCCCCGATGCGGGGGAGGTTGCGCGCCAGTTCTACTTCGCCCGCTACATCGATTGGACCTTCACAACACCACTCCTGCTTCTCGGGCTCGCGCGCACGGCGATGCATTCTGGGATGCGCCGGCCGGCCGTCGTCTGGGGACTGATCGGCTCCGACCTGATCATGATCGTCACGGCCCTGGCCTTCGGCCTATCGACGGTCGCCTGGATCAAGTGGACGTGGTTCGCCATCTCGTGTGGTGCGTTCGTAGCCGTATTCTACGGGATCTTCGTGCAGTTGCGCGCGGAGAACGCCGCTGAGCGGGCCGACGTGCGCACCGCCTTCCTTCGCAACGCGGTGTTCCTGACCGTCGTCTGGTGCGTCTATCCCGTCGTGCTCCTCATCGGCCAGGACGGCCTCGGCATCCTGTCGCCCACCTTGGCCCTCGCCCTGATCGCCGTCTCGGACCTGACCGCGAAGGTCGTCTACGGCATCATGGCGACGATGGAGACTACCCGCGCCGTCGATCGCGATCTGGCCGACGGCCGGACCACCGCGACACCGCTTCGCCGGGCGGCCTGATCGGGATGGCGGCTCGCACATCCAGTCCCGTCCTCGGGGTCCGTGATCGGGCGAGCCGCCGCCGGATCGGTTCGGTGGAAGCGAAGCTCCCGCCCCTGGCGGGCGCCCTCGCGGCGCTCGCCCTGATCGCCACGGCGGCCCTGCCACGCGACGACTCCTGGCTCGTGGCCCTTGCCGTGGTGATCGTTCTCGGCGTGCCGCACGGCGCCCTGGATGGGGCCATCGCGGCGCCCCTGCTGCGTCCGCGTTACGGCCGGCTCTGGTTCGGGATCTTCGCGGTTCCGTATCTCGGCCTTGCCGCCCTGGTGCTACTGTCCTGGGAGATCGCACCGATGGCGACCCTGGCGGGTTTCCTCGCGTTGTCGGTCCTGCATTTCGGCGAGGAGGATTCCGGTCCTGGGCGGCCGTTCGAGGCCCTCGTGCGCGGCGGCCTGCCGATCGCCCTGCCGGCGCTGCTGCGGCCCGACGAGACGGCCGCAATGTTCGCGGCCGTGGCGCGAGTCCCGATGCCCCAGCTTCCCGATTGGTGGGCGGCCGCATCCTGGCTCTGGCTCGCCCTGGCCGCAGCCTGGGTGCTTGCGCATCGGCGCCGACGGGCCGTGCAGCTGGAGATCGCCGTGCTGGCAGCCGCCTTCTGGCTTCTGCCGCCGCTCACGGCCTTCACGCTGTACTTCGTCGGCCTCCACGCCCCCCGGCACATGCGCGCGCTGGTGTGCGATCCGATCCGGGCGCCGGGCGTGGACACGATGGGCAAGGCCGTCCTCGGCTCGCTACCGGTGTTCGGCCTCACGCTCCTGCTCGGCGCGGCCCTGTGGCCGCTCTACGCTGCGGGCTCGGACAACGAGGCCGTCACCCTCCTGACCCTCACGCTTCGCATGCTCTCCGCCCTGACGGTGCCGCACGTGCTCCTTGATCGGATCGCCGCCCGGCATCACGCTTGAACGCCCCTCCGTTCGCCGACCTTGGGATTTGCTCCTCGGGGTGAGCCCGGCCGCGTGCTCGGAGATCGCCGAGCGGTCCGCGGCCCTTCAGGTCTAGACCCAGGGCAAAGAGGGCCGCGCACGGGCTGCCGATCCGACCCACGTTCCGGATCTCCTACACCGTCCCCACCACCATCAGCGCGAAGGCGTAGATCAGCGCCACCTCCTCCAGCCGGTCGAAGCGGCCGGCCGCGCCGCCGTGGCCGGCTTCCATGTTGATGCGCAGGAGGATCGGGCCGCCGCCGGTCAGGGTGGCGCGCAGGCGGGCGACCCATTTGGCCGGCTCCCAGTAGGTCACGCGCGGGTCGGTGAGGCCGCCGAGCGCCAGGATCGCCGGGTAGTCCTTGGCGGCGACGTTGTCGTAGGGCGAGTAGGACAGGATCGTCTCGAACGCCGCCACGCTCTCGGCCGGGTTGCCCCATTCGGGCCATTCCGGCGGGGTGAGCGGCAATTCCGCGTCCAGCATGGTGTTGAGCACGTCCACGAACGGCACGTCGGCGACGATGCCGGCGAACAGCTCCGGGGCGAGGTTGGCGACCGCGCCCATCAGCATGCCGCCGGCCGAGCCGCCATGGGCGACGATGCGCTTCTCCGCCGTGTAGCCGGCCGCGATCAGCGCCCGCCCGCAGGCGATGAAGTCCATGAAGGTGTTGGGCTTCTTCTCGCGCTTGCCGTCGAGGTACCAGCGCCAGCCCTTCTCGGTGCCGCCGCGGATATGCGCGATCGCGTAGACGAAGCCGCGGTCGACCAGGCTGAGCAGGTTCGTGCGGAACCCGGCCGGCATCAGCGTCCCGTAGGAGCCGTAGCCGTAGAGCAGGAGCGGCGCCGAGCCGTCCAGCGGGAGGTCCCGGCGGTGCAGGAGCGAGATCGGCACCTGCTCGCCGTCCGGGGCGGTGGCGAACAGCCGGCGGGTCACGTAGGCGGCCGGATCGTGCCCGGACGGCACGGCCTGGCGCTTGCGCAGGGTCCGGCCGCGGCTGTCGCAGGCATAGTCCCAGGTCTCGGACGGCGTCGTCATGGACGAGTAGACGAAGCGGATCGTCGCCGTGTCGAACGCGTGGCCGCCCCGCAGGCCCAGCGCGTAGGCCTCCTCGGCGAACGCCACCGTGTGCTCGCCGTCATCGGCGAGGTCGCGCACGATGATCCGCGGCCGTGCGTTCTCGATCTCGAGGCGGACCAGGTGGCCGGCCAGCAGGTGCAGGTGGCGGATCATCACCCCGGGCCGGTGGGGCACGAGGTCGGTCCAGTTGGCCCGGCCCGGGTCGTCGAGCGGCGCGGTGACGATCTTGAAGTCCTCGGCGCCGTCCGCGTTGGTGCGGATGTAGAGCCGGTCGCCCCGGTGCTCGACGTCGTAGATCAGCAGCGGCTCGCGCGCCTGCACCAGGCGCAGGGCGGCCGACGGCGCGTGCCGGTCGAGCAGCCGGACCTCCGACGTCTCGTGGTCGCTCGCGGTCACGTCGAGGAACGCCCCCGATTGGGTGCGCCCGATATGGACGAAGTAGCCGGCATCCGCCTCGGTGTAGAGCGTCTCGTCGTCCGCCTGCCCGGTGCCGATCCGGTGGCGCATGACCTTGGCGGGGCGGTGGTTGGCGTCGAGGGCCACGTACCAGAAGCTGTGTCCGTCCGCGGCCCAGACCGCCTCGCCGGAGGTGGCCTCGACCCGGTCGTCGAGGTCGAGCCCGGTGGCGAGGTCGCGCACCCGGATCGTGTAGAGTTCCGAGCCCTTGGTGTCGGCGCTCCAGGCGAGCCGGCCGTGGTCGTCGGAATGGACCGCGGCGGCGATCTCGAAGAACGGCAGCCCCTCGCCCTCGCGGTCGCCGTCGATCAGGATCGTCTCGTCCGGGTCGGGGCCCGACTCCGGCACGTTCGGCGCGGTCGAGGGCCGGCGGCAGACCAGCGGGTGCTGCCCGCCCTCCCGGTGGCGGGTGTAATAGGCGTAGGGCCCGTCGGGATCGGGCACGCCGCTCTCGTCCTCCTGGATGCGGCCGCGCATCTCGGAGACCAGATTCTTGCGCAGGTCGGCGGCGCCGGCGAGCGCGGCCTCCGCGAAGGCGTTCTCGGCCTTGAGATAGGCGGCGATGTCGTCGGGCAGGGCGGCGGGGTCCTTGAGGACCGCCTGCCAGTTCTCCGCTTTCAACCACGCGTAGTCGTCGACGATCTCCCGGCCGTGGACGCTGAAGCGCCGCGGCCGGATCTCGGCGACCGGCGCCCCGGTCCGGTGAGCAAGAAGGCCGCGCCCGATATCCGTCATCGTCTCTCCCGCCGGGTTCCGTCACGCCCGGTCTGGGGATGTGTCCCGCCCGGGGCCGGGACGCAAGCCGCCGCGACGCCGGAACCGGCCAGGACATAACTTTAGGTAGGTTTCAAGAAAATGACGGTCTACTTCTAGATGGGATGGCGGAACTTTAAGTATCGCGCAACCGAAACATCGGCGCGTATCCGTAATGATGTTCTAACTTGTAATACAAAGCCGCCTGTTGTACCTTCGTATGAGGGATCGATTGGTGCACTCCCGGCCTGGGGCCGCTTGTTTGTGCTGGGTGCCACTCTGTCCCGATGCCTGCATCAGGCGCTGCTTGAACTGGCGAGGGCAGAAGCGAGACGCACGCTTCTTAGGAAATCGGGGGGACGTGGTGGAAGAGAACAGGAACGGGATCGATCTCGTCGGTGCGACGGCCGATATCGTGGCGGCCTATGTCAGCAACAACGCCGTCCCGGTGGGCGAATTGCGGCCGTTGTTCGGGAATGTCTACGCGGCCCTGAAACGGGTCGCGGAGGACCATGCCGGCCCGGTGGACGCGCGGGCGGAACCGGCGGTCCCGGTCGAGGGCTCGGTGACGGCGGATTACATCGTCTGCCTGGAGGACGGGCGGACGTTCAAGTCGCTCAAGCGGCATCTCCGCTCGAAGTACGGGATGAGCCCCGAGCAATACCGCGCGAAGTGGAAATTGCCCGCCGATTACCCGATGGTGGCGCCGAACTACGCCAAGGCCCGCTCCGAACTCGCCAAGGCGATCGGGCTGGGCCGGCCCGACGCCTTCCGGAGCGCCGCCTGAGGGCGAGCCGACCGGGACCGCGAGCCGGGAAACCGGGACGCCGTCGGACGTTGGGTTGCGATGGCGCGCTTCCTGCGAGGCCGTCGAACCCCCGTCCCGCGCCGAGGTGCTGAGCATGAACGCCATTCCCGACCCGCAGGACGGCGATCCCGCGGAGGACATCGTGCGGGTGAACGCCGCCCTCTCCGAATGGGCCGCGCGTTCCGCCGCCGACAGCGCAACGCTGATCGATCGCTTCGAAGACCTGGGCTACGCGGTCCGGGGCAAGTCCGAGGCGGAGATCGCCGAGATCCTCCGCCAGCCGCCGACGGGACAGCGTCGGACCTGAATCCCGTATTAGGTAAATAAGCCTTGACAATCGGGCCGATCGTCCGGTAGGCGTGGCGACGGGCCCTCGCATATCGGTATTGGAACAAAACATGAACAAAAAGGTGAAGTCCAGCCGAGCGAAGGCGGCGGCGCGTGGGATGGCCGGGACGCCCCTGACGTCCGAGGCGGCGCGGCTTCTGGCCCGGCTCGGGGAGGCCGGGGCCTATGCCCGGCCGGATCCGCTCACCGAGGACGGGCTGCTCGTCCGGCGCGGCGGCGACGGGGTCTCGGTGGGGAGCGGACGCTTCTCCTGCGCGGCCGGGCAGGCGCTGGTCGAGGCCGACCTCGCCGCCTGGAACCCGGGCGGCACCCGGCTGACGCTCGGCACGGCCGGGCAGGCGCGGCTGCGGCGCGGCGGGGCCCCGGACGGGATGGCGTTCCTGGCCCAACACCACGATCTCACGGTCGAGCCAGGCAGCGGGCCGGAGCCGACCCTGCGCAACGCCTCGGAAAATCCTCTGGCCTGGATGGTCCGGCGCCGGGGCGGCGACGGCGCACCGCTGATCGACCCGGCCGCCTTCGAGGCCGGCGAGCGGCTGCGCCGGGACATGACCACGGCCGCGATGCTGCCCCGGATGGGGATCGAACTCGGCGCCCCCGGGTCGACGGCGGCAGCGCCCGCGACCCGGCCGCCGCCTCCGACCAGGTGATCGCCGCGCGCCAGCGGGTCCGCGGCGCCCTCGACGCCGTGGGCGGCGACCTGTCGGGGCTGCTGATCGACCTGTGCGGCTTCCTCAAGGGCCTGGAGCGGATCGAGGCCGAGCGCCGCTGGCCGGCCCGCTCGGCCAAGGTCGTGGTCCGCATCGCCCTGGGGCGGCTGGCCGAGCATTACGGCCTGGCACGCGAGGCGACCGGACCGGACCACGGGCCGTTGCGGCTGTGGCGGGCGTGAGGGGGACCGGTGCGGACGCCGGAGGGGTCTCGGCTTCACCCTTTGCATCCGGCGATGCGGGAATGCGCCAGCCCGCGCGGGTGAGGGGCCGGCCGAGTCGGCCCGATCCTACGCCTCGGCCCCCAGGAACCGCACCGAATCCCGGTGGACCCGGTCGGCCATGGCGCGGACGCCGTTCGAGCGTTGCGGGGTCAGGTGCTCGCCCAGGCCCAGCTTGGTGTAGAGTGCGAACGCGTCGGTCTCCGCGGCCTCGCGCAGGGGTTTGCCGTCGAACAGCGCGATCATCAGCGCCACGAGGCCGCGCACGATGTGGGCGTCGCTGTCGCCGCGCATACGCAGGCGCGGCTCCGAGTCCGAGCGGTCGACGTCGAGGTCGATCCAGACCTGGCTGGCGCAGCCCTGGACCTTGTTGGTCTCGGCGTGCAGCGCCGGGTCCGGCGGCGGCAGGGCGCGTCCGAGCTCGATCAGGTAGCGGTAGCGCTCTTCCCAATCGTCGATGAACGCGAAATTCTCGACGATGGTGTCGATCGGGGGAACCATGGTGGACCGGATCCGGATTTGGGCGGGGCCGCTATACGGCGCTGGGGGAGATCTGGCGACTCCCGTGCGAACCACCAGGGGGCGCGGCGCCGGAGATCAGGTCTCCGGCGGCTGCGTCGGCGGCAGGGTCAGCATCAGGGGCGTGGCCGTGCTGGCATCGCCCGCGACCTGGATCTCGGCCTGGGCCGCGTAGGCCGCGATCAGGCGCGGCCCGAGCTTGGGGATGTTGGACCGTCCGGTGGCGGCCATCTCGCTCACCCCGGAGACGATCGAGACGCGCAGCGGCTGCCCCTCCGCGCGCTCGATCTCGATGGCGATCGAGCAGGCGACGTGCTCGGCGGTGGCGTCCAGGCACTCGGCCACGATCTCGGCGACGATCATGCCCAGGGCGTTGGCGGTGCGCGGCTCGACCAGCCCGGTCCCGGAGCCGCCGACCTGCACGCCGATCCGTCCGGCCCGGCGCAGCTGCCCGAGGCCCGAGGCCAGGCGGTGCAGGTAGTCGTGCAGGTCGATCGACGCGATGTGAGGGGCCTCGTGCAGGTGCTGCTGTACCAGGGCGATCGCCCGCACCCGCTGGCCCAGCGCCTCGAAGCTGCCGCGGCACGGTTCCGGGGCGGCCCGCCCGTACAGGCCGATCAGGCTGACCATCACCTGGAGGTTGTTGCGGACCCGGTGGTAGACCTCGGCGAGCAGCGCCTCCTTCTCGGCGAGCGCCTGCTCGATATGCTCCTCCGCATGCTTGCGGTCGGTGATGTCGAAGCAGGTGCCGAGATAGCCCTGGAACCGGCCGTCCTCCACGAGCGGGCGGGCGGTGTCGAGCAGCCAGCGGTAGACGCCGTCGTGCCGCCGAAGCCGGAATTCCACCGTGAACGGCGAGCGCGCCGCGAACGCCTCCGAGACGATCTGGGCGTGGCGCTCGAAATCCTCGGGATGCAGGCCGCTGCGCCAGCCGACGCTCAGCTCCTCTTCGAGGGGCCGGCCGGTGAACTCCAGCCAGCACTCGTTGTGATGGACCGCGTGGCCGTTCTCGTCCGAGCGCCACAGCATCAGCGGCACCACGTCGGCGAACCGCCGGAAGCTGTCGCCCAGCGCGACGCTGCCCGTCAAAGCGGCCCCGTGCGACGGATCTCCCGCCTGGTCGGCCGCCGGCGGCGCAGCCATTCCGGACCCTGGTGGCTGACCGCCCATTCTGTACCCGACCCGCTGTGTCGAACTGTGTGAGACGCCGTGATTGGTTCGTGATTGCGCCGGTCAACGTGCCGGTCGGGTCCCCGTTCCGATCCCACGTTGCCGCTGCCGCCGTCATCCACACGGGCCTGTGGATTCCCGCACGCGGCGGGATCGGGGTTACACGGGCTGGACGATTCATCTCCCGAGGGTGGGTCCCACACGCGATCACCCGCGCCGTCATTCCGGGGCGCCGCAGGCGAGCCCGGGATCCAGAACCGCCGTCGGTGCAGGAGCTTAATACGCCGGCGTCTCTGGATCCCGGGCTCCGCCGCGCAGCCCCGGAATGACGGCGCGGGGCTGTATCGGTCAGGTCGTCACGAGAAAAAGACTGAGCCGTCCGCCCTGAGCGGAGATTAAAATTCTCCCCTGTCTGACCCGCAGTCACAAGGGGGCGGGGGAAACGCGTTGCGTTTCCGAGGCTTGCCGCCGAACGGCCCTGTTGTGTGCATCCGGTGGACCGCTCGGGAGAGGCGGCGGCTCAAGCCCGGATCAGCTTCGACACCACCGCCAGGAGCTGTTCCGGCTTGAACGGCTTGGTGATCCAGCCGGTGGCGCCGGCGGACTTGGCCTGCTGTTTCACCGACTCGTCCGATTCCGTGCTCAGGAACAGGATCGGCACGCCCGCGCAGGACGGCACGGTGCGCAGCTGCCGGATCATCTCGATGCCGTTCATCACCGGCATGTTGAGGTCGGTGATCACCAGGTCGATCGCCCCGGCCTTCGCCTTGGCGAGACCCTCGGCGCCGTCCGCGGCCTCGATCACCGTGTGGCCGGCGGGGCTCAGCACGATCTTGATCATCTGCCGGATGCTGGGCGAATCGTCGACGGCGAGAACGGTGGCCATGGTGGGGCGCGGTCCTGGGATCAGAGAGCGGGAGCGGCGTCGAACGGGGCGTGCGGTGCGATGCCGGCGCGCCGGAACGCCGTCACGACCGGGTCGGGCAGGTTGGTCAGGTCTAGGGTGAGGCCGCGCCGGCCGGCGGTCCGGGCGGCCGCGGCGACGAGCTGGACGAAGGTGATGTCGGTCCGTTCGATCGCGGCACAATCCAGCACGAGCCGCGACCCGCCCTCGATGGCGGCCAGCACATCGTCCTGGAGCGCCTGCGCGGTCCGCAGCGTACAATCGGCCGGCATCGTGAGGGTGAGGTGTTCGGCCATGAGCAATCCGCTGCTGAGGCGCGGCCGGACTGGCTGCAGCCGTACGCATAAAGAGTCGCGCCCGTTAAAGTTTCCTTGAGCTGACCATAACGGCCAGGATTGTCCGACCCGTCGCGCTGCAATTCCTGTTGAAAACTGCTCGACCGGGCCGGGGGAGCGGTTTTATATTTGCCGAATTCATTGGTTTTATTTCGGCATACTGGTTCGGCTGAGACTGGTATCCGACTGTATTTCAGCACCAATACGCGGCTTGTATTGATATTGACGTTTCTTGAGATGATGATCGCTTCAAAGCACAATGAGTCACATCATCTGCATGATCGGAGATCAGACTGCCCGGAGCATAACTTTTCATTCAGAGGACGCGGCTAGGAACCCGGTGATTGATAGTCCTGCGTTCAAGCCTGTCCCCGGCAATATCTGGCAGAGTCCGAGGAATACACGGTGATGGCCTTCTGGGGGCGCGCGAATCTCAGGACAGCTCGGGCGGACGCAGCGGATCCGCGCGCGGCTCAAGAGTCCGACCGGGCCGACACCATCGCCGAGCCCGTCGCCGAGACCGCCGCCGAGCCTGTGGTGGTGCGTCCGGAGGGCCGGGGCGCGGCCGCCGACGTGCTCCAGGCGCGGCTCGGCCTGTCGGAGGTCCAGCGCCGGACCCTGGATGCGCTGATCGACGAGCTCGGGATCATCTCGGCGGATGTCGAGGCCGACGTGCACGGCGTGTCGGACCGGTTCCAGCGGATCGCCACGACGACGCGGGGCCAGTCCGAGATCGTGCAGGGGCTGGTGACGGCGGTCCAGTCGGTCCGGATCGACGGGGCCGAGCGGCCGCTCGCCGAGGTCGCGGGGGCGCTCGGCGAGATCCTGGCGATGCTCAACGACCGGATCGGCTTCATGGCGTCGCGCGGCGCCACCATGGGGGATGCGCTGAACGGCGTGCTCGGCGAATTGTCCTCCGTGGACGGCAGCATCGCCGAGATCGAGAAGATCAACCGCCAGACCAACCTGCTGGCGCTGAACGCCAAGATCGAGGCGGCCCGGGCCGGGGAGGCCGGGAAGGCGTTCGCGGTGGTCGTCGACGAGGTCCGCAGCCTCGCCGGCACGATCAACGCCCTGTCGGGGGTGATCAAGCGGCAGATCGGCTCGATCGCCACCGGTCTGCGCAGCAGCCACGCGTTGCTGCACGACATCGCCACCATCGATATGTCGGAGGAGAGCCGCAACGCCGACGCCCGGGTCCGCCTGGTGATGCAGGCCCTGGTCGAGCAGAGTTCGCGATTCGCCGGCGTGCTGAGCCAGACCGTGCAGACCACCGAGGCGATCACCCAGGACGTCTCGGGCGCGATCGTGGCCATGCAGTTCCAAGACCTCGCCAAGCAGCGGATGCAGAACCTGCAGGCGATCCTGCGGGCGCTTCCGGCGGCCCCGGAGGCCGGCGCCGGGTCGGAGCGGGACTGGGCGGCCGCGATGATCGCCGGGTGTACCCTCGGCGAGGTCCGGGAGCGGATGTCCCACCGCCTGCTGGGCCAGGCGGCACCGGCGCGGCTGCACGACGACGATCCTCTGGCCGGCATCGACCTGTTCTGACTTCGCGCCCGTCTTCGGTGCGCGATGGGCGTATCCGATGCAAAAAATCTAGGGCGTTATGTAGAATTGGCGATTAGTCTGCGGAATTATTAGATTAATCTCGCTGTAGGTCTCCATATTTTGCAATCGAGAGCCGATTTTGTTCATCGCACCAAAATTAGGTTTCTTAAAGAAACGTATTTTAGCGCGGGAAAAGCGCAGATCTGAGATTTTTGATGGATAAAGCGCTTCATTTTTTAACGGGTTTAAAGTATGGTGTGGCCTGATTGATAGACCTGATCTCGGCTCTATCGCGGGGTATAGCCTTTGGGCAGCGTCCTCGGTGGGCGCGTGATCGCCCCGGTATTTTCGAAGACGGCGCAACGGGATCCGCTCGACGATGACTGATCACGATCCACGCGCGGTGTTCCTGGCGGAGGCCAATGAGCTTCTCGACCGCCTTGAGACCACGCTGCTCGACCTCGGCGACCGGCCCGGCGAAACCGCGCTGGTCGACACCGCGTTCCGGGCCCTGCACACGATCAAGGGATCGGGGGCGATGTTCGGCTTCGACCGGGTCGCGGCCTTCACGCACGATTTCGAGACCGCCTTCGACCTGGTCCGGCGCGGCGCGGTGCCGATCAGCGCCGAGCTGGTCAACGTCTCCCTCTCGGCGAAGGACTACATCCGCACGCTGATCGAGGATCCGGAGGTCACCGCCCCGGTGATCGGCGATGCGATCCTGGCCGAGCTCGAGCGCCTGGTCGGCCGCGCGCAGGCCCAGCCGGCGCAGCAGGAGGGGGCGCCGGCACAGGCGCAGGCGATCGCCGACGCGCCCGAGCCGGCCGCAGGCTGGCGGATCGGGATCGCGTTCGCCCCGGAGGTGCTGCGCAACGGCACCAACCCGCTGGCGCTGCTCGACGAGCTGCGCGAACTCGGCCCCTGCACACTGGTGCCCCGCCTCGACGCGCTGCCCGACCTCGGCGCCCTGGACCCGGAAAGCCTGGCGCTCGGCTGGGACGTGACCCTGCGCGGCGCCGCGACCCGGGAGGCGATCGAGGACGTCTTCCTGTTCGTGCGCGACGACATGGTGCTGACCCTGGCGCCGTTGCTGCATGGATCCCAGGACGCACCTCCGGGCGTCCCGGACCCAGAGCAGGAGCGGTCCGCCCTGCCGGCCGTCGCGCCGGCATCTGCGCCGGTGCCGGCTCCGCGCCCGTCCCCGCGCCAGCCCCCGTGCCGGCGGTGTCGGAGACGGCGCCTGCGCCCGTGGCCCGACCGCCGACCGTGCCGCCGGCGGCAAAACACCTGGGCGGCGCGGCCCCGCCCGCAGTGCCGAGCCGCGCGCGGCCAGCACCATGCGGGTCGAGGCCGAGCGGCTGGACGAGCTGCTCGACCGGGTCGGCGAACTGGTGATCGCCCAGGCCCGGCTGAGCCAGCTGGCCGGCCTCCACGCCGATGCCGGGCTCCAGACCATCGCGGAGGAGATCGAGCGGCTGTCGGCACAGCTGCGCGACACCACCATGAGCATCCGCATGGTGCCGATCGGGGCCCTGTTCAGCCGGTTCCGGCGCCTCGTCCACGACCTGTCGGGGGATCTCGGCAAGCCCGTGACCTTCGTGACCGAGGGCGAGGACACCGAACTCGACAAGACCGTGATCGAGCGCCTGGCCGATCCGCTGGTGCACCTCATCCGCAACGCCATCGACCACGGGATCGAGGATCCCGCCCGCCGGGGCGCCTCCGGCAAGAGCGCCACCGGGCGAATCACGCTCAGCGCCGAGCATGTCGGCGCCCAGGTCCACGTCAGCGTGCGCGACGACGGCGCCGGGCTCGACGTGGCGCGCATCCGCGCCAAGGCCGAGGAGCGCGGGCTGGTGGCGCCCGGCACCCCGCTCACCGACCAGCAGGTCTACCAGTTCCTGTTCGCGCCGGGCTTCTCCACGGCCCAAGCGATCTCGTCGCTGTCGGGCCGCGGCGTCGGCATGGACGTGGTCAAGCGGACCATCGAGGCCCTGCGCGGCTCGATCGACATCACCACCGAGCCGGGGGCGGGCACCGCCCTCGTGCTGCGCCTGCCGCTGACGCTCGCGATCATCGAGGGCCTGCTGATCCGGGTCGGCGACGGCCGCTACGTGCTGCCGCTGGCGGCCGTGGAGGAATGCGTCGAGCTGCCCGAGGGGGGGGGCGCAGCGACCGCGGCCGGGACTTCCTCAACATCCGCGGCGACCTCGTGCCGTTCCTGCGGCTGCGCACCCTGTTCGCGGCGGCCGGCGAGCCCGACCGCTACCAGAAGGTGATCATCGTCTCGGTGGGCGAGGCCCGGTTCGGGCTCGTGGCCGACCAGATCCTCGGCAATCACCAGACGGTGATCAAGTCGCTGTCGAAGCTGCACGCCGACGTCACGACCTTCTCGGGCGCCACGATCCTGGGCGACGGCACCGCGGCCCTCATCATCGACCCGGCCCAGCTGATGGCCGGCGGGCAGATCGGCGCCGCCCCGGACGGGCTGCGCGAATACCGCGAGGTGGCGTGATGACCGATTTCGTCGATGCGATCGAGCAGGGCCACGCCTTCCAGGTCGTGATGATGCGGATCGGCACCGAGACCTTCGCGCTCGGGGCCGGGATGGTGCGCGAGATCATCGACCCCATCCCGACCACCCGGGTCGCCGGGGCGCGGCCGCATCTCGGCCACGTGGTCAACGTGCGCGGCAACGTGGTGCCGCTCGCCGACATCCGCGAGCGCTTCGGCATGCCGATGGACGCCGCGACGGCCGATACCCGGTTCGTGGTGATCGAGCTGGATCTCGACGGCGACCCGACCCTGGTCGCGCTCGTGGCCGACAAGGTGTTCGAGGTGACCTCGGTGCCCCTCGAGACCCGCCAGCCGGCTCCGACGATCGGCACGTCGTGGCGGCCCGAATACATCCGTTCCATTGTAAAGTCCGGGGAAGAGTTCGTCATTATTCCGGACATGCAACAAATATTAAATTGATTGTGCTTGGAGATTGTCGATGCGCTTTTCAATCAAAGCCAAGCTCGCGGCCGGGTTCGGCGTCATGCTCATCCTCGTCGGACTGGCGGGTTGGGTCGGTTATTACAAGCTCGTGAATACCGATGCGGCCCTGCAATACGTGCTCGGCCGCGCGGACCTGAACACCCTCGCGCTGGAGGCCAAGTCCGATCTGTTCAACGCCATATCGCTGACGCGCGCCGCGGTGATCGCAGTCGACGACGACCAGATGGCGGTTTTCGCCAAGCAAGCGGCGGAGAGGCGCAGCGCCGTCCAGGCAAAGCTGTCCAAGATCAAGGATCAGATCGATACCGAGAAGGGCCTGCGGCTCTACGATGAGGTCAAGGGCCGGCTCGAGAAGCAGGCGGTGATCGCCGGCCAAGTCGTCACGCTGACCCAGGTCAATTCCAATGTCCGGACCTGGACCGAGATCGAAACGGTCGGCATCCCGGCACTGAGGGCCCTGCAGGCGGATCTCGAGGCTGTTTCGGCGAAGGCCGGGACCGACGCCGGCGTGGCCCGCGCCATCGCCGCATTCCAGATCCAGATCGAACGGGCCTGGGGCGGCCTGAAGGCCACCACCGGGGCGATCAGTTACCCCGCGCTGGAGCAGCATGTAAAAGCCGCGCGGACGTTGGAATCCAACCTCGCGCCGAGCCTCGACGCGCTGCTCCGCGCCCTGGCCGAGTCCAAGCACGGGATGGCCGGAGACCATAGCCAGGGGCCGCCCGTCCGGCCCTCGTTCGACCTCTGGATCGCCTCGTTCCGAAAGGCCCTGGCCACGGTCGAGAACGGCGCGACCATCCGCGCCGCCGACCTTGCTGCGGGCGACTACGTCACCGCCAGCACGGCGACCCTGCAGGCCATCGACGCCTTGGCTCAGTACGAGACCCAGCAGATGGCCGACGCGGCCGAGCACGCCCGGGTGGAAACGCGCGACGGGCGGACGATCCTGATCGCCACGGTCGCCGGGGCGCTGCTCCTCGGATTCGTCATCGCCACCTGGCTCGCCGTCTCGATCGCGCGCGGTCTCCTGCGGGCGGTCTCACTTGCCGAGGCCGTCGCGGTGGGAGACCTCGGCACGACGATCACCGTGACCTCGCGGGACGAGATCGGCGACCTCGTCGCCGCCCTGAACCGCATGACCGCCAGCCTCAACGACACGGCCGCGATCGCCAACGCGATCGCGGCGGGCGACCTCACGGTCGAGGCGCGCCCCCTCTCCGACAGGGACTCGATGGGCCGGGCGCTGCAGACGATGCTGGGCAAGCTCCGGGCGATTGTGGCCGACGCGTCGGTCGCCGCCGGCAACGTGTCGGCGGGCTCGCAGGAGCTGTCGGCCTCGGCCGAGCAGCTGTCGCAGGGCTCCACCGAGCAGGCGGCCTCCACCGAGGAGGCCTCGGCGTCGATGGAAGAGATGGCCGCCAACGTGAAGCAGAACGCCGAGAACGCCAGCCAGACCGAGACCATCGCGCGCCAGTCGGCCAAGGATGCCGAGGCCAGCGGCGCCGCGGTCGGCCGGGCGGTCGATGCGATGCAGACCATCGCTCAGAAGATCACCATCGTGCAGGAGATCGCCCGGCAGACCGACCTGCTGGCCTTGAACGCCGCCGTGGAGGCGGCCCGCGCCGGGGAGCACGGCCGCGGTTTCGCGGTGGTGGCGTCCGAGGTGAGGAAGCTCGCCGAGCGCAGCCAAGCGGCGGCCGCCGAGATCGGGACCCTGTCCTCCGACACGGTCAAGGCGGCCCAGCAGGCCGGCGAGATGCTCGGGCGGCTGGTGCCCGACATCCGCAAGACCGCGCTGCTGGTGGAGGAGATCTCCGCGGCGTGCCGGGAGCAGGATGTCGGCTCGGCCCAGATCAACCAGGCGATCCAGCAGCTCGACAAGGTGACCCAGCAGAACGCCAGCGCGTCCCAGCAGGTCTCGGCGACCTCCGAGGAGCTGGCGACCCAGGCCGAGCGGCTTCAGGCGACCATCGCCTACTTCCGCATCGAGGAGGCGGGTCCCGACGCCGCGGCCGCACAGCTGCGGACGACGGCAGCCTGGATGGCCGTGCCGGCCAGGGCCGCAGCCAAGCACCGCCCCGTCCGGAGCGCTCCGGTCGCGGTGGCCTCGCAGCCGGGCTTCGTCCTGAACATGAACGAGGGCGACGCCCGCGATTCGGAGTTCATCCGCGCCGCCTGAGCGGCGCCGACCTGGCGTCCTGTCCAGGCCGTCGCCGCCACGATCAACCGCCGTCCGGCCCCACCCGGACCCCGCCAACCGCAGGGTGCTCCCCGATCGAGATCCCCGCCCCCGAGGATGAAGGCCATGAACCTGCTCGACAACATTTCGATCCCGCGAAAGCTGTTCCTGGCCTTCACCCTGATGCTGGTGGTCAGCCTCGGCATCAACGGTATCGTGTACTGGAAATCAGCCGAGATCCGTCAGTCGGTGAACTGGACCGACCACACCATCAAGGTGATCGACACCGCCGACCGGGCGCTGGCCGGCATGGTCAACCAGGAGACCGGCTATCGCGGCTTCCTGCTCTCCGGGGATGCCAAGTTCCTGGCGCCCTACCAGAAGGGCTGGGAGGCCTTCAACGTTGCCTGGCGGCAGGCCAAGGCGCTGACCTCCGACAACCCGGCCCAGCAGGAGCGGCTCGAGACGATTCGCAAGCAGGCCGAGGCCTGGCATGACGGCGTCGCCGAGAAGGGCATCGCCGGGATGGCCAATCCCGAGACCCGCGAGGCCGCGCGCCAGACCGAGATCGCCGGCGCCGGCAAGGCGGCCATGGACGGCCTGCGCGCCGAGGTCGCCGAGATGGTCAACGTCGAGAACACCCTGATGCGCACCCGCCAGGACGCGCAGAATGCGGCCTTCGAGACCACGACGCAGATGATCCTGCTCGGCATCGCGGCCAACCTCGTGATCGCCGTCGCGATCGGGTTCGTGCTGGTCCGCACCGTGGCGAAGCCGGTCACCGCAATCAGCACCCGCCTGGCGACCCTGGCGACGCCGTTCGAGACCGGCCGCCTCGACGAGGTCGGCCGGATCCAGGGCACCGCTCTGGCGGTGGAGCAGGCCTTCCGGGAGATCTCGGACGTGCTGGCCGCCGCCTCGCTCGGCGACTTCACCAAGACCCTCACGAAGGATTTCGGCGGGCTCAGCAGCGAGGTCCAGGCCCATCTCCGGGCGACGACCGACAACCTGCAGGTAATCGCCGGCGTCGCCTCGGCGATCGCGGCGGGCAACCTGACCATCGAGGCCAAGCGCCTGTCCGACAAGGACGTGCTCGGCATCGCCCTGGAGCAGATGCTGGGCAAGCTCCGGGCCGTGGTGACGGAGGCCGCCACCGCCGCCGGCAACGTGTCGGCGGGTTCGCAGGAGCTGTCGGCCTCGGCCGAGCAGCTGTCGCAGGGCTCCACCGAGCAGGCGGCCTCCACCGAGGAGGCGTCCGCCTCCGTCGAGGAGATGGCCGCCAACGTGAAGCAGAACGCCGAGAACGCCAGCCAGACCGAGGCGATCGCGCGCCAGTCGGCCAAGGATGCCGAGGCCAGCGGCGCCGCGGTGGGACGCGCCGTCGATGCGATGCAGACCATCGCCCAGAAGATCACCATCGTGCAGGAGATCGCCCGGCAGACCGACCTCTTGGCGCTCAACGCCGCCGTGGAGGCTGCCCGCGCCGGCGAGCACGGCCGGGGTTTCGCGGTGGTGGCGTCCGAGGTGAGGAAGCTCGCCGAGCGCAGCCAAGCGGCGGCCGCCGAGATCGGGACCCTGTCCTCCGACACCGTCAAGGCGGCCCAGCAGGCCGGCGAGATGCTCGGGCGGCTGGTGCCCGACATCCGCAGGACTGCGCTGCTGGTGGAGGAGATCTCCGCGGCGTGCCGGGAGCAGGATGTCGGCTCGGCCCAGATCAACCAGGCGATCCAGCAGCTCGACAAGGTGACCCAGCAGAACGCCAGCGCGTCCCAGCAGGTCTCGGCGACCTCCGAGGAGCTGGCGACCCAGGCCGAGCGGCTTCAAGCGACCATCGCCTACTTCCGCATCGAGGACGCCGAGACGGGCATCGACCAGGCGGTCTCGCGGCTGCGTGGCGTGGCAACCCGGATGGGGACTGCGCCGGCCGCGGCCTCCCCAGCCCGGGGCGGCGCCAAAGCCCGCGCCGGCCGGCCGACCCTCGCCCCGGCGGTGGCTTCGCCCTGGACATGGGCGAGGGTGACGCCCGCGATGCCGACTTCGTCCGCGTCGCCTGACCGATCCCGGCACCGCGCGGGCTCCCTCCGCGCGGCGCCTCCCGTCGAGACGCCCGATCCCCGAGACCCCCGATCCTCACGTCGCCGCGACGAAGCCCCGTGTCCCCCGCGTTCCGGGCCGGATCCGGCCAGCCGCGACCCAGCCGGAGACCAGCATGTCCAGCCTGTGGCAATACCTGACCCTCGGCCTCGATCGCGAGATCTTCGGGATCGACATCGAATCCGTACACGAGATCCTCGATTACCGCCCGCCGGCGTCCCTGCCGCAGGCGCCGCCGTTCCTGGTCGGCATGATCGACGTGCGCGGCCAGAGCTACCCGGTGGTGGACCTGCGGACCAAGCTCGGCCTGCCGGCGATCCCGGCGACCCCGGCGACCCGGATCATCCTGCTGAACATCCCCATGGGCGACCGGCCGATGCGGGTCGGCTTCGTGGCCGACCGGGTCATCGAGGTGACCGAGCTCGACAGCGCGGAGCTGGAGCCCGCCCCCGATGTCGGCGGCCGCTGGCGCTCGACCTACATCGCCGGCATCGGCCGGAAGGGCGACGCCTTCGTGGTGGTGTTCGACCTCCGGGCGCTGATGGCCGGGGAAGACCCGGCGCTCCTGTTGCCTTCGCTCGCGGCCTGATCGCCCCACCGGGAGCCACACCATGCCGCGCCTGAACGACCGCCATTTCGAAACCGTCGCGGAGATGATCCAGGACCGGGTCGGAATCCAGATCCCACCGGCCAAGCGCACCATGGTGGAGGGCCGGCTGCGCAAGCGCATGCGCGCGCTCGACATCGAGACCCTGACGGAATACGGGCGGCACGTGTTCGATCACGGCCACCTCGCCGAAGAGTTCGTCCACATCGTCGATTGCGTCACCACCAACAAGACCGACTTCTTCCGCGAGCCGGCGCATTTCGACCAGCTCCGGGACGAGCTGATCCCGATGCTGCGCCGGAACGGCATCACGCAGGCGCGGCTCAAGCTGTGGAGCGCCGCCGCCTCCACGGGGGCCGAGGCCTACACCCTCGCGATGGTGCTGCACGACATGGCGATGGCCGGGCACGCCATCGACTACGCGATCCTCGGCACCGACGTTTCCACGGAGGTGCTGCGGGTCGCCGCCGACGGCATCTATCCGGACGACGTCCTCCAGGCGGTGCCGCCGCATTTCCGCAGGCGCTACGTGATGAACGCCCGCAACCCGTCCTGGAAGGTCGGGCGGATCGTCCCGGAGCTGCGCAGCCGGGTCCATTTCAAGCACCTGAACCTGATGAACGCACAATATCCGGTCGATCGCGACGTGGACATCATCTTCTGCCGGAACGTTCTGATCTATTTCGACAAGGATACCCAGCGGGCTGTGCTGTCCAGGCTGGCCACGCACCTGCGGCCCGGCGGCTTCCTGGTGGTCGGCCACTCGGAATCGATGGCCGGGGCCGGGGTGCCGGGCCTGGCTCAGATCTCCTCGACCATCTTCGGCCGGACGCCGGGCGCGGTCGCGTGAGGCGGGGCGCGCCGATCCGCGTCCTGATCGTGGACGATTCCGCCTCGGTCCGGCAGACCCTGGTGGGCATCCTTGAGGCTGCCCCCGACATCACCGTGCTGGGCACGGCGGCCGACCCGTTCATCGCGGCGCGGCGCATCCACGACGAGGTGCCGGACGTCATCATCCTCGACCTCGAGATGCCCCGGATGGACGGGCTGACCTTCCTGCGCAAGATCATGGCGCAGCGGCCGATCCCGGTGATCGTCTGCTCGACGCTCACCGAGGACGGCTCGCGGACCCTGTTCGAAGTGCTGGAGGCGGGGGCGGTCGATGTCTTCCCGAAGCCCCGCGTCGACACCCGCCAGTTCCTGATGGAATCCTCCGTGCGGGTCTGCGACGCCGTGCGGGCGGCGGCCCGGGCGAAGCTGCGCCCGGGCCTTCCGGCTCCCCGGCCGGTGGAGGCCAAGCTCACCGCCGACGCCGTGCTGCCGCTCAGCGCCCGCCCCCGGGCCCTGGCCGGGACGGATCCGATCGTCTGCATCGGCGCGTCCACGGGCGGCACCGAATCCCTGCGCGACGTGCTGGAGGCGCTGCCGCCGGATTGCCCGGGCCTGGTCATCGTCCAGCACATGCCCGAGCACTTCACGGCGGCCTTCGCCAAGCGGCTGGACGGGCTCTGCGCCATCGCGGTCAAGGAGGCGGAGGACGGCGACGCGGTGGTCCCCGGGCGGGCCCTGATCGCCCCCGGCGGGCGGCACCTGCTGCTCCAGCGCAGCGGCATCCGCTACACCGTGGCGGTGAAGGACGGCCCGCTGGTCTCGCGCCACCGCCCGTCGGTGGACGTGCTGTTCCGCGGGGCCGCGCAATGCGCCGGCGCCAACGCGCTCGGCATCCTCATGACCGGCATGGGTGACGACGGCGCCAACGGCCTCCTGGAGATGCGCCGGGCCGGCGCGCTCACGGTGGCGCAGGACGAGGAGAGCTGCGTGGTGTTCGGCATGCCCAAGGAGGCGATCGAGCGTGGCGCCGCGGCCAAGGTCCTGCCGCTGGACCGGCTGTCCCACGAGATCATCCGCTTCGGCTGCGCCCCGGCCCAGCGCCAGCCGGCGTGAGCCGGAGCGCCGCGGGCGCGCGCACTCAGCCGCCGCGCAGCAGGGCGCCGAGCGCGTCCGTCACAAAATCGGCGACGCGGCGGATCCGGGCGTTGCCGCGCACCTCCTCGTGCAGGACCAGCCAGACCGGCAGCGGCGCGAGGGCAAGGCCGATCTGTGCCTGCTCCAGCTCGGGGTGGCGTCCCGCCAGGAGGACCTGGGCGAAGCCGAGGCCGGCCCCGGCCCGCATCAGGTTCCAGTAGGCCATCTGGTCGTCGCAGCGGATCGGGAAATCCGTGCGCGCCGCCCGGAGCCCGTGGGCGGCATAGGCCCGCAGCAGGGCGTCGCTGCGGTCGAAGCCGAGGACGTCGTGCTCATCGAGGTCCGCCACCGTGCGGGGCCGACCGCGGCGCTCGAAATAGCCGCGGGTGCCGAACAGGCCGAGCGGCGCCTCTCCGAGCCTGCGGGCGATCAGCGCATTCTGGGTCGGGTCGAACATCCGGATGGCGATGTCGGCATCCCGGCGCAGCAGGTTCTGGGCCTGATCCGAGGCGACGAGTTCAATCTGGATGCACGGCTCGGCCGCCCGCAGGTCCGCCAGGATCGGCGGCAGCAGCAGGTTGGCGACCATCACGGAGGCCGTGATGCGCACCGTCCCGCGCAGGCCCTGCGCGCGACCCTGAGCCTTGAGCGCGAAGGTTTCGGCGGCTTCGCCCATGGCGCGCGCGGCGTCGATCAGGCCGAGGGCCGCCTCGGTCGGATCGAGCCCCCGGGCCGAGCGTGTGAACAGGGTGACGCCGAGCGCGGTCTCCAGCGCGCGGATATGCCGGCTCAGGGTCGGCTGGGTCGCCCCGATGCGCGCCGCGGCCGCCGACAGCGAGCCGGTCTCCACCACCGCCAGGAAGGCACGCAGCAGGGTCCAGTCGAGGGTATTCATATTTCGGGTACCGCCATGCCGAATCTCGATATCGCCATTCGGAAATGGATCGGCGAGCCTCGGGATCGTCAAGCGGGAGACGACGTCATGGCCGGAATGGTAACGGGAGTGCCGCGGCTGCTCCTGCGTCTCGAAGGCGTCTGCATCGCCGCTGCCGCCACGGTGGCGTATGGCCGCCTGGACGCCGGCTGGTGGCTGTTCGCCCTGCTCTTCTTCGCCCCCGACCTGACCCTGCTGGGCTATGTCGCCGGGCGGTCGGCGGGGGCTGCGCTCTACAACGCCGCACACGGGTACGGCCCGCCTGTCGCATGCCTGGCCTGGGGCGTGTTCGGGCCGGCCCCGGAGGCCCTCGTGGCGGGGCTGATCTGGGCCGCCCATATCGGCTTCGATCGTGCCCTCGGCTACGGCCTCAAATACGCCGACGGCTTCGGCGTGACGCATCTGGGGCCGCTGGGGGGTGGTCCGAGGGGTTCGCGGGCCGACGCGTGACGGAGCACCAATCGGCGGCCCCCAGCCCAGCACCGGCTGGCGTCGGGCATCCGAGGCCGGCCCTGTCGGCGCCGTCTGTCGCGATCCGAGGAGCGTGCCGCCCCGCGCCCGTCGATCCAGGAGGCGCGCGAGGCCGGGAAAGACCGGTCAGGCGGGGCTTTCAAAACCGCACGCGCTCCCACGGGGCCCGACCGGCGCGTCTTCGTGAGGCGCTCACCATCGGAGGGCCGGCGCGCGCCTTCCGGGCCACGACCGAACCCTCCCTGCTTCCGATGTCCCGGCCGCGGGTCAGGCCCGGCGGCGTTGGCCCGACAGCGTGTCGTTGGCGACGGCGCGGGGCGCCTCGGACTGGATGTTCACCATCGGCTTGTGCGCGGCGGCGGGATGCCGGCTGCGCACGGCGGCAAGGAGGAGGCCGGCGAAGACCGCCGCGCTTCCCGCGCCGAACGGGGCCAGGAGGACCGCGCCGGGGCCGAACCATGGCCATGCGCCGACACAGGTCAGAATGCCACCCGCCAGGGTGGCCAGCACCAGAACGAACACTTCGCCCCCGTATTCATTTTCGAACGCGTCGCCGACGCGCCAGTCACATAGATTACCGTCGCACAGGTCTCCCCGGCAACCCCGGTATTTTTGCAGGACGCGCGACGAAAACGGCTCGCTCCATGTCCAATACGCAGATCGGACGCGGGTGACTGCAGCGAAAGCACGGTTCGACCAATAAAGTATCGAACCGGATTTCATGGTGCCTCAAGACTTTTTCTAGACCTGCGCTTGGTGTTCGACGGGCGCCGGGCCACCGCATACGCGAAGGTCTGTCTCGATCGCGTGCAGTCCCGGACCTGTCGCTCTGCTCTGGAAGCCTGCGCCGGGGCCATCGACAGCGCTGCTGCTCCCGGGCGCTGCGCGCATCGCCAAACCCGGAAAACCCACCGCAGACGGCAATCAGGAGCCTCTGACGGTGCAGGATCCCGACCCGCCGATGAGGCCGGATCCGGCGCAACATCCGGCCCCGCAAAGGAAATTTCGCCATCGCGCGCCGTCGCGGTGCCGCACGGTGCGGATCGGGTCTCGCCTGGGACGCGGCGCGACCCGCGCGGCCCCGCCGCCCACGATTACAACTTGCGAGATGTTTAAAGCTAACCCGAGATAGTCCGTGACGGCCCCGCATGGGTTGTGTCTGATGCCATTCGACACAACCCACAGGGTACCCTGTGAGACCGAACCCGATCCGCCCCGGGGCTTTGCTGTCGGCCGATGCCGGACCCGCCCGAGGATCCGGTGGCGGTCGCGGGCCGAGCGCCACCGGCCCGAACGACACCGCGCGCGACGATTCCCGGGCACCAGTAAGCCCCTTGCCGGCGCGGTCGCCAAGCGCGGTCGCCAAGCGCGGTCGCTATGCCCGGTGCCGACCGGTGAATCCCCATGCCTGCGCGCGGCTGGTGCTGGCCGGTGCCGTGCTTCTGGGATTCGCGGGCGCCGCCTGCGCCCGGGATGTCCGCGAGCCGGACGAATCGACCCTGGACCGGCATGGCCATTACCGCAGCCGCGACGGCTCCGAGGTGCATCGCCCGGCCAAGACCCGCGACGGCGGCAAGCCGGCCGGCGCCACGGCCAAGTGCCGCGACGACACCTGGAGCTTCAGCCACACGAGGCGCGGCACCTGCTCCGGCCATGGCGGCGTGGCGCGGTGGGAGGGGTGAGGCGGTGCCCCGAAGATCTGCCTAAAATCCGTTTCTAGGATTTTAGAGATTGACACCGTCGCGCTCCTCGGGTACAAGACAGGCACGGTCGAGAAGTGTGCGGAGCGGCGGCGATGCGGTCCTTCGATGCGCTCCCGTCGGAGCGGCGCGCCCTGGCCGAGCAGCTCCTGCGCGAGACTGCGTTGACGCTCGACGAGATCAGCGCCCGCACCGGCGTCAAGCCGGCCACGATCTCCACCTGGAACGCCCGGTCCGGCTGGCTGAGGCCGCGCCGCTGGCGGCAGGACGTGGTGACGCGCTGGCCGGAGGCGCGCCGGCGGCGCTCGGCCGCCTCATCGGCGCGGCGCAGAACGATCCCGGCGACGTCGCCGGGCGGTCGGGATCGGGCGCGACGCCGCCCGCCGGCTGATGGCGGTCTGCGGCGTGGCCCGGCCCGAGCCGCCGGCCGAGCCCGAACGTGAGCCCCAGACCGAGTTTTCGAGGCGGCGGTCGAGCGCGGGATCCTCGATCCGGACTCGGCGGCAGACCCGCCGGTCCTGCGGGCGCACCTGCGCGCCCACATCGCCCGGCAGATCGCCGCCTTCGACGCCGCCTTGAGCGGGCAGGGGCGGCGGTGCTGGATTCCGCCCGGGTGCTCCGCGACCTCGGCGGTCTCAAGCGGCTGCTCGACGAGATCGCTCCAGGGCAGGCGCGTGCGCGGACCGGCGGACAGGCGCAGGGGAGGGCGGCGATGGCGGCACCGGACCCGACCTGCCTGCGCTCCGCACGGAGATCGCGCGCCGCTATGCTGGCTTTGTCCGCGACCGGAAGGCTGCCTGACTTCCTCGCGACCCTGCCGGCGCCGTTGGTCTGCGCCCTGGCCGACGACTGGCTGCACCAGGCCCGCCCCGACCAGCTGCCGCCCGCCGAGACCGCGACGCCCTGGACCACCTGGGCGGTGATCGGCGGCCGCGGCTGCGGCAAGACCCGCACCGGAGCCGAGTGGGTCGATGCGCTGGCCCGGGGCGATCCGGCCTTCACGCCGGAGCCGGTCGGGCGCATCGCCCTGGTGGGCGAGACCCATCTCGACGTGCGCGACGTGATGGTCGAGGGGCCGTCCGGCCTGCTCAACCTGCCGGCCCGGGGCCGGGTGCGCCCGCGCTGGTCGCCGAGCCTGCGCCGGCTCGCCTGGGACAACGGCGCGGTGGCCCAGGCCTTCTCGGCGGAGGAGCCGACGCGCTGCGCGGCCCGCAATTCGGCGCCGCCTGGTGCGACGAGGCCGCCAAGTGGCGCCGGCCCGAGGCCGCGTTCGACATGCTGCAATTCGGGCTGCGGCTGGGCACCCGCCCGCGCAACCTCGTCACCACTACGCCCCGGCCGGTGCCGCTGATCCGCCGCCTGCTCGCCGACCCGCGCACCGTGGTCAGTCGCGCCCGCACCCACGACAATGCCCGGCACCTCGCCCCGGATTTCCTGGAGCAGGTGGTCGGGCGCTATGCCGGCACCCGCCTCGGCCGCCAGGAACTCGACGGCGAGCTGATCGCCGACCGGGACGACGCCCTGTGGGACCGTGCCGCCCTGGAGGTCGGCCGGGTCGGCGCCGCGCCGGAGCTCGCCCGGATCGTGGTGGCCGTGGATCCGCCCGCGACCTCGGCGCGCGCTCGGATGCCTGCGGGATCGTGGCCGCGGGTCGGGCCGGCACCCACGCCTACGTGCTGGCGGACGCGAGCCTCGCCCGGGCGAGCCCCCAGGCCTGGGCCGGGGCGGCGCTGGCGCTCTATCATCGGTTTCGGGCCGACGCCCTGGTGGTCGAGGTCAACCAGGGCGGCGAGATGGCCGCCGCGGTCCTGGCCCAGTGCGACCCGGCGGTGCCGGTCACGCCCGTCCGCGCGACGCGGGGCAAGTACCTGCGCGCCGAGCCGGTGTCGCTGCTCTACGCCCGGGGGCTCGTCCACCATGTCGGGGCCTTCCCGGCCCTGGAGGACGAGCTGTGCGATTTCGGTCCGGACGGCCTGTCGAGCGGCGGCTCGCCCGATCGCCTCGACGCCCTGGTCTGGGCGGTGACGCACCTGCTGCTCGACGCACCCCGCGCGCCGCGGATCCGCGGCCTCTGAAACCAAATTGTGCGCGGTCACACGGGAACGTGACGCCGGGCTGCATCCTTAAATTGCATACACGCAGGGCGACTGCTATAAACCCGTGTACATCGGAGGATGGCCCGTGAACTCGGATGTTAATCCTGAGAGCTGTCTGTCCGACGGAGCCCATCGGCGCCTCCGGATGATCGCTGAGACCCTCGGCTGCCCGGTGGGCGATTTCTACGGTGTGGCGACGGTCCGCCCCGACCTGAGCGCGACGGTCGAGCTGCTGCGCCTGTGGAACGCGATCGCGAGCGAGACCGATCGGGCCGCGGTTCTGCGCTGCGCCCGAGAGGCCGCCAACGTCGTCAGCCGCGAAGTCGAGGCCGTCTGATCGGCGTCGCGGCGTTCGGTTTTCGTTTGGCCTCATCCGGAATCCGGCGGCGACCTCTCGGGACGATGTCCGAGCCCGGCGTGCCCCAATCTCGAATACCCTGCCTTCTGACGCGGTAAGTCGCCCGATCGGCGGATCTTTGCCCTGCATCCTGCGGCGCACACGCAGCCGCCGCGAAGGTTGGGCCGACATCGCTCTCAACATCAGGCTCGCGATACCCGCCGCGTCCACAGGGGCGGAGGCGCGTCGCGCCCGTTCCCGCACTGCCTAAGCGCGTCGGCTGCCGATGCGGCGCTGCGAAGCCTCGACGCGGGGTTGGGATGGCCCGCGCTTGCAGGGCGCCGGATCCAAGCCGTGCTGTCGAAGCGCGCACAAAACAATACGGCGCGCTTCTGCGGGAAGCGCGCCGGGAGTCGGTTCGTGGTCTCTGGAACGAACTGCATCCTGAATACACGACTTCGCCCATCCAGGCTGTAGCGGCGTCGCCACGGTGCCGGTTCGGGTGCGGTGTATTCGCCGCAGCCGCCGTGATGCCCGAGGGCGCTGGCCGAGACCATCCGAAGCCTCCCGGTCCAGGCCCGGCCCTCCCGGGCCGGCGGACGCTCGGAGGTCGACATCATCATGGCGCAGGAGCGGACCGGCATGGCGACCTTCCTTGATCGGATGGCGCGGGTGGCGCGCCGCGCCACCGGGGGCCCTCCGGGGCCGGCCCTCGCCACCAAGGCCGCCCCGGCCTTCGCGCTCTACACCGACGGGCGAGCGAGCTGGACCGCCCGGGACCCGGCGGCGCTGGCAAGGGCCGGCTACCAGCGCAACCCGATCGTGCACCGGGCGGTCCGGCTGGTCGCCGAGGGGGCGGCCAGCCTGCCGCTCATGGCCACCGGACCGGGCGCCGGCCATGCGGCCGATCTCCTGGCGCTGCTCGCCCGGCCGAACCCGCGCGAGAGCGGCACGCGCCTGCTCGAGACCGTCTACGCGGACCTGACGCTCAGCGGCACCGCCTACCTGGAGGCGGTGAGCCTCGACGGGCGGATCGCGGCCCTGCAGAGTCTGCGGCCCGGCCGGATGCGGATGCTGCCGGGTCCCGACGGCTGGCCCGCCGCCTACGTCTACACGGTGGGCGGCAGCAGCCGGCGGTTCGACCTGCCGGCACCCGGCGCGCCCGAGGTGCCCCCGATCCTGGCGCTCAGCCTGTTCCACCCGGACGACGACTATGCCGGCCTCGCCCCGATCGAGGCCGCCGCCACCGCCCTCGACATCCACAACGCCGCGAGCGCCTGGAACAAGGCGCTGCTCGACAACGCGGCGCGGCCTTCGGGTGCGCTGGTCTTCGCCGGCGCGGCGCTCACCGAACCGCAATTCGACCGGCTGAAGGCCGAGCTGGAGGCGAATTACCAGGGGGCCGCCAATGCCGGCCGGCCGCTGCTCCTGGAGGGCGGCCTGGACTGGAAGCCCCTGGCGCTGTCGCCCCGGGACATGGACTTCGTCGAGGCCAAGAACGCCGCCGCCCGGGAGATCGCCCTGGCGTTCGGGGTACCGCCCCTGCTGCTCGGCCTGCCCGGCGACAGCACCCACGCCAACTACGCCGAGGCCAACCGGGCGCTCTACCGCCAGACCCTGATCCCGCTCGCAGCCCGCACCGCCCAGGCGCTGGCCGGCTGGCTGGAGCCGGCCTTCGGACCGATGGACCTGGAACCCGACCTCGACCGGATCGAGGCTCTGTCGGGCGAGCGGGAATCCCTGTGGCGCCGGGTCGAGGCGGCCGGGTTTCTGTCGGTCTCCGAGAAGCGCGAGGCGGTGGGCTACCCGCCACTCCCGGGGGCCGGGGCCTGAGGTCCCGGCGGGTCCGGGCGGAGCCCGGATCTTGGTTCGCGCAGCACTCAGTTTCGGAGCCTTGCAATGGATGGCCATTTCTCCGGCTACGCCAGCGTGTTCGGCGTGCCCGATCTCGGCCGCGACGTGGTGGTGCCGGGCGCGTTCGCGACCAGCCTGGCCCGGCGGGGGGCAGCGGGGGTGAGGCTGTTGTTAGCTCAAGACGTAGTAATTTAAACGTTTAAGATCAATGAGATAGTTTTTGAACCGGGGTCATACCTACAAGCAGGCCGACACACGGTTGGCAGCTTGTTGCCCGCACGGGATGCGCGAGCGGCGTTCGTGAGGGGCAGACATCAACCGGAAAAGCTCAGTGCCTAATGCCGAGATCGTCGGCGGCCTAAGCCCCCGCTGACCTTCCACGTCCGCCCCAAGCATCCCCCTCACACCGCTGAGGGGCGGGCGTGGATGCTGCAAAATCCAAGGGCGTGCTGGAAACAAGTTGTTCAGCCCTGGGTTGTCGGTCGGATCCGCCCCTATGGCGGAACACCACCGGCCGGCAGCACTTTCGCAGAAAGCGACCGCCAATCATGTTCGAGCTTGCCTTCACGGTTGCCTACTCAGCCGGGGCGTTCGTTGCGGTCGGCGTGATCCTCAGAGGCCTCACCGTCTGACGGCCTAAGTTTTCCTTAGCCCTCACCGGACCGGCAAAACGGAAACGGTTTCCGTTTTCGAAAAGCGAAACCGTTTCGCATTTGGCCCTAACCTGTGCGCCACTCAGGTTTTGCGGAGCGCAAGGTGGGGGACGCGTCCCCCACCCTACCGGCACAGCACTGGCATTGGCGGGATCGCCGGCACGCCGCTGAGGGTTCGCGGGATCGGCCCTCGACCGACTGCAATCAGGGTCCGCAGGCTCCGGATGGCGTAGTAGTTCGCCCTCCGCATGTCGTGGGTGGCACGGCGAACCCGCCGCATCTGCCACCACGCCACCGCGGTGATGAACGGGCTGATCAGGCGCATAGCTTGATCACTTCCTGAAGGATGGTGGCTGCGAGGCGCTCGTCCCCGTAGGTGCTCTTCAGCAAGCCCGTGCTGGCCCATTCGTCGAGCAGCAGCCGGGCCTTCGCTGCCAAATCAGCCGGGCTTCGGGAGGGCTCGGCGGCAGCGCGCTTCACGATGGCTTCGTGTCGGTCGCTCTCGAAATCTAAGCGGTCATCGTCCCAGTGCTCGGCAATCGCAGCCGTGTTGATCCAGGCTCGGTGCTGGACAGCCCAATCACAGGCACGGACGAGGTCGGAAGGCGCCCCGGGCGGCAGTGAACCGGAAGGGAGGGCCATGACGGCCCCACCTGTCAGCGGAGCGGCGAGGATGGCGCCAAGGGCGGCGCGGCGGGTGGAGGCTGTCATCGCGACACCTCCCGCAGCGAAAGCGCCAGCTTGAAAGCCGCGTTCCAGTCGTCCTGAAGTCGCTGGGCCACGTCCCTCATGTTGTAGCCTACGACCTGCACGCCCGTAGCGGTGCAGTTGTCGGATGACCCCAAATCGTACACGACGTTCGCCCATGCCAACAGATCGGCTACGTCCGTCTCCATATCGGAGATGAGGTTCGCGAGGTTGTCGCGGCGGTGCTCGCGCTGGCTCATAGGCAGCCCCCGTAGCCCGGGAAGCCCTGCTCGCCGATCGCGTCGTATTCGGCGACGCCGTTGTCGTCGGTCAGCCCCTCGGCGTCGTGACCGTCTTCGAGGTCAGCGTCGCCCTCAAGGGCATCGAGTAGAGCCAGGTCCGCCTCGATCCGGTCAGCGATCCGGCGGCGCAGCTCGCGGACGCGCTGGCGGTCGGCATCGGCGAAGAAGCTCGCCAGACCGATCTGAATGTCGGCGATGGCTAGGTCGGCGGGATCGGTCTCGCGGCAGGCTCGAATGGCCCGGGAGACGGGACCCAGCTGCCGGGCGAGCCCCTGGCCTAATAAGGGCCGCGGGTTGCCGTACTGGGGTAATAAGGGCGTGCGTGTGCTATGGGCGTGAGTAGCCATTGACGTAGATCCACTGCGTTGATGGTTAGGCTCGGTTCAGGGGCTGCAACCCCTGTCCGGGCCGTTGCCTTTCGGCGACGATGTAGTTACAAGTAGCGCATCAGCTTGTCAACTACACCGGCATACGATGTCGTCTAAATCGCTACCTGTTTCGCTTCGCCTCCCTCCCGAGGTCAAAACAGCTGCTGAGAAGGCGGCGAAGGACGATGTCCGGTCGCTGTCCAGCTTGTTGGAAAAACTCCTCACCGAGCACCTAAAGGCGAAGGGCTATCTCAAATAGCCAACCCACATGCGGAGTATGTAGGCCGTGAAGCACATCTACACCTTCGCCGAGGTCGACGGTTCGCGACTGGCTGCTACCGCAGACCGCGATGGAGCGAACCTACCTGGTGGCCCCAAGTTGTGGCGGCGAATAGACAAGCTCGATGTCGAGAAAATGGTCAGTAGCTCCGGCATCACTGCGATGGGCAACGCCGAGGAGATCCTACGCGACGTGCGGGACCACGGCGTCTATCTCACCGCGAGCCGACCTGTCTGACCCATGATCGCCGGCTAGGGCTACGTGAGGCACCGCGAGGATCCTGAGCGCGAACTAGCATCCTGGATCGGTCACGCATCAAGGCAATAGAATGTTAGCTGATGCAGATCTGAAATCATTTGTCGATATTTTTAACTCCGCGAAGATTTTAGACAGAGAATTCACTGAAGATACTTTAAGTCAGCTGCAAATTGGCGACACTGTGCTGTCGTCTGTTGAGATTTGGCGACTAGCAAAATCTGCCGAAATTGCTTTTTTTTGGGTGATGCGCCGGAAGACGCAGCAAGAGTCTTGCTCTTTTTGCAAGGGAAACTGCAAGGCAATAGCTGCGTTGCTTTCGATTGTCGCGATAAATGGATTGAAGCAACCGCCTGGGGCCTGAGATCTATGGCGGCTAGAGAAGCACTCTATGGTCGCCAGCCTATATATATGAGACAGAGGCATGTAGGAGAAGCATGCCGAAGATTGAGGACGCGAGGCTATAAAATTGAAGTTGGTGCGCAAGGACCTCGCATGGCAGCATCGTCAGAGCGCGAACTATTGACGGTAATCGATAATTTTGCCGCCCTTATTGGCGGACTTCGTATTCTTGAAATTATTTTTGGGCGAATGCGAGAAAGAAATCTCTTCCACAACGGCTTTTGGTTGTTTGGCAACACAGTACCCGGTTTCACTCAAGAGGGACGAATTGCCAGCCCTTATGGGTGGCTTTGCTCTGTAGCCATACGAAATATTTCGAAAGCGGGAACGGCAGCCAAGCCCAGCCGTATGATAGACACTTTGTTCTCTATATCGGAAGATTATCTAGCTATATATGACGCCCAACGGTACGGACAATTTGAGCACTCGAACGTAGATGTTACAGAAATACCGCGTGCATTGCGAGAGTCTTTGATTTGGAGAGAGGCCTTTACATTACCACAAACTCCTCAGATGGTTACAAAGACGCTTGCTCGGGCATTCAATAAGTTTATTACAGTCGATGATAAGCGCAATTTGGGTTTTGATCTGACAAAAGTATTTCATGAAATCGATAAATTGCTTGATTGTACCGCAGAAGACAGGCCAACAATTTGTCCGAAAGATCGTGCGACGCAAGATTTTCCTATTTTATTCGCCCAAGGCCTAAGAAAAGGGCATGCCATCTACAATGACGTCATCGATCCTGTTGACAGAAGTATAGAAAATCAAGAAGGAAATATATTTTATGAGCGTAGCTTAAATGAACTTGTTCTCCTGCCAAAGACCCTGACAGGAGCTCACTGTTGTTTCTTAGTTTACAAATTGGTCTGGTCAACTTTGCCGAAAGAGCGAGCGTCTAAAATTGTTGGAGACTCAATGGAATGGGCAATCCAAATTGCATGCGAGGGAAAATCGACGGTAGCGTTCTTTCAATACAATTATTTGGTCAAGAAACAAAAATTCGAAATTGATTATGCAGCGCGCACTGATGACAGGATAGTTTTGTTCGAGACCAAGGCTAAGTCCTTAACTGCTCCGGCAAGGTCCGGAAATCCAATAAAATATTTGACGGATTTTTCTCAGAGTTACCTCGCAATGCTTCGGCAACTTTCTCGACATGAAATCAATATCAAGGCTGGACATACCGAAATTGCCTCTATCAACGATGATTGGTCTGCCTTAAGATTAATTAAGCTAGCGATCTCGCCGCTGTCATACGGACAGATGTCTGACAAAGTCTTGTTAAGGGCTATAATGGGATCGCTTACGAGAGCGGTCTTTCATTCGGTTACTGGACGGCCCGAGGATGACGATGCCATAAATTCATTTAATCAAAATCTTCGAAAATTGTTTATATTGTTGCAGCAAGTCGCGCCGAACGAAGAAGGAAAGATTGATCTTGGGGCATATTTGTTCAATGTTCATTGGTTAGATCTAGGTGAAATCATACATTTGTTGAGTATTTCGCGGTCTGTTTCTGAAGCTTCTAGGTTGCTGATGCCGGTTACTTATGCGTCAAGAGACTTTTGGACTGAATTAGCTTTCCTTGAGCGCCAAGGGATGTTTGCGGTAGCTCGACGTCCTTTGCCTGAAAATGGCGGTTCTGATCATGATGGGTTTGCTTGAGCGTGTCTGAGCTGCTCCGGTCTCGGGACCGGCGTTTGAGGTGATGGGCACCAAGACTCACTCCGCCTTGGCCATTTGACGCCCGTGGTTCTGCATGATGTCGCGGAAGGGGTGAAAGCGGTAGGTCAATTGATCCTGCAGCACAAAGCCACGACGCAGCTCAGAGCGCCAAACCCGATGCTGCACCATGCGACCCACATCGCGTATCGGATGAACTTTGCCGCACGATGTAGAACCATCGAGTTCCGATCGATACACTCGGCGCTGTCTTCAAGCAGTTCGGCTTTCGAGAGTTTCATGGCTTTCTTGCTGTGCAGATCGCCGAGCCAAGCGGCGGGAGTATTGCCGACGTAGCTGAAGGCGTCCGGCATAGCAGTCAGGTTAGCGAACACCATCGCCGCCAAGAGGCCGCAAACCGTTGCCAGACCGATCGCGGCAAAGATAATGAACTCCAGCTGGCTGACTAAGAGCCTGTTTGAGCGCCTCTGCCGGCCGTCCCCATCTGTCTCGTGTAGCAACACAAATTCCGCCTGGCGGGGCGGGGTGGAGAGCAGATGTGGACGGACCGACATCGGACGCGTCACGAGGCGCGTCTGAAGAACATGGTGCTGCAAGCGGGCTTGGACGAGGTGGCCCGTTTCCTGGAGCGCGCGGATCCGCCGGGCTGTCCGGAGGCTACACCGGCGCGCCACGCGCTGGCAGGGATAGCTTGGCACTTGCGGACGGGCGGAGGATGGCGGTCGCTGCCTGCGGGCTTTCCGCCGTGGCGCACGGTCTACGGCTGGTTCCGGCGCTGGATCGACAAGGGCCTGTTCGAGAGCCTGCTGCGGTCTCTGACCCGCCGTCAGCGGCGGCGTTGCGGACGCCGGTCGGAGCCACGGCTGGCGATCATCGACACGCAGAGCGTCAAATGCATCGGGGTGCGCGGACCGCGCGGCTACGATGGCGCCAAGAAGGTCGTCGGGCGCAAACGCGTGGCCTTGGTCGATGCCGAAGGCCATGTTCTGGCGCTCGCCGTCGTGCCGGCCAACGTGCAGGATCGCGATACCTTACCCGCCCTTGATGATGGCAAGGAGCAGTGGCCCAGTCTACGCTTGGCCATCCTCGACGGCGCCTTCGCGGCCGAACGCTGCCGGGAATGGTGCAACATCCACGGCATGCGCCATCGCGTCGTCGAGAAAGACCCGGATCAGAAGGGCTTCGTCGTCCTGGAGCGGCGCTGGGTCGTGGAGCGAACCTTCGGCTGGCTCAGCCATTGGGGCGGCCTGCACCGTGAGCGCGCCGGTCGCCTTGATGTCGCGACAGGGCGCCTCGTCTGCGCCGCCAGCCTCATGGCCGCTAATGCCCTCAACAATCCGGCTTAAGATAAGACGCTCAAACAGGCTCTAAGACCGTCACGCTGGCGGTGGCGATTACCGAGGCTGCCGTCGCTAAGAAACCGAAGAATGTCATCGCACGCTGGTTGCCAGCCAGCGCCACTGTCAGCTGCGCCGTAAGGTAGGCGTCAGCGTCTTTCTTCACTAACTCCAGCGTGTCATCGTCCGCCCCTGCGAACCCGTCGGTGAGATCAGACATGGCCGGCCTCGAAGCTCATCCTGACAAACGCCCAACGGGAACGAAGGCCCCAGGAGCCGGCGTGCAACAGCGAAAGGGCAGCAAGCGCGCGCCTGGGAAGGGTGGGATTACGATGGATGAGGAAATTCGACATCGGAAGGAGCCTCCACCGGCGCGGCATGAAGAGCTGCCGCCCAAACCGAGTGACGAGAAAAAGGACAGATGAGCTAAGGGAGTAGCTTAGTCTGCTACCTCATCCGCGCTCCGCTGCTCGCCGTTACGACCGCTCCGCCGGCGCCATCGTCCGGCCCCGGCTCAGCACCACGTCCTTGAACAGGTTGCCGGAGGCTGACGTGCGAACGTTGGTGTCCGGCCCAGGCTTCTGAACGAGGACGTTCACGCTGCCGTTCGCCTCGACCTTCGTGCCGCCCACGACACCGGCACGGCTGGCGGAGGCATCGAGGCGGCCCTCGCCCTTCTGCATCGTCTCGAACGCCTTCCTAGCCTTCTCCCGGGACGCCCAGGCCTCGCCGTCGGCTTGGCCAATTTCGGGGCGCGGTAAGCCTGGGGTACGGGCAGTCGGCGCCTCAACACCCTGTCGGCGCAGCCGGTCGAGGAAGGGTTTCCGGATCCCGTAAGCGAGGCTGTGCTCGCGCGGGTTCTCGTACCCGGTGATGCCCGTCCACAAAGACTGCTCGCCGCTCTGCGCGCCGCGGATCCGATCGTAGACCCGGCGGTAGGTGCCCATCATCTCGCGGCGGTACATCTCCTGCTGAACGGAGCGATCCGTCCAGTCCTTGCCCATCTCGGCGCCCAGAGCGCGAAGCCGTGGGAAGCGCTGATTGCCCTTGGCATCGCTCCACTGCACGGTGCCGAATGCATGGGGGACGCCGCTACGGTCGTGATCGCCCTTAGCCGCCGGGTTCAGGTTCAATCCCGACTCGCCTTGCATCATCGCGACCTGGCCGCGGGCTTGCTCCTCGGTGTAGCCCATGCCGCCCTTGTCGGTGGGGCGGCGGAAAAACTCCATCCAGGAGGCGACGTTCTCGCGACCCGAGCCAGACATGCGGCTACCGGCGGCGCGGCGGCCATCGTTGCCTGTGTAACCGCTGGGTGGCTCGCTGCCGCCGCCGACACTGGGTAGACGAGGCGTCTCGCCGCCGAGGCCAGGGATCCGCCCGCCCGGCCCGGTCGGCACCATGGCCCCACCGTCGTAGCCTGGCACCTTCTTCATCAAGTACTTCCGGAACGCCTCGCGCGCCGCGTCGCGCTGAGCCTCCGGAATGGGACCGATGCCGCCAGGCCCACCGTAGATCCTGGCGCCGCCGAGAGAGGCTGCCTGGACCCGAGCGTCACCGAACAGGCCGTCGGCGTCCAGGGATGATTTCTGGGCCGTGGCGCCCTGCTGCGTCTTCAACTGCTCCGACAGACCGTCGACCGACTTGCGCAGTCGCTCGGTCGAAGCATCGTAGTCCTTCTGGCGCTGCTCCGGGGTGCGGGCCTTAAGCCGGTTCAGTTCGGCCTCGGCCGCGTCCAGCTTCTGTTGCGCCGCCTCCGGGCTGTCGATCAAACCCATGCGCTGCTGCGTGCGGCCGATCAGGTGCTGCGACGCCTCGTTCGACACGTCCCGCAACTTGCGCAGGCGGTCGACGTTCTCCGAGGCGTTGATCTCGTCGTCGCCCACCATGGGGGCGAGCTTGCGGGCGAGCGGACCACTGCCACCGTCGAGGTGCCGCAGTGCTTCCAGGGTTTTGCCCTCGCTGAGGCTTTTGATCGACGCCGCGATCTCGGCGACGCCTTTGGCCAGCGGCGTCACCAACGCCGTCGTGGTGAGCAGCATCTGCTCCGCGTTTTTGCCCGCGGTCTGCCAGTCGATCTTGCCCAGTTCCTCGCCGATGTCGTGCATGCCCCGGCGGAGCCCTTGGATCAGCTCTTTCCGCTGGCCCGAGACGAGATCGTTCATCCACGAGGTGAAGCGCTCGGCCGGTACCATCAGCTCGGAGGCGATGGTCATGCCGACTTTGGACATGGACGAGCGGAGGTCAGAAAGCGCTCGATCGTACCGCTCGGCACTCGCAACGGCAGCAGGGTCCAGGGGCCCAAGTTTCTCGGCGGTCTTCGCGTTCAGGTCCTTTATCGCTCCCAGGTGCTTATCGCCGAGCCGGCCCAGGTCCATGTTGCCGAACAGCTTCTCGGCGAAGCGACCCCGGTCCACCGCGTTCGGGATCTGCTCCATGAACTCCTCAGCCATCTTCAAGGCTTCGTCGTTGTTCGTGGTGCCTTTGAGCTTGATCGCGAACTGGGCGACCACTTGGTTCTGCGACTGCAGGAACCCCATAGTCTCACCGACGCCACGGCGGATGTCGCGCATGTTCGTCGCAAAGCTTTTTGGGGCGGCCGAAGCGGCATCGCCCGACACCCCGAACTTGCCAGCCACCGACTGGAACACGCGCAGCTGGTCGGCGGCCATGCCGGTCTCACGACCGAGCTGCCCGAGGCTCGACAGGTTGCCGGAGAGACTGTTCAGCGCGTTGGCGATGCCCGCCACTGCCACGCCGGCGCCGATGCTGGTGACGCCTAGGCCAGCGAGTGCCGGGCTCAAAATCGTCTTGGCCGAGTTCGCCGTCGACTGGATCGCAGCCTCGGCCTTGCCCATGCCCTTCGCTAGGTTCTGGCCGTGTTGGGCACCTTCGCGGCTGGTGTCGAGCAGCTGAGCCCGGAGGGCCTTCAGAGGGCCGCTGAACCGGTCAACGACCTCGGCCTGCATGCGGAGCGCTTCATCAGCCATTTGCGGTCACCTTCTGCCACTGAGAGCCATTCCACCGGAGCTTGATCCCGAACAGCTCCCGGATCTCACCGATGCGCGGCGGGTCGTTCGAGGCGATGGGCTGGTTGTTCGGCTGGTCGGTCATGCCGACACCTCCGGCGGTGCCCGCCAGTAGTCGGTGGCCGTGAACCAGGTATCGAGCGCTTCGAGGTCCAGCGGCACGTCGGCGGCCTTCGCGAGCGCTGCCCAGTCCGGATCCGCGTAGTCGAGGCCCAGTGCTTCCAGCGTGCCGTAGCCGTTGGCCGTGTCGGGATGACCGTGCTGGGCCAGGAACCGGGCTGCGATGCCATCTGCCTCGACGGCAACGGCCTGGTCGAGCCCGTAGGCAACCTGCAGCGGCGCGCCGAACTCCACCGCCATCCGGGCGGCATAGGGGCCAATCGCGCGGATGACCTCGGCGAGTCCGGCGTGGGCCAGCGCCAACGGATCAGGGGGTGTCCCCAAATCTGGGGAGACCAAATCTGGAGCGGCCTTCTTCCGATCCGTCTTGGCGCTCGGCCCCTTGGCCTTGCCGCCGCGGTAAGTTTCCGCCCGCCCGCCCAGCAGTTGCTCCGACGCCTCGACGTTCACCAGCCCGTCGACCGTCAGCACGATGCTGCCCTTGGCTTCCCAGCGCCCAACCGTCGAACGGTTCACACTATGGCGGCGGGCGAAGGCGGCTCGGGTTTCAGTTGTTGCCATGTTGCGTGTTGCCTGTTGCGCTAGCCGTTCTGTGTTGCTGGGTTTTGGGGGGCGCTATCTGCGGAGTTATCGGACTCATGCGGACCCGTGTCCTAGGGGAGGGTAAAAGAGGACCCGAGTCCTATTTAGACCGGACACCCTCCGCAGGGAGATCCATCACGGGTCCCACCCTCTGGCAGTGAGGGACGGTCGCTCACCGCATCCCTGCCGATCGCCGTCACGCCGCCGTGTCGGCGCGCGACCAGGTGTTGCCGGTCCAGCGCATAGTGTGGCCGTCGATCACCTTCGTGTCGCCGACGTTCGGCCAGCCGGCCATGCCAACGCTACGCGCGTCCCCCGGGTCCTTGCTCATCATCGTGTTAGCGAGGTCGTTGTAGACGGCGAGCATCTGAGTGTCGGTCGGGTTCGGCGGGGTGTTGGCCATGATGGCTCTCCAGACTGTCGGGTGAGGAGACCGCAGCAGGCCACTACACCGCCGCGGTCTCCGATGGTCCGTCGCTTGGTCGACGGGGCGCAGTTGCGCCGGCCTTGGTATCCCCGGGTCCATGGCATTCGAGGCAAGGGACAGGCTGGCTTGTCGCTGTTGGGCTGGCTGCATCGCCCTCAATGGCGTGGGTGAAGGGGGCCCTCTCGGGTCTGGCCCACGCAATTTCGTTCAGGCCACGCGCTTCCAGCGGGTGCCGTCCATGGCGAAGCGCTCGGCGCCGACTTTGTAGGCGGCACCGGGAGTGTGGAGATCGCGCCGGGTCTGCTCGACGACCGCGCGGGTCTGAGTGCCCTTGGCTTCGTTCTGGCGGATCTGCGCCGACCACGCTGCAAGGCGCTCAGCCTGGGTCGGCTTGCGCTCAGCGGTCACCGGCTCAGGCTTGTTGAGGACACGGCGCCAGAAGGCGGCGTGCTCACCGGGGTTCTGTCGATCAATGCTCATGCTCAGCGTCCCGTGTTGGAAGTGATGGGAGAGGGAATGCCGCCCCAGATGCGGGGAGCATCGCGGCCGAGACCGGGCAGCGTGACGCGGTGGGACAGCGGGATGTGCGGCTCGCCTGGCGTGCCGGGCACGTAGACTTCCTGCTCGACCCGCTTCGCCGCACGGTGCCGTAGGTCGTCGCCGGCCATTGCGCTCGCGCGGGAGCCGTCGCGGCTGTCGACCCAGACGAGGTTGTGTGAGGTCTCGTAGCGGGTGGGCGTGCCTGCGGTGCCATTGAACGGCTCGCCAGGCGGCACCGGCTCGGCGCCGTCAGGCAGGTTCTGGTTCGCCTCGGCGATTGCCTGCTCGTGCCCACGCAACTGGTTGAGCAGCCCGGCCATCTCCTGAGCCATGGCCACGTACCTGTCCGCGAGCTTGCCGGCCTCGGCGCTGGCCTTCAGGCCGACCTTGCGCAGAGCTTTGCGGCGGGCCTGCTCGGCCTCATTCTTGGCCTTCGCGTCGGCCTCGGCGATCACTGCGATGGCGTGCTGCGCCTCTGCCTGATCCTGCTTCGCCTTCGCCAACGCGATGCGGGTGTCGAGGGCGAGCAAATCCTCGACCGAGCCGTTCACCAGCACGTCGGACCGGGATGCCTCTAAGGACTCGCGCTCGGCTTGAGCGCGGTCACGGTCCGCTATGATCTGTGCGGCAGTCCGGGGCTCGACCGGCACCGTCACCGGCAGACGGTCAATGTAGCTGCGGCCCAAGCTGACGTGCGGCGCGACGTTACCGTCGTGATTGTTGTGGCGGATGTTGACGTACTGCATGCCGGCCGTCCTCAAGCTGCCTGTCGCAGGGCGGGAGCGGCCGGAGGCGTGCGGGGGCCGTCGTCCGGGCTGAGCCGAACACCGTGACGGGCGAGGTGAGCGCGCACGCCCTGGCGCACGTATTCCGAAACTGTCTGACCGCGCTGGCGGGCGGTACTCTCTACGGCTCGGGCGAGATCAGTCTCGACCTTCAGCCGGAGTAGTGCGTCTCGTCGGAGTGGGTTGGTCATCGTAAGTGCCACCGCGTTGCAGTTGCGTGGCTCTTACAGTGCTATCTTATTGACCGGTCTGCAATAACGGCCGTCACGTCAGCTAATGCCAGATCTACGTCCGCCGTTATGTACAGTTGTCCAACGTTGTGTTTTGTTGCGGTTGGGCTGAGTTGTTCTGTCGCACATTTATAGATGAATGTCTTTGTCAGCTTCCCCGTTCAGATGGGGTGCGATCTCGTCCTACATGCCGATCAGGTCGATCCGGCCGCCTCTGGATCATGCGAGAGATGATGCAGACGGATGCCAACCAGCTTGCCTCTAGGATGCAAACCTTGAGGACGGTGTCAGTCAGCATGTCACTAAACGTGCACCCATTGATTGCACCTGCCACACCGCTGGCAAGAGCGATGGCGGTCACGATCGGGATCAGCACATACCAGTTTAGTAGCACGCCGCATGTGGCCCCGAGCAGGGCGATCAAGAGATGTACCATCGACAACGCCATATCCCGCTTATTCCCCCCTTAAGCGAGGAATATCCAGGATGGTACAACGGCAGGATGCATAAAGCGATGCAGATACCGTTGCGACATAACGTACAATTCGTTACATTGATGGGAATTCGTTATTTTTCTTAAAGTCTTATTGAATTCAATTTAGACCATGTACTACTGAAAATACATCACAGCTAAATACCCCATGGCGCCAATAGCTATGGCCCACATCAAACCAATCACTGCAAGCATGATTAATTTGCGAAGGGGCATAGCGACATTCCGAAATGCAGTGTGACTTCCGCCATCTTGAGTGGGGAAATCAAGATTGAGAAATCTGCAGATAGTGTCCATGGTGCGGATCATAAGTGGCGTCACAATTGAATACCTTAAACCTATAAATTCATTTGCACCTTCCGGTACCCGTCGCACTACGCAGGTGGGAATGGATCCACAATCAAGGCGGCATACGGACTGACCAAAAGAGGTACGCGCGCCGATACGCTCGCTCTATCGGATAAGTTTCAGCCGCTCGCCCGCGAACGCGCCCACTCCCGATCGCGCTCGCCCTGAAGCTCCCGCTGTCGCGCTTCGTAGGCGGCTTGCTCGGCCAGTTCCCTCAGGAGCCTGCGATCTGCCGCGGCGGCTGCCCGGCGCTTTTCCGCATCAGCTTCAGCCCTCTGCCGAAGCACCTCCTCCAGGGTTGGCGGCTTCACGGGCCGCTTGGCCCTCGCTCTAAGCGGGGTCCGACGTGCCGCGCGGGGCGTTGGGTACGGCCAATCCATTCTTGGTGGGGCAGGCCGAGAGTGCCCGACGGCGGCTTTGGCCTCCAACAGCGTCATGCCGGCCGAGGCAGCAAGGCGCTCGGCTGCGGCGAGGCCGGCGGCGCGCTCGCCAGCTGTAGCTCCGCGCTTGGCCAGGGCGAGGCACTTCTCGAAGCGGTCGCGCTCGGTGGGCGTCATGGCAGGGCTCCGGAACTTTTTCGATGCTGCCGAGTGCTTGATGGAAGAGGAAGGCGCGTTCGACGCCGTCTTTTCGAGGGGATCCGATGAATACTAACAAGGGTTTGTTTTCGAAGATCGTCGGCTTTTTGAGATACAGACCAAGTGCCTCCGACAACGATCAGGGTTATGGATCGCGCGATAATGGCAATTACAATTCCAATTCCAATTCCGGCAATATGTCGGTGGATTTTGACGGCGACTATCGTAGCGCGACGGCAATGTTGAGAGAGCGCATGAGTGAGCGCTTCCCGGATAACTTCTACGCACGGGTGGGATCGGAGATGAACAGCGCGCGCGACTACGGTGATGAGCGTGCTAGCGCAGTAGATACGGCTTCGGCCGCCATAGCCGCAGCACTTCGCAAGGGTGCGACGGTTAAGCAGGCGGCCGATGCAGGGGCAGCCAGCGTCGGTATCTGAATAGTGCTCGGTGGGTGGCTAGAGTCACACCTCTGCTGCCCGCCGTTTCCGATCCTCCTGTACGTCCCCCATAGCGATCGCGATATCGCTGGCCGGCACGTTCTTAAGCCTTGGAATGAGCTTGAGCAGCGTTTCCCGCGGTAGCTTCTCGACCAGCATTTCGGCCGCGCGCTTCGCAGCTTCTTTCCGATCCGCATCGGTCAGGTGAGCGTAGTGTTTTGCCCAGACGCTGCGGATGATGTCGTTCCGCTGCGGCTTGGTGATGTAGCCAATGCGGAATAGTTCGCGGGCCGCCCCTTCCTGCCAATCCGGGTTGTCCTTCGCCTCGTCCCAGACCTGCTTCAACTCACTGAAGTCGTGCTCGACCTCGTGCGATAGGGCCTTCCTAGACGCGGTACCCCGCTTCGGTCCGGTCGCTTCGGCCGCCGCTTCCCGCACGCTCAAACCCGCAACGCGTTGCGCTTTTGCCGGGTCGCCTTCGACGTGCCGAGCGATCCGCGTGTAGAGCTGTGCAGTCCTCGGCGAGACCGTGGTGTTCAGCCGAAGCCAGGCGTCCCAGCCGCCGTGCGGGACGGTCTCCTTGGCCTGGGAAAGCAACCGGCCGCACTCGACAGCGTACCGCGCTCCCTCGCGCTTTGCAGCCTCGACACCGGCATGGGCCGCGTTAATGGCGCTCGCAATATTCGACTTCGTCATCACGGATCTCCCGTTGCTAGTGGATGGTAGCAGGCTGCGGACAGGGCGGACATTTCGGACAAATGTCCGGTTTGTCCGGTGTCCGGGACCGGACGGACAGGACAAAACCCTAGGGATCTGTCCTGTCCGTCCGGTCGAGCCGGTCATTCAGCGGCCTCGATCATCCAGAGATGATCGACACCTTTGAGCGCCACCGAGCCGATCAGGCTGCGGCCGAGACAGGTATCAACAGCGCGCTTGAAGGCCTTCCGCTTTGCCTCGGTGCGCTTGGCCTCATCGTCCCCATCCGCTGGGTAGATCGCGCTGAACCCAATTTTCACGGCCTGCAACGGGACCGCGCGAACCTCAGCGCCCTCGTCGCCGAACGGCCAAGCACGCACCCCATCGTCAACGAGGCTCGACAGCAGGGCTTGCCGGAAGACCTTCACGGATGTCGGCCAGCGTTCCTTGCCGGCCGCCATTGCGGCGGAGGACACTCGATCCGTCTGCCACTGGACTACACAGGTCGTGATCGGCTCCTGATCGTAGTTCTCGCCGACGGTGACGACCTCCAGTGCGAATGGGATCTCGTAGCCGCAGCGTGCGCCACGGACCTTCCGGATCGCCATGCGCGTGTTCGAGATCGTGCCGCCCTCGTCGCGGTTGGCGAGCACCGCCAGCACCACGTCGGCCGCGGCTTCCTTGGCGGAGGATCCACGGGTACCGGTCTCGGTCGTCTTTCCGAAGTGGTCGATGCCGAGGACGAACGCGCCGGTCTGACGGCTCAGCGCCTCCATGGCGTTCATCACCTTCTGCGCCTCGGCCGCGCTGTTCTCGTCGCCGAAGCCAGCGGCTGCAGCCACCGTGTCGATGATGATCATCGCCAGCGGGAGGTCGAACGTCTCGCGCAGATGTTCAGCTGCAGCCTTTGCCGTCGTGGCCAGCTGCGCCACAGCCTCGGTGCTGAGGAGGCGTGGGCAGTCCTCGATCCAAGCGAACGGTAGACGTTCGGTTGCATCCGAGCCGAGCTTGCCGTGAACCAGACCCCTCAAGCGGATGGGGATCTCAAAGGCACCTTCTGAGGCGACGAACAGCACGCCGCCGCGGCGCATGACCCGCCGGCCGGCGAACGGCTCGCCGGTCATGATGGATGCGGACAGGTCGAGGGCCGTAAAGGTTTTGCCGGAGCCCCACTGCCCAGGCATCAGCCCCTTACCGGTCTCGCTAATTAGGTCTTGGACAAGCCAGTCCCGATCGGCTTGCGGATCTGCATCGCCATGCCACCGGATGCTGATGGCAGGCCCATTGCGAGCCGGGACATCGTCACGCCGCTTACTCCGCGGTAGGACGTCAGGGTCCGGGCCGGGCCAGTCGTGAAACCGATCTGGCTCGTCCAGCGAGGAGCCGTGCAAAGAGCGCTCCGACATCAGGCGCCTCCTCGTGAGCCAGTGGGGCTGAGTAGCGCTGCAGCATCTGCGGCGCTGGCGAGTGCGACGGCGGCTTGGCGCAGCGCATACCGAAGGCCACGGCTGTCACCGATCGCCGCCATCTCCGAGGCCATCCGGGCATAGGCTTCAGCGATCGACGCGGCCTCGGCGACGGCGTCGAAGGTGTGAACGGCCATCGCTGCCCGCTCGGGGCTGTGGAAGGGCGCGTTCATGCCCGCCCTCCGATCCGCACTACGGAGAACAGTTCGTCGAGGCGGCCGACGAAGCCGACCTCGGCTGCCTCCAGGTGATCAGCCAGGAGCGCAACGTCTTGCACGCCATGGGTGACAAACGAGGCCTCGATGGAGGTCATCAGGTCGCCGATCGTGTCCTTCAGGAAGCCGGCCTGCTGATCCACAGTCATGTCTGGCCGAGACACGAGCTTCAGATACGCCGTCGCCGCCAAATCGGCGCCGAGGGCGTTCATATGGTCGATGCCGACGCGACGAACTTCGTCGTCATCACGGGCGGCCTCAAGCCGAGCGTCAGTGTCGCGCATGATCTGTCTGAGGTTGGAGGCGCTCATGCGCGCCCCCAACGATCAGTCACCGTGAAAGCCAGTTCGGCCACGGCGGAGGCAACGGCCGGCGAGAGACCGAAGCGTGCGGCGAGATAGAGATCTTGCCGAAAGGCGGGGGCGGGAGTATTTCCGTGAGTGTCGGCCTGCGAAGCGACAATCATGGAAACCTGCCTCGGCCCGCGCTGAGCGCAGGTTTTCTTTTGCATGACTCAGGCGGCCTCCATCTCAAGAGACGCGAGGTAGCCGCGAAGGCTATCTGCCGGGATCAGCGTGCGGTTGCGCGCCTTGATGGATCGAAGCTTCTTCTCCTGCAGCAGCAAGTAGATGGTGGAGCGGCTGAGGCCGGTGCTGAAGCAGGCTTCGGGGACCGTGAAGCAAAGCTTCTCCGTCGACGCACACAGGTCTCCCTGCGGCGCCTGAACCTGGTGAAAGTTCATGGCTGCTGTCCTTCTAAGTCCGCTAGAACGTCAGCGGATGCAGACTAACTTGTGCCGATCACAAGCAGCAGTCTTGTGGGCAAACAGGGGTTAAACCCCATTTTCGCCATTCACCCACTTGGCAAGCTCGTCATATGCTCTGGAGGCCCGAGTCCGAATTTCCTTTTCGTCCTTCGGTGCTCCCCCGTCCTCTCTCTCGAACCACTCAATAATAAGCTCAGCTAGTCGGGCCTTTTTATCAGGAAGTCCGTGCCGGGCGACCCACCATCCACAATACGCCAGAGCGCCAGGCCAGTTGTGCTCTTCTGGTCTACCGCCTTTGTTAGCAACTTTGGTTGTTTCTTTCGGCCAAAGCTTCAGAACCTCATGAAGCAAAACTTCGATCTGAGTTGCTTCAACAGCGTGCAGGGTCCAAGGATTGCGCGAACCCGCGGCAGCAGGTTTTGTGAGAGAGCTGCTGGCAAAATCAATCTGCCCGGCCTGAAAAAGATAAGAACTCATCGGCCGATCAATGCTCTCGCTCATTTCACTGAAGCTTAAACCGAGTCGCATCATTTTTGCCCGAGCGCCAAGCTCGTTGGAGCGAAGCTTATCCAATAACTCATGATGGGCTCGCTCTGGAAGGCGTCGGATACCGAGCACATGATCGTATGCACTCGCCAATGGCATCCATTCTTCTTCCTTTGACATCAGCATTCCGTCGCGAAGCTATGAAATGAAGTTGGCCCAGTCGTTCATCAGCTCGCGTCGCTTGGCGAACAGATCGCCCCGCCTGTAAGCTGCCTCAACCCGGTTCTCTACGACGTGCGCAAGCGCGGCCTCGACCACCTCTCGTGGGAAGCTCGTCGTCTCGCTCGCCCAATCTCTGAACGCGGATCGGAACCCGTGAACCGTGATGTCCTTGCGGCCCATCCGGACCAAGACCTTCAGCATCGCCGTCTTGCTCAGAGGCTGACTGCGCTTCAGGCCTGGGAACACGTACTCCGAGCCGAGCGGCCGGAATTGACGGATGAGACTGAGGGCAGGGGCGCTTAGGGGTACCCGGTGCTGAACGCCGGCCTTCATCCGCTCGGCCGGGATCGTCCACGTCGCCTCGGCCTCATTGATCTCGTCCCAGCGGGCGCCAGTCGCCTCGGCCGTGCGAACCGCAGTCAGGATTGTGAACTGGACCGCCACCGCTGCGGTGCCTGCTTGGCGTTCGACATCGGTCATGAAGGCCGGCACCTCCTTGAACGGAAGGGCGGGGTAGTGAACCACCTTGCTGACCCGCGATCGCTTCGGCAGCAGGTTGGCTAGGTGACCGCGCCAGCGTGCTGGGTTCTCGCCAACACGGTGACCGTGCGTGCGCGCCCAGTCGAGCACTGACTCGATGCGGCCGCGCACCCGGACTGCCGTCACGGTCTTCGTGGTCCAGATCGGCTCCAGCGCCTGCATCACCAGGCCGGTATCGACCGACTGGACCGACACGCCGCCGAACACCGGGTAGACGAAGCTCTCGAAAGCGGTCCGCCAGTGATCGGTAGTCCGCTCGATCCAGCCGGCTTTGTGAGCCTCAATGTAGCCCTCGGCGCACGCTCGGAAGGTCAGAGCCTTGGCCGCGTCTAGCTTCAGCCGCGCCCGCGCTTGTTCGCGCTCAATGATAGGATCACGGCCATCGAGGCATAGCTTCTGGCACTCAAGCGCCTTGGCGCGCGCATCGGCCAGGGAGATTGTATGGAGCGGCCCGAGACCCATGGAGCGGGCTCGGCCGTCGAGCATGAACCGGAAGATCCAGGACCGCGCGTCGGCGTGCGTGACCTGAAGATAGAGGCCGCCACCGTCGGCATACATGCCGGGCTCGCGTGCCCTAGAAACCGCCAGCGCTGAGAGCCGTCCAACCTGCCGCACGAACAGAGCGCCTACGTCTGTACCTACAATCGTTTGTAGGATTGTGGCACACACCTGTGGACGTTGGTAGACCATCGGTCACTCCAAACCGCAGTGAAATCAGCTGATTAGGCGTCCGTAGATGTCCGCACGGACACCCGTCGTTCGCCTGCTGTTCCAGCACGATCCGGCCGAGCCGATCGGGCGCTGGCTGTCGCTCCGGGAGGATGCCCGCGGCCTGTTCGCCGAGGGGCAGCTCAACCTCGCGGTGCAGCGCGCCCGGGAGATCGACGCGCTGATGCGCGGCGGCGGCCTCGACGGGCTGTCGATCGGCTTCCGCACCCTGCTGTCCCGCAAGGGCCCGGCCGGCGAGCGCCGGCTGCAGCGGGTCGACCTCTGGGAGATCTCCCTGGTGACCTTCCCGCTGCAGCCGCAGGCCCGGGCGAGCCCGGATCGCACCCCGTCGGCCGAGGAGATCCGCGGCCTCGCCCGGAAGATCGCTCCCAACCCCGCCGCCTGCCGCGCCCCTTGCCCGCGCCCGGCGCCTCGGTTCCGCTTCACCCACCCCAGCCACGAGGTCGTTCGATGATGTCTCACACCACCGCGCTGTCGAGCCCCGCCCGGGAGACCAAGGCCGCGCTGCCCGGCCTGGAGAACAAGGCCGGCCGCCCCGGGGCCGAACCGGTCCAGCCGGCGCTGGACGAACTCGCCACCGCCTTCGAGGCGTTCAAGGAGACCAACGAGACCCGCATCGCCCAGATCGAGGGCCGGCTCGGCACTGACGTGCTCACCGAGGAGAAGCTCGCCCGGATCGACGCGGCGCTGGACGCCGCCCGCACCCGGCTCGAGCGGATCGGCCTCGACCGCGCCCGGCCGGCGCTCGGCCAGCCGGGACCCCGGGAGGATGGGGCCGCGCAGGAGCACAAGGCGGCCTTCGACCTCTACGTCCGGGCCGGCGAGAGCGCGGGGCTCAAGCGTCTGGAGGCCAAGGCCCTGTCGGCCGGCTCGGGGCCAGACGGCGGCTATCTCGTGCCGCAGACCATCGAGCGGACCGTGCTCGCGCGCCTCGCGCAGGTCTCGCCGATCCGGTCCATCGCCAGCGTGCAGCAGATCTCGGGCGCCCAGTACAAGCGCGCCGCCGCGGTCGGCGCCCCGGTGACCGGCTGGGTCGCCGAGACCGCGCCGCGTCCCGGCACCGACGGGCCGGTCCTGTCCGAGATCGCGTTCCCGGCCATGGAGCTCTACGCCATGCCGGCCGCGACCCAGACGCTGCTGGACGATGCCGTGGTCGATCTCGACGCGTGGCTCTCCGCCGAGGTCGAGATGGCGTTCGCGGAGCAGGAGGGGGTGGCCTTCGTCACCGGCAACGGCTCCAGCCGCCCGCGCGGCTTCCTGAGCTACGACACCGTGCCCAACACCGCCTGGGTGCCGGGCAAGCTCGGCGTCGTCGCCACCGGGGCGGCCGGGGCGTTCCCGTCGACCAACCCGTCCGACGTGCTGTTCGACCTGGTCTACGCCCTGCGTGCGGGCTACCGCCAGAATGCCGGCTTCGTGATGAACCGGCGGACCCAGAGCGCGATCCGCAAGTTCAAGGACGCGCAGGGCAACTACCTCTGGCACCCGCCGCTCACGGCCGCCCAATCCGCGACGCTGATCGGCTTACCCGTAACGGAGGCGGAGGCGATGCCGGAGATCGCGGCGGGCAGCCTGTCGGTGGCGTTCGGCGACTTTCGCCGGGGCTACCTGGTGGTAGACCGCACAGGCCTGCGGGTGCTGCGCGACCCGTACTCGGCCAAGCCCTACGTGCTGTTCTACACCACCAAACGCGTCGGCGGCGGGGTGCAGGATTTCGATGCGATCAAGGTTCTGAAATTCGGGTGAGCCTTGGCGTGGCTGACAGGCGCGTTGAACCCTCCCCCCTTTGCGGGGGAGGGTGGCGCCTGCGTCAGCAGGGGGCGGGAGAGGGGAGCGACGCCTCCGGAAAGGGCGCGACGGGCGCGAACTCCTGCACCGTCACGCCGCCCCTCTCCCGACCCGGCCTAACGGCCGGCCCACCCTCCCCCGCAGAGGGGGGAGGGAAGGAGCGTGCCATTACCGAATCCGCTTGGCTCTCGACCGAAGCGCTTACCGCCCCGGGTTGCCGTCGCGCAGGGTGCCGGTCGGCTCCTGGACGTGGGCCTCGAGGAACCAGAGGTGCTTGTCGACCGCCCGCGAGATCTCGGTGAACAGGTCGGACGTGCCGTCATCGCCGGCCTCGTCGGTCTCGTCGATGTTATCGCGCACCGCGTTGGCGTAGGCGGCATAGCTGTCGATCAGCGCGGCCACGTGGTCGGCGATGGCGTAGATCCCGGTCGGGTAGGCCGGCAGCTTGGTCTTCTCGGCGACCGCCTGGGTCGAGCCGAACGCCGTGGCGCCGAGCTGCACCGCGCGCTCCGCGACCTTGTCGTTGAAGTCGTCGAGCTCGGTACGGAAGCCATCCAGCATCTCGTGGATACCGATGAACTGCGGGCCCTTGAGATTCCAGTGCGCCTGCTTGATCGCCAGGGCGAGGTCGATGCCGTCCGCCAGCCGGGCGTTCAGCGCCTCGACCGAGACCTGCTTGGCGTTCGAATCGGTGTTGTTACGGGTCTTGTGCGAGCGAACGGTGTCGCCTTTGCCGGTCTCAGCCATCAAATCTGCTCCGTGACTTTGCGTGCGGGCCTCCGCGCAGATGCCGATACGGCCGCGGGTCCTCATCGAACGCGATTGCGTTGCACAAACGCGACGGCGCGCCCGGTGTTCCGAGCGGCGCCGACACGTCCGGGCGCGCGGTCTCGTCCCGACGGCCGATGACGGGCCCGGGGACGAGGCTCAGCGGCGCCGGCCGGGCTTGGCCATCCAGTCGGAGCGGTTGCCGCGGGGCAGGGCCTCGCCGACCGGGATCCGCGACAGTTCGGCCGACCGGGTGGCGATCCAGCCGGTATGCTCCGCCACCGGCGTCACCGCGGTGAAGCCGCCGCAGGCGGTCCGGCGCGCACCCTGCTGCAGGGCGCCGCTCGACCAGCTGACCACGCCGACGATCCGGTAGCCGCCGGGGCCGCCGATCAGGATCGGGCCGCCGGAATCGCCCAGGCACGCCCCGGCGCCCGAGGTCTCGGCCATCCGCCGCCGGTCGGTCACCACGGTCACCCGGTTGGCGACCTGCAGCGAGCCGATCGACACGAGGTGCGCCAGCCGCAGGATCCGCGCCGAGTCGCGCCGGTTCTCGGCCACGACGCCGAAGCCGGCGATGTCGACCGGCGCGCCGGTGTCGATCGTGGCGGCCCCGCGCGGATCCAGGGGCACGTAGTCGGCGCCGAGCGGCGCCTCGAGCTTGAGCAGGGCGAGGTCGACGCCCGGCTGGTCCTCCGGGGTCGTGCCGGGCACGAAGTCCGGATGCATGGTCGCGGCGATCACCGGGGTGCGCTGCTGGCGGAAGCCGCGGTCCACGCTGATGACGGTGTAGCCGGCCGGGCGCATCACGCAGTGGGCGGCGGTGAGCACGAGGTCCTGGGCGATCAGCGTGCCCGAGCAGATCTCGCCCTCGGTGCTCTCGATCCGCACCGCGAAGGTCCGGGCGCCGTTGGGGTCGCGGGTGGTGGTGCCGTTGATCACCGCGGATGCGGGCGCCGGCATCAGTCCGGCCACCGCGCCCAGCAGGGCGCTGCCGAGCCCCAGGCCGAACAGACGCTCACGGGGGCCGGCCTTGCGCATCGGGCGACGGAACATCGGGCACTCCGGGGGCGCTCGCGGCGCAAGGTGGGACGCCGCGGCCAGGGGCGCGGCGCCGAGGGAGCCTAGAGCAAGGCAATGAACCGGCCAAGCTGCGGTTCCGGATGGGCAGGTGATGCGAGTTGGAAGAAGACTTTGATCGGCAGCGGTGGAGCTTCGATCGCGTGGCCGATCAACGGTGGATCTGTCGGCTCACACCCCAACCCCGTCATTCCGGGGCCGCGCAGCGGAGCCCGGAACCCAGAAACGCGGGTTCAGCCAGGTCTTGCGCCGTCCACGGTTCTGGATTCCGGGCTCGCCTGCGGCGCCCCGGAATGACGATTTGAGTTCTCAGCCGTCATCTCAACTCACAAGAGCGCGAACCGCGGCCTTGCCTCGCGATCGCACGTCACGGGCGGCCCGTCAGCCGCCCCACCGCGCATCCCGGCCCCATCCCACCAACACCCGGTCGATCCAGCCGCGCTGCGGTCCCACCAGGACACCCTGGGTGAGGCCGCCGCAGGTCCCGCCGACCCAGGCGGCCAGCGCCAGCACGGACCCGTCCGGAGCGGTGATCGGGCCGCCGGAATCGCCCTGGCAGCCCCCACCGGCCGCACCCTTCAGCCAGACCAGGATGCGGCTCGGCCCGTGCGGCTCGATCACCGGCAAGCCGACGCTGCGGTAGGTTCCGGTCGAGCGCGGGTCGCCGGCCCTGGCGGCGCCGTAGCCCGACAGGGTCAGGCGTTCGCCGGCCCGGGGTAGCGCGGCGCCCAGGGTCACCGGGGCGAAGCGCGCTGGCAGCGGCGTCGCGGTGCGCAGGAGCGCGAGGTCGATGGACCGCCGGCGGCCCGAGGCGCCGCCGGCATCGTAGCCCGGATGGATCGCCCGGCCCGCCACCTCGACCAGGACCGGCGCCCCGGCCTCGTCGCGAAAATGGATCCGATGCTCCTGCCCGGCGGCGGCGCAATGGGCGGCGGTCAGCACCGTGTCGGGGGCGAGTACCACGCCGGTGCAGACGCCGCCCTTCGACGACAGGACCATCACGGCCCCGCCGGCCTGCGCCTCGGCGCCGCCGACGATCGCGCGGGCCGGACCGGCCGCCAGCGACAGGGCCGCAGCCAGGACGGTGGCCGGGACGGTGAGGGCCGCCCGGCGGCGCTTCGGAACCGGCATTCGGAACAATGACCTGTGAGGGGGCAACGCGATGATCCCGATACGCGCCGACGGGGCCGTGGTCGAGCCGGTGACCGTCGCCGAGCTGCGGGCCTACCTGCGTTTCGACTCCGACGACGGCGGCACCGAGGACGGGCTGCTCCAGGCCCTGATCACCGCGGTCCGGGCCAGCCTGGAGATCGAGGCCCGCCGCATCCTGGTCCCGGGCCGCTACCGGATCGCCCTCGATTCCTGGCCCGCCAACGGCCGGCTGGCCTTGCCGCTGAGCCCGCTCGTGGCGCTCGTCCGCGCCGGCTTCGCGGACGCGAAGGGCGTCACCGAACTCGCCGCCGGCCTGGTCCGCCTGGGGCCGGAGCCGGTCGAGGCGCCGGGCCTGCTGATCGACGCAAACGTTCCGGACCCGGCTGGTCGGACGATCCTGATCGAGGTCGCGGCCGGGTTCGGGGGCGACGGCCCGCCGCTGCCGGCGCCCCTGCGGCTCGCGATCCTGCGGCTGGCCGCCGCCCGCTACGAGCACCGCGGCGACGAGCCGGATGCCGTCCGCACCGATGCCGCCGACCTCGCCGCGCCGTTCCGGCGGATGCGCCTGTGATCCGCCGCCCTGTCCGCATGCGACCCACTGGAGCAGCCCCGATGGCGCCCAATCCGCACCACCCTGCGCTCGGCGCCCGGCGCCGCCGCTTCGTGCTCGAACGGCCCCTGGAGCAGCCCGACGGGTTCGGGGGCGTGCTGCGCCGCTTCGTGGCCGGCCCGGTCCTGTGGGGCGCGATCACCCCGGCGGGCCTCGCCGACCGCCCGGCGGGCGGCCGGACCGACACGCTGCCCGCCTACCGGGTCACCCTGCGCGCCGGGGTCGCCCTCGACCCGACCATGCGGCTCGCCGCCGGCCCCGCCGCTTCGCGATCCGCGCCGTCGGCGAGCCGGACGCGCGGGGCCGCGACCTCGTCTGCCACGTCGAGGAGCTGGTTCGGGAGAGCGCGTCGTGAGCGACCCCAGCCCGCTCCTGGCCCTGCGCGCCGGCCTGATCGCCCGCTTCTCCGGCGACGCCGCGCTGGCCGCCCTGCTCGGCGGAAAAGTCCGGCTCCACGACGAGCCACCCCGGGGTTCGGTGCCGGTCTACGCCCTGTTCGGCGACGCCGAGAGCGTGGACGATTCCGTCGACGGCGCCGAGCGCCACCGCCACAGCCACGCCATCGCGGTGATCGCCAAGCCCGGCTCGGTCCGCACCGCGCTGGACGCGGCCGCCCGCATGGCCGCGCTCCTCACCGACGCCGCCCTGCCGCTCCAGGGCTGCCGCCTCGTCACCCTGCGGGTCCGGGCGATCAGGGCGAGCCGCGACGCCCGCACCGGCGAGGCCCGCGCCACCCTGACGATCGAGGCCGTCACCGAGACCCTTTGAGGTGGGCGCGGTGCCTGACACGCACGGCACGTTCGATTGCGATGAGGCAGGAGGGAACCGATGGGCGCACAGAAGGGCAAGGACCTGCTGCTCCGGGCCGGCGACGGCGCGGGCGGCTTTCTGGCGGTGGCGGGCCTGCGCACCCGGCAGATCACCCTCAACGCGGAGACCGTGGACGTCACCAACGCGGACTCCACCGGCCGCTGGCGCGAGCTGCTGGCCGGGGCCGGCGTGCGCCGGGCCGCGATCGCCGGCGCCGGGGTGTTCCGCGATCAGGCCTCGGACCTGCGCCTGCGGCTGATCTTCTTCGAGGGCGCGATCGAGACCTTCCAGGTGGTCGTGCCGGCCTTCGGGACCCTGGAGGGCCCGTTCCAGATCGCGAGCCTCGAATACCGGGGCGACCATGCCGGCGAGGTCACCTTCGACATCAGCCTCGACTCGGCGGGCGTGCTCGCCTTCACGGCGGCTTGAGCCATGCCAACCGGATCCGCGGCGAGGTGCCGCTCCAGCTCGCCGGCCATCGCTACACCCTGTGCCTGACCCTCGGCGCGCTGGCCGAACTGGAGGGCGCGCTCAAGGCCGGCGACCTCGTCGGCCTGGCCGAACGCTTCGATGGCGGCCGGGTCTCGGCCCTGGACCTCATCGCCCTGCTGGGGCGGCCCTGCGCGGCGGCGGCCACGCCCTCGACGACGATGCGGTGGCGCGCCTGCCGCTCGCCGGCGGGCTGGAAGCGATCTCCACCGCCCTGGGCGAAGTGCTCGCCGCCGCGTTCGGGGAGGCGCCGGGCCCCGCAAACCCTCGGTAGGGCCGGCGCCCGACGGTTATGCGTCGGCGCCGGCTCGAGCCACGGCCTTTCCCTGGGACGACGCCCTCACCCTCGGCCTCGGGGCGCTCGGCTGGAATCCCGCCGCCTTCTGGGCGGCCACGCCCCGCGAGTTCGCCGCCGCGCTCGGCCGCCGCCGCGGCCCGGAGCCTCTGAGCCGCGACGGGTTCGAGCGCCTGCTCGCCGCCTATCCGGATCCGGGCCCGTGAACGGAGCCGGGGCTCCACCCCTGACCCGGCCAAAGGGCTGAGCCCTTTGGGATCCCGGGTGTTGGCACCACGCTGACCCCGACCAACCAGGAGGGCCGCCCGATGAGCGACGCCGATCCCGATCCGCAGGATGCCGCCCGGATCAAGCAACTCGAGACCTTGGACCAGCTCGCCAAGAATTTCGGGCGCAGCCTGGATTCGGCGCTCACCCGCGGGGCCGCCTCGGGGCGCAGCCTCGACGGCGTGCTCGGCACGATCGGCAGCAAGCTCGCCGGCGCGGCGGGCGGGCGGCCGCCGGCCCGATCCGCTCCGGCATCTCCGGCCTGGTCAACGCCGTGCTCAGGGCGGGCGCCGGCAGCGAGACCGGCTTCGCCAGGGGCGGGGTGTTCCAGGGCGGACAGGTCCAGCCCTTCGCGGCCGGCGGGGTGGTGGCCGCGCCGACCTACTTTCCGATGGCCAACGGCACCGGCCTGATGGGCGAGGCCGGGCCCGAGGCGATCCTGTCGCTGAACCGCGGCCCGGACGGCCGCCTCGGCGTCGCCGCGGGCGGCGGCGCAGCCCGGCCGGTCTCCGTCACGGTCAACATCGCCACCCCGACCCCGGCGCCTTCCGCCGCTCGGAGGCGCAGGTGACGGCGAGCCTCGCCCGCGCGGTCGCGCGGGGCAGCGGGCGACGTGACCGCCCCTCACGCCGCTTTGCTGGCCGCCGCCTCGCGGGGCGGCTGCGGCGTCCGTCGACGCTCACCGCGGGGGCGCCTTCGAGGGTCACGCGGCGGACCACCCGGGGCTGGTCGCCGTAATCGTCCACCGCGCGGTGCACTGTGGCCCGGTTGTCCCAGATCGCCACGTCGCCCAACCGCCAGGACCAGCGCACCGTGTTCTCCGGACGGGTCGCGTAGTCGTGGAAAATCGCCAGCAGGTGCTGCGAATCCGAGGTCGTGAGCCCGAGGATGCGCTGGATGAAGTGCCCGACGATCAGCGAGCGTTCGCCGGTCTCCGGATGGACGTGCACCAGCGGGTGCTCGGCCTCGTGGACGGTCCGGGTGAACACCTCGTCGTGCCGGCGACGGCCGGCCTCGGTGACGTTCACCCGCCCGCCGACGTAGTCGTAGACGTTGGAATGCAGCGCCCAGAGCCGGTCGGCCAGCGCGCGAAGCGGCTCGGGCAGGTCCGTGTAGGCCGCCGCCGTGTTGGCCCAGAGGGTGTCGCCGCCATAGGCCGGCAGGGTCACGGCGCGCAGGATCGAGATCGCCGGATAGGCCGGCACGAAGGTCACGTCGGTGTGCCAGGAACTCGCCCGCTCGCCCCGGCTGGCGTCGAGGTCGAGGATTCCCGCGGTCCCGGGGAGCGACGGCACGGTCGGGTGCGGGACGAGCTCGCCCAGGCGCCGTCCGAACGCCTCCTGGCCGGATTCGTCGAGGCTCTGGTCGCGGAAGAACACCACCTTGTGGGTGAGCAGCGCCTGGCGGATCGCCGCCACCGTCCCGGCATCGAGGTCGCCCGAGAGCGCGACGCCGCGGATCTCCGCGCCGATGCGGCCGGCGACCCGGCGGATGTCGAGATTGGGGTGCAGGGACTGCAGGACGGCACTCATCGGAAAACTCCTTCGGTCGGTCGGTGACGGCCCGTACTGATCGCGCAAGAGTTTCGAAGCCTTTTCGAGCATCGAGATCTTCGGCGGATCGTGGCGCGTCTTCCATGATCTTTGACCGGTGTGTGCCGATTGTCGATGAACGGCGTTTTCGAAGTTCCGGCGTTTTCCGAAAGACTTTTCCCGGCCGCCGGCTGCCGGCAGGGGGGGCCTTCTCCCGTCGCCCGACCGGGATCGGGTCTTCGCCGGATCGGGCTCCAACACGGGATCATCGCGCCATGGCCGACGCCTTCCACGAAATGCTGTTTCCCCTCGACGTGTCGCTGCGCGGCAGCGGCGGGCCGCAGCGGCTCACCGAGATCGTCACGCTGGCCTCGGGGCGGGAGCACCGCAACGGCCGCTGGGCCGATTCCCGGCGCCGCTACGATGCCGGGTTCGGGGTGCGCGGGCTCGACGCGCTCCATGCGGTGCTGGCGTTCTTCGAGGAGCGGCGCGGAAGGCTGTACGGCTTCCGCTACCGCGACCGGGTCGATTTCCGCTCCGGGCCGCCCGGGCGGGCGATCGGCCCCCTCGACCAGCCGCTCGGCGCCGGCGACGGCGCCACGGCGACGTTCGCGCTGACCAAGTCCTACGGGTCCGGCTTCGCGCCCTACCGCCGGCGCATCGCCAAGCCGGTCGCCGGCAGCGTCCGGGTCGCCCTGGCCGGCCGGGAGGTCGGCGCCGACGCCTTCGCGTGCGACCCGGCTACCGGGCTCGTCACCTTCGCGGGCGGGCACGTCCCGGCCAAGGGCGCCGCCGTCACGGCGGGCTTCGCCTTCGACGTGCCGGTCCGGTTCGACACCGACGACCTCACCATCGACCTTGCGGCCTTCACGGCCGGCGAGATCCCCAAGGTGCCGCTGGTCGAGATCGTGCCGTGAGGGACAACGATGCGTGCCATCCCCGATGCCTTCGCGGCCCATCTCGCGGGCGGCGTGACCACCCTGTGCCGGTGCTGGACCCTGCGCCGGCGCGACGGGGCCGCCCTCGGCTTCACCGACCATGACCGCGACCTGACCCTCTCGGGCCTGGTCCACGAGGCCCGGACCGGGCTGGACGCGGCCGAGGCCAGCGCCGAATCCGGCTTCGCGGTCTCCGGGGGCGACGTGGCCGGGGCGCTGAGCGCGCTCGGGCTCACCGAGGCCGACATCGCGGGCGGCCTCTACGACGGCGCGTCGGTGGAGACCTGGCTGGCCGACTGGACCGCCCCCGAGACGCGCCTGCTGCTGGATGTCGGCACGATCGGCGAGGTGCGCCGGGAGGGCGACGCCTTCGTGGCCGAGCTGCGCGGCCTCGCCCACCGGCTCGATGCCGAGCGCGGCCGGACCTTCCGGGCCACCTGCGGGGCCGACCTCGGCGATGCCCGCTGCCGGGTCGATCTCGCCGCCTGGCGCACCACCGGCCGGGTCACCGGCCTTCCGGAGCCGGCGACGCTTGCGGTGTCGCTGGCGGGTCGCTTCGCGGACGGGCTGTTCACCGGCGGGACGCTCACCTGGGAGACGGGTGCCAATGCGGGGCTCGCCGCGGATGTGCGGCTTCAGCTCGGCGGGCTGGTCGAGCTGTGGACGGTCCCGGCCCGGCCGGTGACCCCGGGGGATGCCTTCAGCGTCTCGGCCGGATGCGACAAGCGGCTGGCCACCTGCCGGGACCGCTTCGCCAACGCGATCAACTTCCAGGGCTTCCCGCACATGCCCGGCAACGACGCGGTGATGCGTGCGGTGCCGGGCTCGGAGCCCGTCCTCGACGGCGGGAGCTTGTTCCGATGAGCGCAATGCGGCGGGACATGGGCGTGGCCGCCCTCGGCGAGGCGCGGCTGTGGCTCGGCACGCCCTACCGGCACCAGGCCTCCTTGCGCGGGGTCGGCTGCGACTGCCTGGGCCTGCTGCGCGGGGTCTGGCGCGGGCTCTACGGCGCCGAGCCGGAACCGGTGCCGCCCTATGCAGCCACCTGGGCCGAATCCGCCGCCCCGGGGACCGATCCCCTCACCGAGGCGGCGGCGCGCCACCTCGTGCCGGTGCCGTCCGCCGGAGACCCGCCCCGTCCGGGCGACGTGCTGCTCTTCGCCTTCCGCCGCCACCTCCCGGCCCGCCACTGCGCCATCGCCACCGGCGACGGTGCCATGATCCACGCCCACGACAACGCCACGGTCGCCGAGGTCGCGCTCACGGCGTGGTGGCGCCGGCACCTGACCGGGGTGTTCCGCTTTCCGCAGGCCCCTTACGAGGCGCCGGTCGCCACGGTCAGCTTGACGCCGAGCGCGTCAATGACTTTGCGCACAGTCTCGTAGCGCAGCTTCGAGCCCGGGGTCAGCGCCTTGTACAGGCTTTCCCGCCCCAGGCCGGCCTCCCGGGCGATCTGGCTCATGCCGCGCGCCTTGGCGACATCACCGAGCGCCGCGACGAACAGCTCGGGATCGGGATCCTCAAGCGCGGCCGCGAGATATTCGGCGATCGCTTCCTCGCTGTCGAGGAACTCCGAGGCGTCGAAAGGCGTGAAGGACATCAGGTGATACCGTAAGATGTTTGGCCAGGGCCTTGGCTTTCTGAATATCTCGATCCTGACTGGACTTGGCGCCGCCGTTCAGAAGCCGGTAGGTCACCTCGCCCCGCCGAACGTAGTAGAGGCGATATCCTGGGCCGTACGAGATTCACATTTCGAAGACGCCTTCACCGACCGGTTTGACGTCACCGAAATTACCGAAGCCCGCAGCTCGGATCCGAGCGACGATACGCGCCTTCGCGCGGTGATCCCGCAGGTCGGTAAACCACCGACGAAAGCTATCGGACAGCAGAATCGTAGCCACGATGCAACGTATCCGACCGGATACGGATCGGCAATCCGTGAGCGTCATGTCTTTCCACCCCCGCCCCCGGAGCCCGCCATGGCCACCCTGATCCTGTCCACGGCGGGCGCCGCGGTGGGGACCGCGCTCGGCGGGCCGATCGGATCCGTGGTCGGGCGCGTGCTCGGCGCGGCCGCGGGGGCGGGGCTCGACGGGATGCTGTCGGGCTCCGGGCGGCACACGCGTTTCGTCGAGGGGCCGCGGCTCGCCGACGTTGCCGGCCTGTCCTCCACGGAGGGCGATCCCATCCCCCGGGTCTACGGGCGGGCGAAGATCGGCGGCAGCCTGATATGGGCGACGCGCGTCCGCGAGGTCGCCAACACGACGGTGGAGCGCGCGGCCTCCGCGTCCAAGGGCGCGGGCGGGCAGAAGACCGTGCACACCCGCTACGCCTATTTCGCCAACCTGGCGGTCGGCCTGTGCGAGGGCGAGGTCGCGCTGGTCCGCCGGATCTGGGCGGACGGCAAGGAAATCGATCAGGTCGGGATCACCGTGCGGGTCCATACCGGCGGCGCGGACCAAGCGCCGGACCCGCTGATCGTCGCCAAGGAGGGCGCCGAGAACGCCCCGGCCTATCGCGGCCTCGCCTACGTGGTGTTCGAGAACCTGCCGCTCGCCGACTTCGGCAACCGCGTGCCCCAGTTCGCCTTCGAGGTGGTCCGCCCCGTCAACGGCCTGTACCACCGGATCCGCGCCGTCGACCTGATCCCGGGGGCCGGCGAGTTCGCCCTCGACCCGAACCGCGTCACCGTCGATCTCGGCCTCGGCCGGACCGAGGCGGCCAACCGGCACCAGCTCCAGCGCGCCACCGACGTCACCGCCTCCCTCGACGCGCTTCAGGCCCTGTGCCCGAACCTGCGCCGGGTCGCCGTGGTGGCGACGTGGTTCGGCACCGATCTGCGCGCCGGCGCCTGCCGGATCGTTCCGAAGGTCGAGACCCGGGGCAAGCGCACCACGCCGGAGGCCTGGGCCGTCGCCGGGATCACCCGTGACAAGGCCGAGGTGGTCTCGACCCTGCCGGACGGCACCCCCGCCTACGGTGGGACGCCCTCGGATGCCGGGCTGACCCGGCTGGTGGCTGACCTCGCCACCCGCGGCCTGGACGTGCTGCTCTACCCGTTCGTGATGATGGACGTGCCGGCCGGCAACGGCCTGCCCGACCCGCGCGTGCCCGGCGCGACCCAGCCGCCCTATCCCTGGCGCGGGCGCATCACCTGCGACCCGGGCCCGGGCGTCCCCGGCAGCCCGGACGGCACCGCCGCCGCGGAGGCGCAGGTCCAAGGTTTCTTCGAGGGCGGCTATCGCGCGGGGGTGCTGCATTATGCCGGCCTCGCGGCCCTGTGGGCGGCCTCCGGTATCCGGATCGCCGGCTTCGTGATCGGCAGCGAACTCGTCGGCCTCACCCGGGTGCGGGGTGCCGCCGGCTACCCGGCCGTCCAGGCGCTCCGGTCCCTCGCCGCGGATCTGCGCGGCCGGCTCGGGCCCGGCGTCACGCTGGTCTACGGGGCGGACTGGACCGAGTACGGCGCCCATGTCCGGGACGGGGGCGCCACGATCCGCTTCCCGCTGGACGACCTGTTCGCCGACCCCAACATCGGCGCGGTCGGGATCGACTGGTATCCGCCGGTCACCGATTGGCGCGACGCCCCGGACCACGCCGACCTCGCGGTCGCGGGCGACATCAACGACCGGGCCTACCTGAAAGCGAACGGCGCCTCCGGCGAGGCGTTCGACTGGTACTACGCCGACGCGGCCGGGCGCGCCGCCCAGGACCGCCGGCCGATCCGGGACGGCGCCTACGGCAAACCCTGGATCTTCCGGCCCAGGGACCTCATCGGCTGGTGGTCGAACCCGCATGTCGAGCGCGACGGCGGCGTCGAGACCCGCGCCACCGCCTGGGTGCCGAAGGCCAAGCCGATCTGGCTCACCGAGGCCGGGGTGCCGGCGGTGGACAAGGGCACCAACGGCCCGAACGTCTTCCCTGACCCGAAATCCGCCGAGGGCGCCTACCCGCCGGACTCGCGAGCCCTGCGCGACGAGCTGATCCAGCTGCGCGGGCTCGAGGCCGTGATCGCCCGGTTCGACCCGGCGGCGACCGGGTTCTCGGAGGCCGACAACCCGGTCTCGCCGGTCTATGGCGGCCGGATGGTCGATCCGGGATCGATCTTCGTCTGGTCCTGGGACGCGCGGCCGTTCCCGGCCTTCCCGGCGGTGCAGAAGGTCTGGGCCGACACCGCCAACTGGCGGGTCGGCCACTGGATCACCGGGCGGATCGAGGGCTGCGACCTCGACCTTCTGGTCCTGAGGATCCTGGCCGATTTCGGCTTCGACGCGCCGGTCGCCGTGGAGGCCGCCGCCTTCCTCGACGGCTACGTCGTCGACCGGCTGCTCTCGGCGCGGGCCGCGCTCGAGACCCTGGCGCAGGTCTACGGGCTCGACGTCTCGGCGGGGGCGGGGCGCCTGCACCTGCGCGGACCCCGCCGCGAGCGGCCGGTGGTGCTCGCGGAGGCCGACCTCGTCCGCCTGTCGGAGGCGAAGCCGGTCCTGCGGCAGGTCCGGGCCGAGGAGAGCGCGCTGCCGCGCTCGGTCATCCTCGGCATCACCGAGTCCGAGAGTCCGGATTACCGCCGCGCCGCGGCGGCGGCGATCCGGCCGGTCGGCCAGCGGCGCCGCGAGACCCGGATCGAGGCCGCCATCGTCACCCGCAGGGAGACCGGCGACGATCTCGCCGAGGCGCTGCTCGACCGGGTCATCGCGGCCCGGGACAGCGCGGCCTTCACGGTGAGCCCGCGCCGGCTGGAGCTGGAGCCCGGCGACCTGCTGGCGGTGCCGGCCGACGTGCCGGGCGGGACGGTGCTGCGCAGGATCGACCGGATCGACGACGCCCCGACCGGGCGCCGGATCGAGGCGAGCGGCGTCCCGCCCAGGGCGGCCCTCCGCGCGGCCTGCCCGCAACCCGGCCTTGCCGGCTGGCGCGACCCGGCCTTCCCGGGGCCGCCCTTCGCGCTCGCCCTCGACCTGCCGGTGGATCGCGGCAGCCCAACGGTGCTGCAATACCTCGCGGTCGCGGCGGAGCCCTGGCCCGGGGAGGCGGCCGTGTGGCGGGCGGAGGGCGCCGGCCCACTGACCCTCCGCGGCCTGGTCGATTACCCGGCCTGCCTCGGCCGGACCCTTTCGGACCTGCCCGCCGGGCCGCTCTGGCGGCTGCAGCGCGGCGCCCATCTCGACGTCACCCTGCGCCGGGGCGGGGCGCTCGGATCGATCGGCGAGGCCGCGATGCTGGCCGGCGGCAACCTGTTCGCCCTGGTCGGGCCGGACGGCATCGTCGAGCTGCTCTGCGCGGCCGACGCGGTGCTGACCGGCCCCGACACCTACCGGCTCTCCGGGCTGCTGCGCGGGCTCGCGGGCAGCGAGCCGGCCGCCGGGCGTTCCACCCCGGCGGGCAGCCTGATCGTGCGCCTCGACGACGGCGCGGTGGTGCCGTTGGTCGAGAGCCTGGACGAGGCCGGCCGGGGCTTCCGCTACCGGGTCGGCCCGGCATCCGCCGACCCGGGCGATCCGGCGGTTTCGGAATTTGCCGCGACGGCCGGGCTGGGTTCGCTCCTCCCCCTGCGGCCGGTCCACCTGCGGGCGCGGCGGGACGCGTCGGGGGTGCGGCTCTCCTGGATCCGCCGAGCGCGCCGCGACGGCGACGCCTGGGCCCCCGCCGAGATCCCGCTCGACGAGCCGGAGGCTTACGCGGTCACGGTGTTCACGGGGGCCGGCACGCCCCTGCGCCAGTTCCGGGCCGAGGCGCAGCAGGTCCTCTACGCCGACGAGGCGGCCGATTTCGGCGCTGCTCAGACCAGCCTCGACGTCGCTGTGGCGCAGATCGGCGCGGTCGCAGGTCCCGGCCCGGCCATCCGCGCCCGCATTCCGATCCGAAGCGCCTGAACGGACACCGACCCCGCGGGACGGCGCCGGTCCCGCAGCACCCCTTCCCGGATCGCCGTCCACCGCCGTTCCAGGCGTCCGGGGCGGGGGGCGCGTCATCCACCGGCGACGGCTGCGCCGCTGGTCACGGACAGAGTATCCGATCGAGGAGCCCCCGATGTCCGACACCACGCCCCGCCTCGGCCTGCCGCTGATCGCGGCGAGCCAGGCCCAGAAGCACGTCACCCACAACGAGGCGCTCGGCCTCCTCGACGCCCTGGTCCAGCTCGCCTGCCTGGACAAGGACCTCACCGCGCCGCCCAAGAACCCCGCCGACGGCGACCGCTACCTCGTGGTCGCCTCGAACCCGGGGGGCGCCTGGGCCGGGCTCGCCGGCCAGGTCGTGCGCTACGCCGACGGCGTCTGGGTCGGCGCGGTGCCCCGGGCCGGCTGGTTCGCCTACCTGATCGACGAGGCCGACCTCTACGTGTTCGACGGCAGCGCCTGGGGCAGCTTCCGCCGGACGCTGACCGCGATCCAGAGCGTGAGCCGGCTCGGCATCAACACCGGGGCGGATGCCACCAACCGCCTCGCGGTCAAGGCGGACGCGGCCCTGCTCACCTGGGACGACGCGACGCCGGGCTCCGGCGACATGCGGATCTCGGTCAACAAACAGGCCGCCTCCCGGGACGCAGCCCTGAACTTCCAGACCGGGTATTCCGCCCGCGCCCTGCTGGGCCTTCTGGGCGGCGACGACTTCTCGCTGAAGGTCTCGCCCGACGGGGCCGCCTTCGCCACCGCGCTCACCGCTTCCGCGGCGAAGGGCGGGATCGATTTCGCCTCCACCGAGACCGTGCTGGCCGCGGCGGCGACCACGGATCTCGGCGGTGCCGGCACCCGGCGGGTCCTGGTCACCGGAACGGCCCGGATCACCCGCTTCGGCTCCGGCGCCGACCGGGAGCGGCTCGTGCGCTTCGCCGGCGCCGCGACCCTGGTCCACGATCCCGAGCAGCTCGCCCTGCCGACCCGGGCCGACATCGTCACGGCCGCCGACGACACCTGCCTGGTCGCCTCGGACGGTGCCGGCCGCTGGCGCGTGCGCCATTACCAGCGCGCCGACGGGACGCCGCTGGCGCTGGGCACCCAGGCGCTCGCTCCGAACGGCTACGCCCGGCTCGCCAACGGCCTCGTCCTGCAATGGGGTCTTGCGACCGGCGCGGACGCGGATCTCTCCGTCGCGTTCAGCCCCGCCTTTCCGAGCGCATGCCTGGGGGTCTGGGCCCAGCCGGTCGCCCGGGATGCCGGGACGCTCTACGCCAGCCAGGTCAGCGACGTGTCGGCCACCGGGTTCACGCTCCGCAACCGCCGCGACACCGGCGGCGCGGTGACCGGCGCCGGGAATGGCGCGACGTATTGGCTGGCCCTGGGGTCTTGAGGGCGGTTCCGGACGCGTGGCTCTCGCCGAGCCCCCCCATCACTGCCGCTTCGGCATCGTCTGCGCGTCCGACGCAAGCCGGAATGGGAACGTCGGTGGGGCGTGAGAGCGGAGCCGTCGCCGTCGCGACAGGCCCGTGGGTCCGTCAGCCCCGCCTCACCGGTCGGCCCCCGGCGCCAGGGCCGTCAGCATCGCCCGTTCGATCGCCGCGTAGCCCGCTCCGTTGAGGTGGATGCCGTCCGCGGTGAAGTCCGGCCGCAGCGCGCCCGACGGGGTGGCGAGCGGCGTGTGATAGTCGATGAGCGCGGCGGCGCTGGCGGCGCAATGGGCCCGGATCCAGCGGTTCAGGGCGTGGATGCGCGCCACGGGCCTGAGCTCGGGGCGCCATCCCCAGAAATCGCTCGGCATCACGGTACCGATCCACAGCGGCAGCCCGGCCTCGAAGGCCAGCCGCGCCATGGCGGCGATGTTGTCGCGGATCGCCCCGTCCGAGACCGGGCCGCCGATCTCGGCGATGTCGTTGACCCCGCACAGCAGGTGGACGCCCCGGGCACCGGCCGCGTCGCGGCGAAAGCGGGCGCGGATCTCACCGCTCGTCTGCCCCGGAATGCCGCGCGCCGCGAAGCCGTGCCGCGCGAACGTCTCGGCCCGGGCCTCGCCCCAGCCCGCGGTGATCGAATCGCCGATGAACACCAGCGGCCGGTCCTGTCCGTGTCCCACGTGGCCCAAGCGTCCCCTGTCCCTTGTCCCCTGTCCGCGTCCCTTGTCCGCGTCCCCCGTCGGCATCGCGCGGATTCATGCCCGGAGAACCCCGATGTCCGCAACCACTGGTCCGGCCCGTGGGCCGGGCGACGCCTTCGCGGCCGGCTGCCGGAGCCTGGGGCCGCGCCTGATGCGCGATCTCGGCCTCACCGACCTGCAGGCCGCCGGGCTGCTGGGCAATCTCGGCCACGAGAGCGGCGGCTTCCGCCGGCTCCAGGAGGTCGCCCCGGCGGTGGCCGGGTCCCGGGGCGGCTGGGGCCTGGCGCAGTGGACCGGCCCCCGGCGCGTGGCCATGGAGGCCTGGTGCCGGGCGCACGCGCTCGATCCGGCCGCCCCCGAGGCCCAGTACGGCTACCTCTGCACGGAACTGCGCACCACCGAGGCGGCGGCGCTCGCGGCCCTGCGGCAGGCTCCGACCCTGGAGGCCGCCACCGAGAGCGTGTGCCGGCACTTCGAGCGGCCAGGCGTGATTGCGCTGGCGAGCCGGCTGGCCTGGGCCCGCCGGGCGCTCTCGGCCCTGCGCGCGGGCGCCGTCTCGCCGCGCAAACCCGAATCCCGAGCCGGCCGGGTCCGCCGCGCGCTCAACTCCGGAGATCGATCATGACGCACCTCTTCCCGGCCGGGCTGGCGCTGGCCGGCGCCGCGATCCCGTTTGTCGCCCTGCTCACCTCGGCCCTGGTCGCCCCGGCTCTGGCCTCTGCCCAGGCGGGCGGCGTGGCGATTCCCTGGGGCGACTGGCTGGTCGGGCTGCTGCAGCCGGTCTCTGCCGTGCTGGTGCCGATCGCCGCGGCGGCCGTCACGGCCGGGATCGCCCGGGTCGCGCCCTGGGCGGCCTCGCTCCTGACCCGGGAGCGGGTCGAGGCCGCGATCCGGGCCGGGGCCGCGTACGGACAGAACGCGGTGGCCGGTGCCGCAAGGGGCCGGACCGTGAGCGTCGATCTCGGCTCCGCGGTGGTGGCGGCCGGCGTCCGGCACGTCGTGGCGACTGCGCCGGCCCATGTCGTCCGGAGCGCGGGCGGTGCCGAGGGCGTCGCCGCCCGGATCTTCCGGGCCCTGCCGCTCGACCCGCAGGCCAGCGCCGGCAACGTCCTGGCGCCGGCGCTGCGGGCGCTGAGGGAGGGGGACGCGGTGCATCGGGCCTGACGGCGTTCTCCGACCTCACACGTCTCCGCACGCGGGTCGGACCCCTGTCCCGGATGGGGCGGGGACATGACGTGGCCCGCGCGCGGCATCGTGCGGGGCCGGAGAGGTTCCGGGGAGGAAGCCATGAACGCGGGCCACCATTCCCCCGAGGACGCGCCCGGTCCCGGTGGTCGGGCGCGGACGATCCGGTTCCCGCCGTTCTGGCAGGCCTACGTCGCCCGCCAGACCGCGCCGCGCCTGGCGGTCCTCGACGAACTCGTGGACGCGCATGTCGAGCGGCGGGTGCTGCGCCGCTACGTCCGGCGCCTCAAGCATGCGGCCCTGTTCACCTTCGTCACCACGGCGGCGGCCGCGCACTGGTTCTCGGACCAGATCGCCTGGCTGGTCGAGCGCATGCCGGCCCTGCGGGCGTTCTGGTTGCTGATCACGGGAGGTTCGCGATGAGCTTGCACCGGGACCGGATCCTCGACCGCGTCTGGCTGACCCTGTCGGGGGCGGCGGTGATCGCCGTCACACTCCAGCTGGGTGCACGGCTCGGGGCCCGGCCCTGGCCGATCGACGCCGCCCTGGCCGCGCAGGCTGCCGCGTCGGTGCCGGCGGTATGCCGGGACGGCTCTCAATCCTCGGTTCGAAGCGCGCGCTGACGCCGAACCGGTCACCACTCCGGCGGCGAGGGCGCCGGATCGGGCACCGCGGCGTGCGCAATCGCCTGTGCGGCGCGACCTCGGCGGTGGAACCCGAAAAGCCCGTCGGCCGTAGTGCCGGCACGATGGCATCCACAACGAAACAGCTCACATCTTACCGTTGCAGGCGCCAGTCAGAACTCGCGTCGGGGCCGCTACAGCTACGTATTCAGGGCGCATTCAGTGCCCTCGGCGCAAATCTCCTAGCAATGCGCTACGCCATCGCCCTCGTTGCCATCAGCCTGACCGCCGCGGCCCTCGCCGCCAGCGGCCTCGGCTCCATGGCCGATGACGGACCGGCCTCGCAGACGTCCCAGGTAGCGGACCCGACGCCCCTGCGGATCGAGTCCTGCCTGTCGCCGGCCGACATGCGCGAGGAGGTCGGCGAGCGGCGGGTGATCGCCCCGGTGGCGGCGATCCGGGCGGCCCGCACGGTGATCCCCCGGGCCGAGATCCAGCGCGCGAGCCTCTGTCGTCACGCCGACGGCCTCGTCTACATGCTGACCGCCTTGCGCCGGGACGGGCATTTCGTGCACGTGATCGTGGATGCCCGCACCGGCAAGGTCGCGGGCCAATACTGACCGGGCTTCACACCCGCAGTGGAATGGAGTGAGCCGTGCGACTGCTCGTCGTGGAGGATGACCGGGACATCAACCGGCAGGTGGTCGCGGCGCTGGAGGAGGCCGGCTACGTCGCCGACAAGGCCTATGACGGCGAGGAGGGCGGCTATCTCGGGGAGAGCGAGCCCTACGACGCGATCATCCTCGACATGGGCCTGCCCAAGGCCGACGGCGTCTCGGTGCTGCAGAAGTGGCGCCGGGCCGGGGTGAAGACCCCGGTGATCATCCTCACCGCCCGGGACCGCTGGTCCGACAAGGTCGACGGCTTCGATGCCGGCGCCGACGACTACGTGACCAAGCCGTTCCACATGGAGGAGCTGATGGCCCGGGTCCGGGCCCTCCTGCGCCGGGCGGCGGGCCACGCCTCCAGCCAGATCGCCTGCGGGCCGGTCACCCTCGATACCCGCTCCGGCAAGGTGTTCGTGGACGGCGCCCAGGTGAAGCTCACCAGCCACGAATACCGGCTGCTCTCGTACCTGATGCATCATACCGGACGGGTGGTCTCCCGGGCCGAGCTGACCGAGCATCTCTACGACCAGGATTTCGACCGGGATTCGAACACCATCGAGGTGTTCGTCGGGCGGCTGCGCAAGAAGCTCGCCGTGGACCTGATCCAGACCGTGCGCGGGCTGGGCTACCTGGTGGATCCGAACCAGCCGCCGGCGCCGGTGTGACCGCGGTGCCGGCGCCCGGCACGCTGCCGGCCGTGTTCATGCGCGGCGGCACCAGCAAGGCGCTGATGCTGCATCGCCGGGACGTGCCGGGCGACCTCGCCGCCTGGGAGCCGGCCTTCCTGTCCGCGATGGACAGCCCCGACCCGTTCGGCCGCCAGCTCAACGGCATGGGCGGGGGCGTCTCCTCGGTCTCGAAGATCTGCGTCGTTGAGCCGTCGCGCCGGCCGGATGCCGACATCGACTACACCTTCGTGCAGGTGGTGGTCCGCGACGGGCGGATCGACCTGTCCGGCAATTGCGGCAACATGCTCTCTGCGGTGGGCCCCTTCGCGGTGGACGAGGGCCTCGTGCAGCCCGCCGACGGCCCGGTGCGGTTACGGATCTACAACACCAACACCGCCAAGCGGATCGAGGCCGGCTTCGCGGTCCGGGACGGGCGGACCGTCTACCGCGGCGACCTCGCCATTCCCGGCGTCACCGGCACGGGCGCGCCGATCCGCCTCGACTTCGTCGATCCGGGCGGCGCCACCACCGGGCGGCTGCTCCCGACCGGCTCGGTCCGGCAGCCGCTCGACGTGCCGGGCCTCGGCCGGGTCGAGGTCTCGCTGGTGGACGCGGCCAACGCCTGCGTGTTCGTCCGTGCGGCCGATCTCGGGCTCGCCGGCCGCGAATTGCCCGCCGCGCTGGAAGCCGTGCCCGGCCTCCTCGACCGGCTGGCGCGGATCCGCCTGGCCGCCTCGGTGGCGATGGGCATCGCGCCGGATCTCGACGCCGCAGCCCGGATCGTCCACGTGCCGTTCGTGGGCCTGGTCGCGTCGCCGCTGGATGCGTCCAGCCTGTCCGGGGCGGCGATCAACGCCGACGATATCGACCTGACCGCCCGGGTGATCTCGAACGAGGTGCCGCACCAGGCCCTGCCGCTCACCGCCACCCTGTGCCTCGCGGTGGCTGCCCGGATCGAGGGCAGCCTGGTCCACGAGGCCGCGCGCGCCACCGGGGATGGCGCCCTGCGGGTCGGCATGCCATCGGGCATCCTCACCGTGGACGCCACCGTTTCGCGGGATGCGGACGGTTGGCGTGCGGAGCGCGGCTCGTTCTTCCGCACCGCGCGGCCGCTGATGCGGGGCGCGGTGTATTACGATGCGGTGACGCCGGTGTGAGTGCGGTTGTCCCGATGAAAACCCTGATCGGCCTCTTCTCCCTGCGCCGCCGTTCGATCGCGGTGCGGCTGGCCGTGTCGGCGTTCCTGTCGAGCTCGGCGATCCTGCTGATCGCGGCCTGGATCCTCACGACCCTCTACCGGGAGACCACCGAGCGTGCCTTCGACAGCCGGCTCCTGGTCTTCACCAACAACCTCGCCACCGACTTGGTCTCGCCCAACGATCCCGAGAGCCGGACCTTCTCGCTCGGCGATCCGCGCTTCGATCTGCCCCTGTCCGGCTGGTACTGGCAGGTTGGCAAGCCGGACGCGAAGCCCCGGGACCTGCGCACCTCGCGCTCGCTCGTCGGCGTGCCGCTGGGGCCCGCCACCGATGCCGACGGCAAGGTCGGGGTCGGGCAGATCCGCCAGGGCTACGGCAAGGGCCAGGACGGCCGCCTGCTGCGGATCATGGAGCGCGACGTCGATCTCGGCGAGGAGGGTCGCTACACGGTGCGTGTCGCCGGCCCGGCGGACGAGATCGTCAACGACGTCGACCGATTCCGCAATTCGCTGACGATCACGTTCGGGCTGCTCGGCCTGTCGCTGGCGATCACCACGCTGCTTCAGATCCGGTTCGGCCTGGCGCCCCTGAAGAAGATGCGTGCCGCGCTCGGCGCCGTCCGCCGCGGCGAGGCCGACCGCATCACCGGTACCTACCCGCGCGACATCGCCCCGCTCACCGGCGAGGTGAACCTCCTGATCGAGACCAACCGCGAGATCCTGGAGCGCGCCCGCACCCAGGTCGGCAACCTCGCCCACGCGCTGAAGACGCCGCTCTCGATCATCGTCAACGAGGTCGGCGCCTCGGACGCCCCCGAGGAGCTGTCGCAGAAGATCCGCGAGCAGGCCGCCGTGATGCGCGACCAGGTGAACTATCACCTCGACCGGGCCCGTGCCGCCGCTCTGGCCGGCACGCTCGGCACCTCCACGGAGGTCGAGCCCGCGCTGGCCGGCCTCGTGCGGACCTTCGGGAAGATCTACCGAGACAAGGACATCGCCTACGACGTCCACGTGCCCCCGGGCCTGCGCTTCCGGGGCGAGCGCCAGGATTTCGAGGAGATGGTCGGCAACCTCGTCGACAACGCCTCGAAATGGGCTCACGGCCGGGTCGCGATCCGCGCCGAGGCGGTGGCCCGGAACGATTATCCCCATCTCCTGATCGCCATCGAGGATGACGGCCCCGGGCTGCCCCCGGAGGCGCGCCAGGCCGTGCTCGGGCGGGGCCGGCGCCTCGACGAGTCGAAGCCCGGCTCGGGCCTCGGCCTGTCCATCGTGGCGGATCTGGCCGCCCTGTACCGGGGACGCTTCACCCTGGAGCAGGCGGCCCTCGGCGGCCTGCGGGCGGTGTTGGAGGTGCCGGGCGACGCGCCGGTCGGGCCGGCCAACCATTGATGGTGCGTGCGTGGCGGCGACGGGCGGTGTGTTGACGCTGCCGCTCATCCGCAGTGTCATCGCTGCAAAGGTTGCCTCGCCGGTCCCGCTGCGGAATCAGATCTTGGCGTTCGTGTCCGTGATCTCCGGGGTGCCGGCCTTATTGAGCGTCGAAGCTGAGGACGCCGCGTCCCACGTTGTTCTCGTGCCGGTGGCCTATTGCGCTGTGACTGACAGGCTGGTCCAGGTGGAGTCCCGTCTGACAGACACGCAAGCGGTCCTGTGGCGCCGCAAGCTCACACGGTTTCACGAATTCTCCTTCACGATCCTGGTCGTCAGCCTCGCCGACGACACGCCCACCTACGAGACGCAGGACAGGACGTACGCGCGACCGTACCTGCCGGACGCGTGCCGGCCCTTCGTCATGCCAATCGTCGCCGCGAGCTTGAGAGCGCTCGTTGCACATGTGCGGCCATGGCTGATCTACCGCGTCACAAAGTCCCGCAACCCGCCGGAGAAAGCGCTCCGGAAGGATCTCTTCCTGACGTGGACGCTGGAAGACGAAGGATATGCCGTCATCGAGACGGGATCTGATCCTTGGGACCGAAGGTTTTGGATTCTCAGCCGCGCGTTGACAGGCTGAAGCCGGTGTGGAGGATACTCGTCGTCCAGGAGAATGCCATGGCTATCGGCCTGCGGGATCCGCGCGGCGACGATCTCTACGTCAGCGATCGTGTCTTCGACGGCGTTCGTTCCCGAGACGCTGGGACGACGGCGCGTGACCGGGACCGGGCGCTGAAGCAGCTTGAGCGCCTTCGGACGGATCGGCGGCCAGGCACCGGCAAGCGCCCCTGATCGCGGCGATGTTCACGGACTTTGTGTTCGTCGACCCCGCACGAGCGGGGTTTTTTATTGCTTTTGCGGAACCGGCCCCGCAAGCGAAGGTCCGCGCCGACAGATGTCAGCGGCGAAGAGGTTCGTCCATCAAGCGGACTCTTGCGTTACGCATTCCCCGACTGGACCACGGCAGAGTTTCCGAGTTTTGATGACGGCGATCTGGTTCATCCTGGCGGGCATGACCGCTGCGGCCGTGCTCGGCCTGCTCTGGCCGATGTCGCGGCGCACGGCCGTTCCGGTGGGCGAGGGCGGCATTTCCAGCGTCGACACCGAGACCGCGTTCTACGAGGACCAGATCGCCGAGATCGACCGCGATCTGGACCGCGGCCTGATCGCCCCGGACGAGGCCGAGACCGCCCGCGCCGAGGCTGCCCGGCGGCTCCTGCGGGCCAGCCGCGATGCGCGGCGCGACGCCGAGGATGCCGGCGCGGACGAGGCCGCGCGTCCCGCCGAGCCGCGGCTGCGCCGGCGCCGGGCGGCCTCCGCCTTCGCGCTGTCCACGATTCCGCTGGTCGCGCTGATCGCCTACGGGCTCTACGGTTCGCCGGAACTGCCGGCGCAGACCGACGCCGACCGGCAGGCCGCCCGCGGCGGCACCGAGGACCTGTTGAAGGCGGTCGGCCAGATCGAGGCCCGTCTCGCCCGCGACCCGAACGACGCCCGGGGCTGGGCCGTGCTCGCCCCGGTCTACATGCGGACCGGCCGGTTCGACGACGCGGCCCGCGCCTTCGCCAACATCGCCCGGCTGAAGGGCGAGACCGCCGACGTCCTGTCCGATTGGGGCGAGGCCCTGGCGGCTGCCGGGGAGGGGACCGTCACCCCCGAGGCCAAGGCCCTGTTCGAGAAGGCCCAGGCCAGGGACCAGAACGCGCCGAAGCCCCGCTTCTACCTCGCGCGCGCGGCCGAGCAGGCCGGCGATACCGCCGAGGCGATCCGCCAGCTCTCCGCCCTGGAGGCCGCCAGCCCCGCCGATGCGCCCTGGCTCGGGCTGGTCCGGCAGAACCTGGCCCGGCTCAAGGGCGAGGCGGCGCCGGCGGCCGCGCCTGCGGCGACCCCGAAGATCCCGGCCGAGCAGCAGGCGGCGATCCGCGGCATGGTCGACGGGCTCGACGCCCGGCTGAAGGCGGGCGGCGGCACGCCGGACGAATGGCTGCGGCTCACCCGCTCCCGGGCGGTGCTCGGCGAGCGTGACCAGGCGATCGATGCCCTGGCCCGTGCCCGGGTGGCTCTGGCCGGCAATCCGCAGGGGCTCGCCCAGGTGGAGGAGGGCGCCCGCATCCTCGGCCTCGATCCCACCAAGCCGGCGGCTCCGGCGGCCTCCGGTTCCATGACCGGTTCCATGGCCGGACCCGCCCCGCGGTCCGATGCCGAATCGGCGGCTGCCGCCATGCAGGCGCTGTCGCCGGCCGAGCGCGACGCCGCGATCCGCGGCATGGTCGACGGGCTCGACCGGCGTCTCGCGGCCCGGGGCGGCACACCCGACGAGTGGCTGCGGCTCGTGCGCTCCTACAGCGCACTCGGCGACCGCGATCAGGCGATCAAGGCCCTCGACCGCGCCCGGATGGCGCTCGCCACCAACGCGGATGCGGTGAGCCGGCTCGACGGGCTCGCCCGGGAACTCGATCTGACCGCCAAATCCAATCCCTGACGGCGCCGAGGGGCGCCACGCGGCTGTTCGTACGACAATCGGTCCTGCCCGACGCCCTTGACCGGCGCGGCCGCCGGGCCGACACCCTCAAGTCTGGAATGAGAACGGTTTAGGTCTGCTCGGGCCAAAGCCCGTCGGATCCCGGGGTGGAAGAATCGTGACGCGCAAGAGCCGCCGCCTGATCCTGATCACTGCCTGCGGCAGCGTGCTCGCGCTCGCCGTGGGGCTGATCCTGTTCGCCATGAGCGGCTCGATCGTGTTCTTCCGCTCGCCCACCGACATCGCCCAGCAGGGCATCGCCCCCGGGACCCGGATGCGGCTCGGCGGCCTGGTGAAGGACGGCTCGCTCCGGCGCGGGCCCGACCAGACGGTGGATTTCGCCGTGACCGACACCAACGCCACCGTCGAGGTCCAGTACAAGGGCCTGCTGCCCGACCTGTTCCGCGAGGGGCAAGGCGTGGTGGCCGAGGGTATGCTGGAGCCGGGCGGCCGGTTCCGGGCCGACACGGTGCTGGCCAAGCACGACGAATCGTACATGCCCCGGGAGGTCGCCGACGCCCTTAAGGCACAGGGGCGCTGGCAGGAGGGGGGCGAGAAGGGCGGCGCCAAGGTCGCACCGAAGCCCATCACCGCCTCGAACGGCGGGACCCTCGGCCCCCGCAGTGAGCGGTAAGGAAACCGGATGATCGTCGAGACCGGCCATTTCGCGCTCGCGCTCGCGCTGGCGATCTCCCTTGTCCAGATGGTGATGCCGGTCTGGGCGGCGCGCTCGGGCGACCCGGCCCTGCGCCAGGCCGCCTCGCAGGCGGCCCTGGGCGCCTTCGCGTGCGTGCTGTTCGCCTTCGCGGCCCTGACCTGGGCGCACGTCACCTCGGACTTCTCGGTCCAGAACGTCGTCGAGAACTCGCACACGCAGAAGCCGCTGATCTACAAGTTCTCCGGCGTCTGGGGGAACCACGAGGGCTCGATGCTCCTCTGGGTCCTGATCCTGACCCTGTTCGGCGCCTGCGTGGCCGTGGCCAAGAATTCCGTGCCGCCGCGCTTGCGGGCCAACACGCTCGGCGTGCAGGGCCTGATCACCTTCGTGTTCGTGCTGTTCATCATCACGACCTCGAACCCGTTCAGCCGCGTGGTCCCGGCGCCGCTCGAGGGCAACGACCTCAATCCGCTGCTGCAGGATGTCGGGTTGGCGATCCACCCGCCGCTCCTCTACGTCGGCTATGTCGGTTTCTCGATCAGCTTCGCCTTCGCGGTCGCCGCCCTGATCGACGGGCGGATCGATGCGGTCTGGGCGCGGGCCGTGCGGCCCTGGACGCTCGCAGCCTGGTCGTTCCTGACGCTCGGCATCGCGATGGGCTCGTACTGGGCCTATTACGAGCTCGGCTGGGGCGGCTGGTGGTTCTGGGATCCGGTGGAGAACGCCTCCCTGATGCCCTGGATCGCCGGCACGGCGCTGCTGCACTCCACCGTGGTGATGGAGAAGCGCGACGCCCTGAAGGTCTGGACGGTGCTGCTCGCCATCCTGACCTTCTCGCTGTCGCTGATCGGCACCTTCCTGGTCCGCTCCGGGGTGATCACCTCGGTGCATTCCTTCGCCACCGACCCGACCCGCGGCGTCTTCATCCTGGCGATCCTGATCCTGTTCATCGGCGGCTCGCTGACGCTGTTTGCGTGGCGGGCGCCGCTGCTGCGACAGGGCGGCCTGTTCGCGCCGATCTCCCGGGAGGGGGCGCTCGTCCTCAACAACCTGTTCCTGGTGGCCGCCTGCGCCACGGTGCTGGTGGGGACGCTCTATCCGCTCCTGTTGGAGATGCTGACCGGGGAGAAGATCACGGTCGGGCCGCCCTTCTTCAACGCCACCTTCATCCCCCTGGCGATTCCGCTCCTGCTGATCGTGCCCTTCGGCCAGGCGCTCGCCTGGAAGCGCGGGGACGTGCTCGCAGCCTCGCAGCGCCTGTTCGCGGCGCTCGCCGTCGCCCTGGTGGTCGGCTTCGCGGTCCTGGCTTTCACCTGGGGCGGCCCCGTGATGGCGCCGGTCGGGATCGGGCTCGGCGCCTACCTGCTGATCGGCTCGGCGCTGGAGATCGTCTCCCGGGCCCGGGGCTTTGGCTCCAGCCGGACGCGCGACCTCGGCCAGATCGGGCGCCGGGCCATCGGCCTGCCGCGCTCGGCCTGGGGCACGGCGCTCGCCCATGCCGGCGTCGGCGTGGTTGTGATCGGCATCGCCGCGCAGGGGTGGGCCACCGAGGGGCTGGCGACGCTCAAGCCCGGCCAGACCCTGTCGGCCGGCCCCTACACGGCGACCCTCGACCGGCTCGCGCCCCGGGCCGGCCCGAACTACGAGGAGGCCGCGGCCTTCCTGACGATCCGGACCCGCTCGGGCGACGAGGTCGGCCGGGTCGAGACCGGCAAGCGCTTCTACCCGAGCCGCAAGATGTCGGTGACGGAATCCGGCCTGCTGACCATCGGGGCGAGTCAGGTCTACGCCAGCCTCGGCGAGATCGGCCAGGATGGCGGCGTCGGCCTGCGCCTCTACTACAAGCCGCTGGTGCTGATGATCTGGCTCGGCGCGGTCGTGATGGCCTTGGGCGGCGTGCTGTCCCTCACCGACCGCCGGATGCGCGTCGGCGTGCCGGCCAAGGCGCGGGCGCGGGCGATGCCCCACGTTGCCGCGGTCCCGGCGGAGTGATGGGTCGGGACATGAGGGCCAACGCGGTTCTTCCCGGTCCCTCTGTGGGGGACCGGGTCCACGCCTATCCGGTCGAGCCGCAGGCCCCCTCTCCTGTGCGGGAGAGGGGATCTGTCGCGGTCGATGGCCGTCGGTCTGTGGACGCCGCACCGGGGAGGGGGAAGGCGCGTGGCCGCCTCGCCTTCGCGCTCCTCGCGACCCTTTCGCTCGCCGTCCCGGCCCATGCGGTCCAGCCCGACGAGGTGCTGAAGGATCCGGTGCTGGAGCATCGAGCCCGGGAGATCTCGTCCGAGCTGCGCTGCCTGGTCTGCCAGAACCAGTCGATCGACGATTCCGACGCGCCGCTCGCCAAGGATCTGCGCGTGATCGTGCGCGAGCGCCTGCAGAAGGGCGACAGTGATCCGGCGGTGCTGCGCTACGTCGTGGACCGCTACGGCGAGTTCGTGCTGCTGCGGCCGGTCTTTGCCCTGCACACCCTGCTGCTGTGGCTGACCCCGATCCTGGCGGTTCTGCTCGGCGCTTTCGGGATTTGGCGCCTCGCCCGCCGGCGGCCGGCCGCGCCGGTCCGGACCCTGTCGGCAGCCGAGCAGGCGGAGGTCGCCGCGCTGCTTCGTCGGGAGTAGTCTTCGGCGCGTTGCGATTCGCCCGGATCGAGTCGGCAAGATTCGCTGCTCCGGCACGAGTTTTGGATCCGGCAATGCAGATCGCATGATCGGCGACGCGCCCGGGGTGAAGACGATGACCGCCACCACGCTCACCATCTCCAGTCGCAACTACTCCTCCTGGTCCCTGCGGGGCTGGCTGATCTGCCGGATGGCGGGTCTCGCGTTCGACACGGAAGTCCTGTCGGGCACGGACGTCACCAGCCGTGCGGAACTGCTGCACCTGTCCCCATCCTTCCTGGTGCCGCGCCTGCGGCATGGCGACGTGGTGGTCTGGGACATCCTCGCGATCGCCGAATACCTGAGCGAGACCTTTCCCGACGCTGGCCTTCTCCCGCGCGAGGTGGCCGAGCGTGCCCATTGTCGCTCCATCTCCGGGGAGATGCACTCGGGCTTCGTCAACCTGCGCTCGGCCCTGCCGATGAACCTGCGGGCGTTCCATCCGGGCTTTCGGGTGTTCAACGGCGCCAAGGCCGATATCGAGCGCATCGTCACGATCTTCGACGATTGCCTGGACCGGTACGACGGACCGTTCCTCTTCGGTGACCGGCCTGGCCTCGCCGATGCGCTTTACGCCCCGGTCTGCACCCGCTTCCGTACCTACGACGTCGCGCTGCCGCCCCGGGCCGCAGCCTACCGGGACGCCATTCTGCACTGGCCGTTGATGATCGAATGGGCCGAGGCCGCCGCCGACGAGCCGGATGAGATCGAAGAGCTCGACATGGAGTTCTGACCGTCCAGACCGCGCGGCAGATGAAATTTCTTGCAGGGCACAAGATGATGTTGCGTCGCACGCGGGTTGGTTCGACGGTTTTTAGGCGGTAGAAACCGATGCGTTGAGAAAGGCTTACCGTATGGATGGGCCGCCGGCCCGCGACGGGTGACAGTCTGACAGGGATCCTTTGTCAGGCGACCGGACTGCACGATTGATGGTGTTCGGCATTTCTGTTCCACTTCGCTTTAGAAAAGGAACAGACTGGGCTGGAAACCATGGCGCGTCACGAGCCCTGGAGCGCGGAACGCGCTACCGGGATCATTGCAGAGCATACCCATCTCGAAGGCGCGACGCTGCCGATCCTGCACGCGTTGCAGGCGACCTTCGGCTACGTCGATGGCGGCGCCGTGCCGCTCATCGCCGACGCGCTGAACCTGTCGCGTGCCGAGGTGCATGGCTGCATCACGTTCTACCACGACTTCCGCGCCCATCCGGCCGGCCGCCACGAGGTGAAGCTGTGTCGGGCCGAGGCCTGTCAGGCCATGGGCTCGGACAAGATCCACCGCGAGATCCTCGGCCGCCTCGGCTGTGACTGGCACGAGACCACCGCCGACGGCAGCGCCACGGTGGAGCCGGTCTACTGCCTCGGCCTCTGCGCCAACGGTCCCGCGGCCCTGATCGACGGCGAGCCGGTGGCCCACCTGACTGCCGACGGCCTCGACGAGGCGCTGGCCGAAACCAAGCGGGAGACCCGCCAGTGAGCGTCACCCTTTACGTCCCCCGGGACGCCGTGGCTCTGGGCCTCGGCGCCAACAAGGTCGCCCGGGCCCTGTTCGCGGGCGCCGAGCGCCGCGGCCTCGACGTGACCATCGTGCGCACCGGCTCGCGCGGCCTGTTCTGGCTGGAGCCGATGGTGGAAGTCGCCACGCCGGAAGGCCGGGTCGCCTACGGTCCCGTCAAGGTCTCGGATGTCGACGCCCTGCTGGATGCCGGGCTCGCCACCGGCGGCGAGCATGCCCTGCGCCTCGGCGACCCCGAAAAGATCCCGTTCCTCGCCCGTCAGCAGCGCCTGACCTTCCACCGCTGCGGCGTTGTCGATCCGGTCTCGGTGGCTGATTACCGGGCCCATGGCGGCTATCGCGGGCTCGAGGCGGCGCTGAAGCTCGACGCCGAGGGCATCGTCGCGGCGGTGCGCGATTCCGGCCTGCGCGGCCGCGGCGGCGCCGGCTTCCCGGCCGGCATCAAGTGGAACACCGTGATGCTCGCCAAGGGCGAGCAGAAATACGTCGTCTGCAACGCCGACGAGGGCGATTCCGGTACCTTCGCCGACCGGATGATGATGGAGGGCGACCCCTTCAACCTCATCGAGGGCATGACCATCGCGGCGATCGCGACGGGTGCGACCCGCGGCTACATCTACCTGCGCTCCGAATACCCGCAGGCCTTCGCCACCCTGAAGGAAGCCATCGCCAACGGCATCGAGGCCGGCGTGCTTGGCGCCGATATCCTGGGTTCGGGCAAGGCCTTCCACCTGGAGGTCCGACTGGGCGCGGGCGCCTATATCTGCGGCGAGGAGACCTCGCTGCTGGAGAGCCTGGAGGGCAAGCGCGGCATCGTGCGGGCCAAGCCTCCGATCCCGGCGCTCAAGGGCTTCCTCGGCAAGCCGACGCTGGTCAACAACGTCATGACCTTCACGGCCGTGCCGTGGATCCTCGAGAACGGCGCCGGGGCCTACGCCGATTACGGCATGGGCCGCTCGCTCGGCACGCTGCCGATCCAGCTCGCCGGCAACATCAAGCACGGTGGCCTGATCGAGCTCGCCTTCGGGGTGACCCTGCGCGAGGTGATCGAGGATTACGGCGGTGGCACCCGCTCCGGCCGGCCGGTGCGGGCGGTACAGGTCGGCGGGCCGCTCGGGGCCTACTTCCCCGACCGCCTGCTCGACACGCCCCTCGACTACGAGGCGATGGCCGCTGCGAAGGGCCTCGTCGGCCATGGCGGCATCGTGGTGTTCGACGACACCGTCGACATGGCCTCCCAAGCCCGCTTCGCCTTCGAGTTCTGCGCCACCGAATCCTGCGGCAAGTGCACTCCCTGCCGGATCGGCGCGACACGTGGCGTCGAGACCATGGACAAGGTCATCGCCGGCATCCGGCCGGAGACGAACCTGAAGCTGATCGAGGACCTCTGTGAGGTCATGACCGACGGGTCGCTCTGCGCCATGGGCGGGCTCACGCCGATGCCCGTGATGAGCGCGATCACCCACTTCCCTGAAGATTTCAGGCGCGCCGGCGATCTGCCGGTCGCGGCCGAGTGAAGGAGACGTCGATGGGCCTGATCAAGGAGATCGACTACGGCACGCCGATCCGCGTGGCGGAGCAGACCGTCACCCTGACGATCGACGGCATGGACGTGACGGTGCCGGCCGGCACCTCGGTGATGGCGGCGGCGATGCATGCCGGCACGCAGATCCCGAAGCTGTGCGCCACCGACAGCCTGGAGCCGTTCGGCTCCTGCCGGCTCTGCCTCGTCGAGATCGAGGGGCGGCGCGGGACGCCGGCCTCCTGCACCACGCCGGCCGAGAACGGCATGGTCGTGCGCACGCAGACCGACAAGCTGGCCAAGCTCCGCAAGGGCGTGATGGAGCTCTACATCTCCGATCACCCGCTGACCTGCCTGACCTGCGCGGCCAACGGCGATTGCGAGTTGCAGGACATGGCCGGCGTCGTCGGCCTGCGCGACGTCCGCTACGGCTACGAGGGCGACAACCACGTCGTGCCGAGTGCCGAGAAGTACCTGCCCAAGGACGAGTCGAACCCGTACTTCACGTACGATCCGTCGAAGTGCATCGTCTGCAACCGGTGCGTCCGCGCCTGCGAGGAGGTGCAGGGCACCTTCGCGCTGACCATCGCGGGCCGCGGCTTCGACAGCCGCGTGGCGGCGGGCCCGACCAACTTCATGGAATCGGAGTGCGTCTCCTGCGGCGCCTGCGTGCAGGCCTGTCCCACGGCCACGTTGCAGGAAAAATCGATCCACGAGTTCGGCCAGCCCGAGCACGCGGAGGTGACGACCTGTGCGTATTGCGGCGTCGGCTGCTCGTTCAAGGCCGAGATGCAGGGCACCCGCGTCGTCCGCATGGTGCCGTACAAGGCCGGCAAGGCCAACGAGGGCCATAGCTGCGTCAAGGGTCGCTTCGCCTACGGCTACGCCACCCACAAGGACCGCATCACCAAGCCGATGATCCGCGCGAAGATCACGGATCCGTGGCGCGAGGTCTCCTGGGACGAGGCCATCTCGCACGCGGCCAGCGAATTCAAGCGGATCCAGTCGACATACGGCAAGGATTCGGTCGGCGGCATCACCTCGTCGCGCTGCACCAACGAGGAGGCCTACCTCGTCCAGAAGCTCGTGCGCGCCGCCTTCGGCAACAACAACGTCGATACCTGCGCCCGCGTCTGCCACTCGCCCACCGGCTACGGGCTGATGTCGACGCTCGGTACCTCGGCCGGCACCCAGGACTTCAAGTCGGTCGAGCAGTCCGACGTGATCCTGGTGATTGGTGCCAACCCGACCGACGGGCACCCGGTCTTCGGTTCGCGCATGAAGAAGCGCCTGCGGGAGGGCGCCAAGCTGATCGTGGCCGATCCGCGCAAGATCGACTTGGTGAAGTCGCCCCACATCAAGGCCGACTATCACCTGCCCCTGAAGCCGGGCTCCAACGTCGCCTTCATCAATTCGCTGGCGCACGTCATCGTCACCGAGGGGCTGATCGACGAAGCGTATGTCCGCGAGCGCTGCGACCTCGCCGAGTTCGAGTCCTGGGCCCGGTTCATCGCCGAGGAGCGGCATTCGCCCGAGAACCAGCAATCGTTCACCGGCCTCGACCCGGCTGAGGTGCGTGCGGCGGCCCGGCTCTACGCCACGGGCGGCGCGGCCGGCATCTATTACGGCCTCGGCGTCACCGAGCACAGCCAGGGCTCGACCATGGTGATGGGCATGGCCAACATCGCCATGGCCACCGGCAACATCGGCAAGCTCGGTGCCGGCGTGAACCCGCTGCGCGGCCAGAACAACGTCCAGGGCTCCTGCGACATGGGCTCGTTCCCGCACGAGTTCACCGGCTACCGCCACGTCTCGGACGACGCCACCCGTGAGAGCTTCGAGGCGCTCTGGGGCGCCAAGCTCGACGGCGCGCCGGGCCTGCGCATCACCAACATGCTCGACGAGGCCGTCGATGGCAGCTTCAAGGGCCTCTACATCCAGGGCGAGGACATCGCGCAGTCGGATCCCGACACGCACCATGTCACGTCCGGCCTCAAGGCGATGGAATGCATCGTCATCCAGGACCTGTTCCTGAACGAGACCGCGAAGTACGCCCACGTCTTCCTGCCGGGCGCCTCGTTCCTCGAGAAGGACGGCACCTTCACCAACGCCGAGCGGCGCATCTCCCGCGTCCGCAAGGTGATGCCTCCGATGGGCGGCTTCGGTGACTGGGAGGGCACGGTGCTTCTCTCCAACGCACTGGGCTACAAGATGGAGTACAGCCACCCGTCCGAGATCATGGACGAGATCGCCGGCCTGACCCCGAGCTTCACCGGCGTGTCCTACGCCAAGCTCGACGAGCTGGGCTCGGTGCAGTGGCCCTGCAACGAGAAGGCGCCGCTCGGCACGCCGATGATGCACGTGGACCGCTTCGTCCGCGGCAAGGGCCGGTTCATGATCACCGAGTTCGTGGCCACCGAGGAGCGGACGGGGGCGAAGTTCCCGCTGATCCTGACCACGGGCCGGATCCTGTCCCAGTACAATGTCGGCGCGCAGACCCGGCGCACCGAGAACTCGCGCTGGCACGAGGAGGACGTGCTGGAGATCCACCCGTTCGACGCGGAACTGCGCGGCATCGTCGACGGCGACCTGGTCTCCCTGGAGAGCCGGTCCGGCGACATCGCCCTGAAGGCCAAGGTCTCGGAGCGGATGCAGCCCGGCGTGGTCTACACCACGTTCCACCACGCCAAGACCGGCGCCAACGTGATCACCACCGACTACTCGGATTGGGCGACCAACTGTCCCGAGTACAAGGTCACGGCGGTGCAGATCCGGCGGACCAACCGGCCCTCGGATTGGCAGGCGAAGTTCTACGAGGAGGACTTCTCCCTGACGCGCATTGCCAATTCCCTAGATACTGCGCTCGACGCGGCGGAGTGAACCGATGAGTGCGCTGACCCAGGAGGACAAGCTCCTCCGGATGGCGAACCAGATCGCCACCTTTTTCCGGTCCTACCCGGAGGACGAGGCGGTGGCCGGGGTGCACAAGCACATCACGGCCTTCTGGACGCCCAAGATGGTCTCGAAGCTCGAGGCCGCCCTTCCGGGGATGGGGGACCGGGCCGACAGCCTGGTGCAGCAGGCCCTGCGCGGGGCCGAGCCCCAGGCCGAGAGCCCGGTGCGCTCCGCCACCCGCGACCCGCAGAAGCTCGGCGAGGGGGCCAGCGACGCCGGCTGATCGGCCTTCGTCGCGTTCGATCGGTCCATCGCGGCGCCGGTCGAACGTGGCCGCCCTGAGCAGGGCGGCGACGGCCCAAGGCGTGCCTGGAGGTTTACGCGCTGCGCGCCGACCCTCCGAATGAATGCAGGATGCGCCGATTTCGGTATCCGCGTATACGTCGCCCCTGAATTGTAGGCTAAACCGGTACCGATGACGGGTCGAACCCCGTCCGCGCGCTGGCACCCGCCAAGCTCAACGACTAAGCTTCCTCGGCAGCACGGCTCACGCAACGAAGTCGTGCCTGGAGGAAGCCTCTATGCGTTCAGACCTGGCGGGCGCAGTCGCGCCCGGGAGCGATCACGGCTGGTTGTCACGTGAGCGCATCGTCGCCAAACCGGGCTTCAACCGCTGGCTGGTTCCGCCGGCGGCCCTGGCGATCCATCTCTGCATCGGCATGGCCTACGGGCTGTCGGTGTTCTGGCTGCCGTTGAGCCGGGCCCTCTCGGTTGGCCAGCCCGCCCCCGCCGCCTGCCCCGACATGGGCGTGATGACGGCGCTGTTCACCACCACGTGCGATTGGCGCGTCAGCGACCTGGTTACGGTCTTCTCCATCGGCATCGTCATGCTCGGCCTGTCGGCCGCCCTGTTCGGCGGCTGGCTGGAGCGGGCGGGCCCGCGCAAGGCCGGCATCGTGGCCGCCCTGTGCTGGGGCGGCGGCTTCCTGATCGGCGCGCTGGGCGTCTACCTCCACCAGCTCTGGCTGGTCTGGCTCGGCATGGGCCTGATCGGCGGCATCGGGCTGGGCCTCGGCTACATCTCCCCGGTCTCGACCCTGATCAAGTGGTTTCCGGACCGGCGCGGCATGGCCACCGGCATGGCCATCATGGGCTTCGGCGGCGGCGCGATGATCGGCTCTCCCCTGGCCGACGGCCTGATCAAGACCTTCCGCAGCCCCGATTCCGTCGGCGTCTGGCAGACGCTCGCCCTGATGGGGCTGGGCTATTGCGTGTTCATGCTGGGCGGAGCCTTCGGCTACCGGGTCCCGCCGGCCGGCTGGCAGCCGGATGGGTGGACGCCGCCTGCCGCCAAGAACGCGATGATCGCCTCGGGCCACGTCCACCTGCGGGACGCGCACAAGACCTTTCAGTTCTGGATGATCTGGCTGGTGCTCTGCCTCAACGTCTCGGCCGGGATCGGCGTGCTGGCGCTCGCCTCGCCGATGCTCCAGGAGATCTTCGGCGGCTCCCTGATCGGGCTGCCCGGCACCGGCTTCGCTGCGCTCGACGCCGGCCAGAAGGCCCAGATCGCCGCGATCGCGGCCGGCTTCGTCGGATTGCTGTCGCTGTTCAACATCCTGGGCCGGTTCTTCTGGGCCTCGATGTCGGACCGGATCGGCCGCAAGCTCACCTACGCGATCTTCTTCGCCCTGGGCGGCGTGCTCTACGCCGCCGCTCCCTGGGCCGCCGGGATCGGCTCGCAGGCTCTGTTCGTCGCGTTCTTCTGCGTGATCCTGTCCATGTATGGCGGCGGCTTCGCGACGATCCCGGCTTACCTCGCCGACGTGTTCGGCACGCAGTTCGTCGGCGCGATCCACGGCCGCCTGCTCACCGCGTGGTCGACCGCCGGCATCGTCGGTCCGTTCGTGGTCACCAAGATCCGGGAGGCGCAGGCCGCCGCCGGTGTCCAGGGCGCGGACCTCTATGGGCGGACCATGTACGTGCTGGCCGCGTTCCTGGCCGCCGGGTTCGTCTGCAACCTGTTGATCCGGCCGCTCGCCGGGCGGTGGTTCATGTCCGATTCCGAGCGCGCCGCCCTCGACGTCCGCGGCGCCGCCGCTGCCGTCCGGTCGTCGGGCTCGTTCGGCATCGGCCGGGGCGGGTTCAGCGCCGCGGCGGCACTGGCCTGGGCGGTCGTGGGCATCCCGATCCTCTGGGGGATCGGCATCACCCTGTCGAAGGCGTTCATCCTGTTCCGCTGAGCGTGCGCCCGCCGCCGGTTGTGGCCGGACGGGCGGGCCACTAGGTTTCGGCATCCCAACCTGCGGGGTGCGCGCCGCTCGGAATGCCTCCGTGATCGACAAGCTCGACTTCCTGCTCGCGCTCGCCCGCGAGCAGCATTTCGGCCATGCGGCCGAGACCTGCGGGGTGACGCAGCAGACCCTCTCGGCCGGCGTGAAGCAGCTGGAGAACCGCTTCGGCGTGCAGCTGGTACTGCGCGGTTCGCGCTTCCAGGGCTTCACCCCGGAGGGCGAGCGGGTGCTCGAATGGGCACGCCGCATCGTGGCCGACGCGCGGGCGATGCACGAGGAGGTCACGGGCCTGCGCCGCGGCCTGACCGGGCACCTGCGCATCGCCGCGATCCCCACAGCCCTGCCGATGATCGTGAGCCTGACCACCCCCTATGGCGAGCGCCACCCGGGCGTCCGGCTCACGGTCGAATCCGCGGCCTCCGCCGACATCTTCTCGCTGATCGAGAACCTGGAGGCCGATGCCGGGCTGACCTACCTCGACAACGAGCCGCTCGGCCGGGTCGTGTCGGTGCCGCTCTACCGGGAGCGCTACCGCCTGGTCACGGCCGACGGCGGCCCGTTCGACGGCCGCGCCAGCGTCACCTGGGCGGAGACCGGCCGCCTGCCGCTCTGCCTGCTGACCCCGAACATGCAGAATCGCCGGATCATCGATCAGCAGATCCGGGACGCCGGCGCCGATCCGGCCGCGACGCTGGAATCGAACTCGATGATCGTGCTGATGACCCACGTGCGCACCCTGCGCTGGGCCTCGATCATGCCGGAGATCCTGGTCGATGCCCTCGGGCCCATGGCGGGCGTGCGGGCGATCCCGATCACCGCCCCGGACCTGGAGCACACGATCGGCCTCGTCGCCCCGCGCCGCGAGCCCTCGACCCCGATGGTGACAGCCCTGGTCGCCATCGCCCGGACCCTGGCGCGGACGCTCGATCCGGAGCTGTACGGCTTTTCCAGCGCCGTGACGGATGCGTGAGAGGGTGCGCGTTCAGGCCGGCGCGAACAGGCCTCGCACCAACCCGCGGACGGCCCGATAGGGAATCAGCGGCAGCTTGAGGACGAGGCGGGCCGTGAGCACCGCCAGGACCGTCAGGATCGTCAGCAGAACTCTGAACACCGTGCGCGCTCCCTTGGCCGGTCCGGCCAGTGCGGAGGGAGACGGATCCCGGAGCCGGGTCAGGCAGCGCCCGGAACGCGGCGAGACTATGGTCGGGCGTCGCCCCGGCCCCGTCCGCGGCGCCGGGCAGGATCGTTCGTCACCCTGTCCCGGCAGGGCACGAAAAAAGCCGCCCCGTCTCCGGAGCGGCCTCGAGGTCGCGGCTGGACCGGGATGGGTCCCGCGAGCTTACTTGATCTTGGTTTCCTTGAAGTCGACGTGCTTGCGCGCGACCGGATCGTACTTGCGCATCGTCAGCTTCTCGGTCTGCGTGCGGGAGTTCTTCTTGGTGACGTAGAAATAGCCCGTGTCGGCGGTGGAGACGAGCTTGATCTTGACGGTGACGGCCTTAGCCATGGCGCGGCGCTCCTGCAGGGTGCGGCATTCCGCGTGAGCGAAACGCAAATGGCCGGGAAGGCCCGGCCGAATACGGGCCGGTCAATGCCCGATCGGACCCCGCAGGTCAAGACCGCGCGGCGGATCGCTCCATCATGGCGAGGCTCGACAAGAAGACCAGGAACAGTGCCAGCAGCGCCCACGCGAAGCCGTGCGGCGGCACGAGGTCGAGCCCCCCGCCGATCAGCGGCGGCCCGAGCATCAGGCCGACATTGTACAGCACCACGAAGGCCGCGTTGGCGCCCGCGAGGTCGGAGGCCGGGACCCGGTCGCCCAGCGTGGTCAGGCCGACCGTGTAGAGCGTCCCGGCGATGCCGCCCCAGGCGAACAGGACCAGGCCGAGCGCCAGCGGCGACCCGGAGGCCAGCGGGATCAGGGCCGAGCCCGCCGCCCCGGCCAGGCCCGCGCCGAGGAGCACCGCGCCCCGGTCGACGCGGTCGGCAAGCCAGCCGAACGGGATCTGGAACAGCACGTTGCCGAGCGCGATCAGGCTGACGAGGCCGGCCGCGCCCTGTGCGTCGTAGCCCAGGCGCAGGCCGTAGAGCGGCAGGATCGCGAAGATCCCGGTCTCCACCGCCCCGTACGCGAGGGCGGCGAGCAGCGCCCCGGGGGCGAAGCGCAGATAGGCGAGGAGGCTGCGGCCGGAACCGTGCTCGATGGTCGGCGAAAGGCCTCGGGCGAGGACGATCGGCAGGCCGCCGGCCAGCATCAGGGCGGCACCGGTCAGGTAGGGGGGCAAGCCCTCGGTCCCGACGAGGACCAGGAGCGCCGGCCCGACCGCGAAGCCCGCTGCCAGCACGGTGGCGTAGATGCCCATCACCAGGCCCCGGCGCTCCGGCGGGGCGGCGGCGTTGATCCAGTACTCGGACAGCACGAACAGTGCGCCGAGCGTCGCCGAGAACACGAAGCGCAGCGGGAACCACAGGGCGATGCCCGGCACCATCGGAAAGGCGGCGAGGCTCACCGCCCCCACGACCAGGGCGAGACACAGGAGCGGCGCGACGCCGATCCGCGCGGCCAGTCGCGGGACGAACGGGACCGTGCAGATGCTGGCGATGCCGGCGACCGCGGTGTTGAGCCCGATCAGCGTGCTCGACGCGCCGCGCCGCTCCAGCTCGATCGACAGGAGCGGGATCGACAGGCTGAGGCCGATGCCGACCACGGTGACGCAGGCGATGGCGGCGGTGATCGCCGCCACGGTGTCCGGTCCGATCCCGCGTCCCGCGACGATCCGGTCCGGCCTGTCCGAAACATTCACAACGCGACTCGTTCCCGGCGCCCGTAGCGCTCGTAGTGGAAGGGGATCATCCGGTGCGGCGCGAAATCGGCTGCGATCTGCGCCTCCAGATCGTCCAGGATGGCGCGGGTGATGAACGGCAGGTCGAGCTTGCGCGCCGCGTCCAGGCGGACCCAGGCGAGCTCGGTGAACTCGGCCTCGGGGCTCACCCGGCCGGCCTCCTCGGCCACGACCATGCGGCGATCGACGGCGAAGAACCGCGTGTCGAACCGGCGGACGCGCTTGGGCGGGGTGATCGCCCGGGCCACGAGGTGCAGCGCCTCCAGGTCCGGCAGGATCCCGTGCCGGGCGAAGGCCTCCCAGCCCGCGGGGGCGGTCTCGGGGGCGCCGTGCTCGTTCGTGCCGAGCAGCAGGCCGGTCTCCTCGTAGGTCTCCCGGATGGCGGCCAGCGCCAGCGCCCGGCCGAGATGGTGCGGCGGCCGGGAGACCTGACGGGTCAGCGCGGCCTCGGCGTAGTCGGGCAGTGCGCCGGCCACCGGCATGTGGCGGTCGCCGAGTTCGATACGGCCCCCGGGGAACACGAACTGCCCGGGCATGAAGGCGAGGCGCGGGTTGCGGCGGCCCATCAGGACCTTCGGGCCGCCCTTCCCGCGCCGGTCCAGCACGATCAGGGTGGCGGCGTCCCGCGGGCGCAGGCGCGCCGGGGACGGCGTCCGCTCAGGGCTGGTCGCGATCTCGGATTCCTGCTGCGGCTCCGGCTGCGGCAAGGCGTGTCTCCTTCAACCCCGAAACGGGGCGGCCCCGCGGTAACGTGGCGAAGCCGTGCATGCCAAGGGCGTATTGCAACCCGACGACGGCACCCTTGACCGGCTGGAGCAACGCGAGGGCGAACAGGAGCGTGAAGACCGGCCAGACGCCCATCTCGACCCACAACGGGACATCGTAGGCGGTCTCGGTCTCCAGGATCAGGTAGCCGACGATGTGGGCGACGATGAAGATCACCACGTAGGGCGGCAGATCGTCCGCGCGGTGATGGTGCAGTTCCAGCCCGCAGGCGTCGCATTCCGGGCGCACCTTCAGGAAGCGTCCGAAGATCCGGCCCTGCCCACAATGGGGACAGCGGCCGATAAAGCCCCGCGCCATCGCGGGGATCAGGCGGGTGCGCACGGGAATCGCGTCGGTGGCCATGACCAAAGCCTACACCGGCCGGGTCACCGGCGCGAGCCGCGATGGCGCGTGCCGGAGTTGCGGATGCCGGGCGGGCGGCCGGAGGGGGCGGCCTTGAACGGCCGCCCGCCGGGCTTCCGGCCGGCGCCGTCCTTGCTGGACCCGGAGCGGGTCTGGCCCGCGCTCAGCAGCTCGAAGCGGAGCGCCCCCGCCACCGGCGCGGCCTCGACCAGGCGGACCTCGACGCGGTCGCCGAGCCGGAAAGTCTCGCCGCTGCGCTCACCCACGAGGGCGTGACGGGCCTCCTCGTGGCGGAAATAGTCGGCGCCGAGCTGCGAGATCGGCACGAACCCGTCCGCGCCGGTCTCGTCGAGCTTGATGAACAGGCCCGACCGCGTGACGCCCGCGATCTGTCCCGCGAAGGTCGCCCCGATCCGGTCGACGAGATGGTGCGCGATCAGCCGGTCGATGGTCTCGCGCTCCGCCGCCATGGCGCGGCGTTCGGCCGCCGAGATCTGCTCGCCGATCTGCGCGAGCTCGCCCACCGACACCTCCGCGGGCAGGCCGTCGGCGCCGAGCCGGCAGGCGGCGATCAGCGCTCGGTGGACGATCAGGTCGGCGTAGCGGCGGATCGGCGAGGTGAAATGCGCGTAGCGGCGCAGGTTCAGCCCGAAATGGCCCAGGTTCTCGGAGGCGTAGACGGCCTGGGCCTGGGAGCGCAGCACCACCTCGTTGATGAAGGTCGCGTGCTCGCTGCCGGCCACCGATCCGAGGATGCGGTTGAACAAGGCGGGGCGCAGCGCCCCCTCCTTGGGCAGCTTGATCCCGACCGAGGCCAGGACCTCGCCGAGCGCCTGCATCTTCTCCTGCGCCGGCTCGTCGTGCACCCGGTAGATCAGCGCCTGCTTGGCCGCCTCCAGGGTCTCGGCGGCGGCGACGTTGGCCTGGATCATGAACTCCTCGATCAGCCGGTGCGCGTCGAGGCGCTCCGGCACGATCACCCGGTCGACCGCGCCCTCGGGCGAGAGCAGCACCTTGCGCTCGGGCAGGTCGAGCGCGAGCGGCCCGCGGCTGTCCCGGGCCTCGCGCAGGGCCGCGTAGGCCGCCCAGAGCGGGCGCAGCACCGTCTCCAACAGTGGCTCCGTTGCGGCATCCGCCTGCCCGTCGATGGCGGCTTGCGCCTGCGCGTAGGCGAGCTTGGCCCGGGAGCGCATCATCACCCGGTGGAACGTGTGGCGGCGCTTCACCCCATCGGCGGCGATCACCATCCGGACCGCGATGGCCGGGCGGTCCTCGCCCTCGCGCAGGGAGCACAGATCGTTGGAGATCCGCTCCGGCAGCATCGGCACGACGCGGTCGGGGAAATAGACCGAGTTGCCCCGCTCCAGCGCCTCGCGGTCGAGGCTCGAGCCGGGGCGGACATAGGCCGCGACATCCGCGATCGCCACCGTGACGAGGAAGCCGCCCGGATTGGCCGGGTCGTGATCAGGCTCCGCCATCACGGCGTCGTCGTGGTCCTTGGCGTCCGGCGGATCGATGGTCAGCAGCGGGCGGTCGCGCCAATCCTCGCGACCTTTGAGCGGGGCGGGGGCCGCTGCATCGGCCTCGGCCAGGGTCGCGTCCGAGAATACGTGCGGGATGTTGTGCAGGTGGATCGCGATCAGACTCACGGCCTTCTCGGAGCCGAGCGAGCCGAGCCGTTCCCGGACCCGGCCCCGCGGCAGGCCGAAGCGCGTCTCCCGCTCCAGCGATACGCTGACGAGGTCGCCGTCCCGGGCCTGACCCTCCTCGCCGGGCGGGATCAGGATCTCGCGGCCCTGCGAGCGCTTCTCGACCGGCACGATCCGGCCGCCCTGCGCCCCGGCGCGGTAGACGCCGATGATCTCGGCCTTGTTCTTTCCGATGACCTTGATGACCCGGCCGGTATAGCCGCCCTCGGCGTCGCGCTCGACCCGGACGAGGGCGCGGTCGCCGATCCCGGCGGCCGGGCGGTTGCCCTTGCGCGGTCCGCGGCTTTGCGTGAGCACGATGGATGGCGGCTTGCCGGTGCCGGTCCACTCGACCGGAACCGCCAGGAAGTCGCCGTGCCGGTCGCGCGAGCGGATGTCGCTCAGAACCACCGGCGGCAGGCGACCGGCAGCTGCGAGGCCGCCGCGCCCGCGATCGAGGCCGCCATCCTCCTCGATCTCCTTGAGGATGCGCTTCAGGTCGATCTTGGCGGCGCCCTTGATGCCGAACGCCTTGGCGATCTCCCGCTTGCCGACGGGTTCGGTCGCCTCCGCCACGAAGGCGAGGATCTGCTCGCGGGTGGGGAAGGGCGGGGAGCGGCGGGTTCTGCCGCCTCTGCGCTGATGCGTGGTGCCAAAAGGTGGTGCCGGACGGTTCTCGAAAAAGGCGTGCGCCCGCGATCGGGCGCCGGACCGCTAATTCGGTCGCGTCACCGCAAGATGGGGTTCCGGCCGGTCCGCGGCAACGGTGGCCGTCGCGTCCTCAACAGGCGCGATCAGCCCGTGGAGGCCGATTTGCGGATGCGGTCGACCGCGAGATCGACGTCGAAGCCCGGTCCCAGGATCTCGTCCAGGCCGAACGGGCAGGCGCGCGGCAGGGTCAGGTTCACCTGGCCTTCTCCGGGCGCCAGCTCCGGCGTCTCCGCCTGCTGGATCGCCAGCGTCCAGGCCCCGTCCATGCGCAGGCTCCCGGCCTGCGGCGGGTCGGCGCCCAGGGCGGCGAGCTTGGTCCGGCCGGCCTCGCGGCAGGCGAGGCTCGTGGCGTCGTCGGAGATGAGGGCCGCCTTGATCAGCTCGGCCAGGGCATCCCTGACCCGTTCGACGCTCGCGTTCATGGGCATCCGCTCCGCACCGTCGCCACCGTGGCAAGCGGGGTGCCAGACCGGTTCGCGGCGACGTGACATAATCGCCGATCTTCCCTCGCGAGGGGCCGGGTGTAGAACGCGTTCATGATCCCGGTCCTGACCCGCCACACCGAGGCCGTGCCGCTCTATGAGGCGGTGGTCGCCGAACTGCGCCTGCGCGGCTTTGCGGGCGACCTGAGCGTATCGGCCGCGGACCGCGCGGTCTTTTCCACCGACAACTCGATCTATCAGGTCGAGCCGGGGGCCGTGGCCTTCCCGCGCTCGCGCGACGACCTCGTGCGCATCGCCAAGCTGCTGGACGACCCGCGCTTCACCGAGATCGTGATCCGCCCCCGCGGCGGGGCCACCGGCACCAACGGCCAGTCGCTCGGCCACGGCCTCGTGGTCGACACCTCGCGGCACATGAACCGCATCCTGGAGATCGACGTCGCGCGCCGCATCGTCCGGGTCGAGCCCGGGGTGGTGAAGGACCAGCTCAACCGGGCGCTGGCCGAGCACGGCCTGTTCTTCGCGCCCGAACTCTCGACCTCGAACCGCGCGACCATCGGGGGCATGATCTCCACCGATGCCTGCGGTCAGGGCTCCTGCCTCTACGGCAAGACCCGCGACCACGTCCTCGCGCTGACCTGCGTGCTCGCCGAAGGCACGGTCTGGACGGCCGAGCCGCTGGACGCGGCCGGCCTCGAAGCCGCCCAGGCCCGCAACGACCGGGTCGGCGAGATCCACCGCACCGTCGATACGGTCGTCACCGAGAATGCAGCGCTGATCGCCGAGCGCTTCCCCAAGCTCAACCGCTGCCTCACCGGCTACGACCTCGCCCATCTGCGCGATGCGGACGGCCGGTTCGACCTCAAGAGCGTGATCTGCGGCTCGGAGGGCACCCTGGCGCTGATCGCCGAGGCGCGGCTCAACGTTCTGCCGATCCCCAAGGCGTCGGTGCTGGTGGCGCTCTCCTACGTGGATTTCGACGCCGCCCTGCGGGACGCCCAGGCGCTGCTGCCGTTCGGCGCGGCCTCGGTGGAGACCATCGATTCCACCGTCCTGGGCCTCGCCCGCAAGGACCCGATCTGGGCCGAGGTCCGCGCCTTCTTCCCGGACGATCCCGCCGGCCGGCCGGTCCACGGCATCAACCTGGTGGAATTCGTCGGCGACGACGCGGACGGCGTGGATGCCGCCCTGGCGCGGCTCACCACGGTGCTGGAGGCCGAGCGCGGGACCGACACCAAGCGCCTCGGCTTCACCATCGCCCGCGGCGACGCGATCGAAAAACTCTGGACCATGCGCAAGAAGGCGGTGGGCCTGCTCGGGGCCGCCAAGGGCGATGCGCGCCCGATCCCGTTCGTCGAGGATACCGCGGTGCCGCCGGAGCGGCTCGCCGACTTCATCGCCGAGTTCCGGGCGCTGCTCGACGCCAAGGGGCTGCGCTACGGCATGTTCGGCCATGTCGATGCCGGCGTCCTTCACGTCCGTCCGGCCATCGACCTGAAGGATCCGAACCAGAACGCCCTGATCCGCGAGGTGACCGAGGGCGTGGTCGCGCTCACCGCAAAGTATGGCGGGCTGCTCTGGGGCGAGCACGGCAAGGGATTCCGCTCCGAGTTCGTGCCCGCGACCTTCGGGCCGCTGATGCCGGCGCTCGAAGCGGTCAAGCGCGCCTTCGACCCGGGCGACCGGATGAATCCGGGCAAGATCGCCACGGCCCGGGGCGGCGCGCTCACCCGGATCGACGGCGTGCCCCGCCGGGGCGAGCAGGACCGGACGATCCCGCCGCCGGTCCGGCAGGATTTCGACGAGGCCCTGCACTGCAACGGCAACGGCGCCTGCTTCACCTTCGATCCGGACGACGCGATGTGCCCGTCCTGGAAGGCGACCCGGGAGCGCCGGCATTCGCCCAAGGGCCGCGCCTCGCTGATGCGCGAGTGGCTGCGCCTGGCGTCACAGGCGGGCATGGACCCCTCCGCGGAGCTGAAGCGCCAGCGCCCCGGCTGGTGGGCCGATGTTTTCGCGACCATGCGCAGCGGTTTCCGGCGCCGCTCCGAGGCCGATGACTTCTCCCACGCCGTGAAGGAGGCGATGGACGGCTGCCTCGCCTGCAAGTCCTGCACGGGATCGTGCCCGATCAAGGTGGACGTCCCGACCTTCCGGGCGAAGTTCCTGGCACTCTACCATGCCCGCTACGCCAGGCCCCTGAAAGACCACCTCGTGGCCGCGCTGGAGCCGCTCCTGCCGCTGGCCGCCCGGATGCCGCGCCTGAGCAACGCGGCCCTGGCCAACCCGCTCGCCCGGATGCTGCTGGCCAAGGCCGGCCTGGTCGGGATCCCGGCCCTGTCGCCGATCGACCTGACGGCGCGGCTCGCCGAACTCGGCGTCGCCACCGCGACCCCGGAGGCGCTGGCCCGTCTCCCCTCGGCGGAGCGCGCGCGCGCAGTGCTGCTGGTGCAGGATGCGTTCACCAGCCATTTCGAGGCGGCCTTGGTCGTCGATGCCTGCGCGCTCCTGGTCGCGCTCGGCTTCAAGCCGTGGCTCGTGCCCTACCGGCCGAACGGTAAGCCGCTGCACGTGCACGGCTTCCTGGCCCGGTTCGCCGCGGTGGCGCGGTCCAACGCCGCGATGCTGCGGGCGCTCGCGCGCTCGGGCGTGCCGCTCGTCGGCCTCGATCCGTCGATGACGCTGACCTACCGGTCCGAATACGCCCAGGCGCTCGGCGGCGACGACCTGCCCAAGGTCCAGATCCTGCAGGAATGGCTTGCCACGCAGCTCGACCGGATCGCGCCCCGGCCGGGCAACGCGACCCTGCAGCTGCTGCCCCACTGCACCGAGCGCACCAACGCCCCCGGCGCGGTCCGCGACTGGCAGGCGGTGTTCACCCATCTCGGGCTGCGGCTCGACGTGCTGCCCGCGGGCTGCTGCGGCATGGCCGGGACCTACGGCCACGAGGCGCGCAACCGCGCCACCTCGGAGGCGATCTACGGCTTGAGCTGGGGGCGCCACGTGGCCGAGGCCCCCGGCGGCAACCTTCTGGCGGACGGCTATTCCTGCCGGTCGCAGGCCAGGCTGATCGACGGCGTGAGGCTCCGCCACCCGGTCCAGGCCCTCCTCGACCATGTGCGGACGGGGGCCGCCGCCGCGCCGTTCCATCCCGAGCACGCCGCGGCGGCGGCGCGATGAAGGTCGCAATCCTCGGGGCCGGCGCGGTCGGCTGCTATTACGGGTTCCTGCTCGCGCGGGCCGGCCATGCGGTCACGCTGATCGGCCGCCCGGCCCTGGTCGAGGCGGTCGCGGCAAACGGGCTGGTGCTGGAGAGCGCGGCCGGGCGTGCCGCCGTGGCGGTTCCTGCGACGACGGCGAGCGATGGTGTCGCCGGGGCGGATCTGGTGCTCGTCTGCGTCAAGTCGGGCGACACGGAAGCGGCCGGGGCGACCATCGCGCCCCATCTCGGCCCCTCGGCGACGATCCTCAGCCTCCAGAACGGCGTCGACAACGCCGAGCGCCTGGGCGTCGTGCTCGGGCGGCCGGTGGTGCCGGTGGCGGTCTACGTCGCCACCGCGATGGTCGGGCCGGGGCAGGTGCGGCACAACGGCCGGGGCGACCTCGTGCTCGGCGCCTCGGCAGCCAGCGAAACCATCGCCGCCGCGCTCATCGCCGCCGGGATCCCGACCACCGTCTCGGAACGCGCCCTGGACGCGCTCTGGGGCAAGCTAATCCTGAACTGCGCCTACAACGCCCTGTCGGCCCTGACCCAGTTGCCCTACGGCCGCCTGGTGCAGGGTGAGGGCGTCGTCGCGGCGATGACCGATGTGGTGCAGGAATGCGTCGCGGTGGCGAACGCCGCGGGCGTGTCGGTACCCGACGACATCCTCGACACGGTGCTCGCCCTCAGCACCAGCATGGCCGACCAGCGCTCCTCCACCGCCCAGGACCTCGCCCGGGGCCGGCCGAGCGAGATCGACCACCTCAACGGTTATGTCGTTCGGAAGGGGGCTGCGCTCGGCATCCCGACGCCGGCGAACCGGATGCTCCACACGTTGGTCAAGCTGGCGGAAGCGCAAAGGTAAGATTTGGCGGATCGTGCTGCCCACGTTCCGCTTGCCTCAGATCTTGGCGGTCGCCGCACTCTCCGCCCGCATGAGACGGTCGGTTCCTTGCAACTCGCCAAACAGAGTGAGGGCTACTGTTCGAGCGGAGAGCTACAGCTATTGTCAGGCGAAATCGACACGGCAATACTCATTTAAGCGCGGTGGAAAACCATTGACGCTTCGAGGGGGGATCGCATGAAAGTCGTGAGCCTGTTGTGCGGTTCAGCCGTCGGCGCGGCCGTGCTCTCGCTGGCGCTCACGGCGCGTGCTGCCGAATATCCGACGCCCAAAGAGGGCGACGCGACGATCAAGGACTTCACATTTCACACCGGCGAAGTCCTGCCGGAGATGCGCCTGCACTACACGACCGTTGGCGATCCGAACGGCGAACCCGTCGTCGTCGTGCATGGGACCACCGGTTCGGCATCCAGCATGCTGACGCCTGGCTTCGCGGGAGAGCTATTCGGGCCCGGCCAACCACTGGACGCGGCAAAGTACTATATCATCATCCCGGACGTGCTCGGCCATGGAAAGTCATCCAAGCCTTCCGATGGTCTGAGGACGAAGTTTCCACGGTATAACTATGACGATATGGTCGAGGCTCAGTACCGGCTTCTCAAAGAACACCTCGGACTCAACCACGTCCGCGTGATCATCGGCAACTCGATGGGGGGATGCACGCCTGGATCTGGGGCGTGAAGCACCCGGCGTACATGGACGCTCTCGTTCCCATGGCGTCACAGCCGAGCGAAATGGCGAGCCGCAACTGGATGATGCGCCGGCTTCTAGTAGAGACCATCCGGCGCGACCCGGCCTATGCCAACGGGGAGTACTTGGTCCAGCCGCCCTCGGTGCGGGTTGCAAACGTGTTCTTCGCCCTCGGCACCAGTGGCGGCACGTTGGCTCTACAAAGACACGCACCGACGGGTGACTTGGCCGACAAACTCGTGGACGCACGCTTGGCGGCACCGTTCGCCGCCGATGCAAACGATTATGTCTATCAGTGGGAATCGTCTCGCGCCTACAATTGCTCTCCTGGCCTGGAGAAGATCGAAGCCGCGGTGCTGGCGATCAATGCTGCCGACGACGAGCGCAACCCGCCCGAGACGGGGATCATGGAGCGCGAGATAAAGCGCGTGAAGAACGCGCGCCTCTACGTGATCCCGGCCAGCGACGAGACCATGGGCCACGGCACCACGGGTTACGCCAAGTTCTACAAGCGGCAACTTCAGGATTTCCTGCAGGCCGCGCCGAAGAAGGCCATGTAGGCCCTCCGCAGGCAGGATCCGACTGGGACCTACGATGCTTTCGGTGTGACGCCGGCCCGGGCTGTGGCGACCTCGAAAGGTCGAAGCCAAGCGATTCCAGGCCGCGGAAGGCGTACAACACGTCCGGTCCCGCCCCTGCCGGATCACGCACTGGCCGCAGCATTCGCCTTGCGCGTCGCCGCCGCCTTCTTGGCCGAGGCCGAGCGTTGCTCAGGTGTCCGGCTTGCGGAGGCCTTGCCGCCCGTGTCGCCGCCCGTGTGGGCCGCTGGATGGCCGGTGTCCTTGCCGCGGCCGGAGCCGCCCGGCTTCTTGCCGCCGCCGTCGTCCTTGTTGACCGTGGCCCAGGCGCGGGATTCCGCTTCCTGCTCCGGCACGCCGCGCGCCTCGTAGGAGTCGGCGATGTGATCGGCCTTGCGCTTCTGCTTGTCGGTGTATTTCGCCTTGTCGCCCTGCGCCACCGCGCGTCTCCTCAAGCTCAGCCTACGCCGGTGGGACCGTCGAGGATGGCCCGCACGCGGCGGACCAGCTCCGTGCGCCGGTAAGGCTTGTTGAGAAGGTCAAACTCGGAACCGCCGATATCGGTTCGCTCCAGGCTCGCCTCCGCATAGCCCGTGGCCAGCAGGACCTTGAGCTTGGGCTGGCGGCGGCGCGCCTCGCGGGCGAGCAGCACGCCGTTCATGCCGCCCGGCATGATCAGGTCGGTGAACAGCAGATCGATCCGCTCGCTGGATTCCAGGATCTCCAGGGCCTCGCGGGCATTGCTGGCCATCAGCGTCGTGTAGCCGAAGTCCCGCAGGATGGTGCGGGCGAGCTCGGCCACATCCTCGCGGTCGTCCACGATCAGGATCGTCTCGGTACCCTGCCGGTCCACCGCCCGGTGCGAGACCTTGGACGGGGCGTGCGCGTCGCCGTCGGTCGCCGGGAAGGACAGGCGCACCGTCGTGCCGGCGCCGACCACGGACTCGATCTGGGCGGCGCCGCCGGACTGCTTGGCGAAGCCGTAGACCATCGACAGGCCGAGCCCGGTGCCCTTGCCCTCCTCCTTGGTGGTGAAGAACGGATCCATCACCCGGGCCAGAACCGCGGGCGGGATGCCGGTGCCGTTATCCCGGATCGCGATGCTGACGTAGCGGCCCGCGCGCAGCGGCCCGATCTCGCCGCTGGCCGTGACCGCGTTGTTCTCCGTGGTGATCCGGACGGTGCCGCCATCCGGCATGGCGTCCCGGGCGTTGATCAGCACGTTGAGGATCGCGACCTCGGCCTGCGTCGGGTCCACGCGGCAGTTCCAGAGGTCCCGGTCGAGATCCAGCTCGATCGTCACCGCCTCGCCCACCGAGCGGGCGACCATCTCGCGCATCCCCTCGATCAGCGTGTTGAGGTTGACGGCGCGCCCGTCCAGCCGCTGCTTGCGGGCGAAGGCCAGGAGCTGCTGCGTCAGGGTCGTCGCACGTTCGGCCGCCTGCCGGATGTTGTCGGTGGCGCGCCCGAGCCGGGCGCGGTCCGCATCGGGCTTCTCGAGCCCGGAGGCCAGGATGTCGACGTAGCCGACGATGACTTGCAGCAGGTTGTTGAAGTCGTGCGCGATGCCGCCGGTAAGCTGGCCCAACGCCTCCATCTTCTGCGCCTGGCCCAACGCCTCCTCGGCGTCGCGCCGGCGTGAGACGTCGAGCTGCGAGCCGAAGAAATACACGAGCTCCCCGGCCGAATTGTACACCGGCGAGACGAACAGGGCGTTCCAGAAGCTCGAGCCGTTCTTGCGGTAGTTCAGGATCTCGGTGGCGAATTCGCGGCTCTCGGCGATCGCCGAGCGGATCTGATCGACGGTCTCGCGGTCGGTCTCCGGGCCCTGCAGGAACCGGCAATTGCGCCCAACCAGTTCCTCGGGCGTGTAGCCGGTCATCGCCAGGAAGGCGCGGTTGGCGAAGATGATTGGATTGTCCGGCTGGCGCGGATCGGTGACGATCATCGGCATCCGGGTGGTTTCCACCGCGGCGAAGAAGATGTCGCTCTTGGGGTCGGCGACATCGCTCGCCGCGCCGTCCCTGACGACTGCGCTCGGTCCGATCGGAGGTTTTTCAGGGGAATCGGACATGGCGCGCAGTCTTATTCGTTCCAATCGTGGACAGATGGGGATGCCGGCCCGGTGCCGGCAGCGGGCTGCGACTTTAGGAAGGCACGCGGCGTTGTCGACCGTCACGCCACGTCGGCGTTGTTGCGCTTGGCGTGGGTCAGGCCGCCACCGGCCGGGCCGGGCCGGGGAGGGCCCGGGTGGGTGCGGACGCGACCTGTGCGGGCGCCGGCTCACGGCAGGCACTCGTGACCGCCGAGAGCGCCTCGTTCAACGAGGTGACCAGGAAGTCCGCCGAGGTCGCCCGGCGCAGGCGATCCAATGTCGCCGGATCGCGCTCGCGCCAGAAACCCACCAGGATACGCACGCCCGGCACCGCGGCACGGGCCTGCCGCACCGTGAACCGGATCTGCGACAGGCTGACCGGCTCCAGATAGGAGAAGCAGATCAGCGCGAGGCCGCCCGGGTTGTCGGGGCGTTCCCCAGCGCGGATCGCGGCCATCGACAGGGTCTGCGAGGCGAGCCCGTGCCGGGCCAGGATCTGGCTGAGCATGAGGGTGGCCGCCTCGTCGAACGGGCCACGGCTCGACACGCAGAGGACCGGCGCCTCGCTGCGCCAGGCCGGCGCGAGATCCTCGCGGGCCAGCACGATGCCGGCGATCTGACGGTCCGGCCCTGCGGCGGCCAGCGCGGCCGCGGTCTCGGTGTCGGACGCGCGCGGCGCGCCCGCCAGGTGCGCCGTGCCACCGGGGCGGTGCCGAGCCGCGCCACGACGGTTCGGATCGCGGCACCGACCGCATCCTGTCGGGTGCGGTCCAGGGTGCCGCGTGAGAGGTCTTCCTGCGCGAGCAGCAGCCCGGCCAGCGCGACCTCGTCATAATAGGTGACCAGCGCACGCTCCTTGAGGAACTGCCAGCCCTGGTCGATCGCCTCGGCCGGGTCGTTCGCCAGCATGCGCTGGTAGAAGATCTCCGGCGGCGCGAGCGCCGGCCGGTCGCCGAGCAGCACATCGAGATACCAGAGGCGCTCCACGTGCCGGCCGAGCACCACCAGGCAGACGGTGAGCGGGGTGGCCAGCACCAGACCGATCGGTCCCCACAGGAAGGTCCAGATCGTCGCCGCCAGGATCACGGCGATCGGCGACAGGCCGGTGGAGTGGCCGTAGAGCAGCGGCTCGATCACGTGGCCGGCAATCGGCTCCACCACCAGGAACAGGGCCGCGGTGGCGATCACCATGCTCCAGCCGGGATCGACCGCCGCGGCGAGGATCAGCGGCAGCAGGGCGCTGATCGCGGCGCCGATATACGGCACGAACCGCAGGATCGCCGCGAGCACGCCGAACAGCGTCGGGCTCGGCACGCCGATCAGCCACAGGCCGACGCCGATCACCACCCCGAAGGCGATGTTGAGGGCGAGCTGAGCCAGGAAGAACCGGCTGAGCCGGCTGGTCGCGTCGTCGATCGCCGCCGTCACCCGGCGCAGGTCTCCGGAGCCGCCCGCCAGCCGGATCGCCCGGTTCCGAAGGTCCTCGCGCTGGAGCAGGATGAAGATCGTGAAGATCAGGATCAGCCCGGTGGTGGCCAGCGGGTGCAGGATCGGGCCCGCGAAGGTCTGGAACGTCTCGACGACGCTCGCCCGGGCGGGGCTGATCTCCACGGTGAGCGGGTGCGTGCGCGTCCCCGGCTCGCCCTTGACCTCGATGGCGCCGGGCGGCTGGAGCGTGGCGCTCAGGTCCTGGACCATGTCGACCATGCGCGACAGCGTCCCGGCCCCGTCGGTCGCGCCGCGCAGGTCCTTGATCTTGTCGCGCATCACCAGCGTGTAGCGCGGCAGGTCCGACGCCAGCTGCGAGGCCTCGCTGGCGATCAGGCTGCCGATCCCGAACAGGCCGCCGAACACGATCACCACCACCAGGAGCACCGCCGCCGCCCGCGGCACGCGGATCCGGCGGAGGATGCGGACCGCCGGCACCAGGACGAAGCTCAGGAGGATCGCCAGCGTCACCGGCACCAGGATCTCGCGCCCGAGATACAGGGCCGCCATGATCGCCACGACGAGGAGGGTGGAGGCCAGCGCGACGATGACCGGCAAGCCCTGCTTGAGGCGCTGGGCGGTGACGGGATCCTCGCTCACAAAGACGCTCCACTCTTATCGAATTCAGGGACGATGCCGCCCCGCGACGGCGGAGCGGTTCGGGTCAGGGAGCCTGCCGTGGCGGGCGGCCTTCAGCCGGCTTGTGCGGTCTCGCCCAGCGCGGCGCTGATCTGGCTGAGCAGCTTGGAGAAATCCACGGGCTTGGGATGGTAGTCGTCGCACCCCGCCTGGATGGCCTTGTCCCGGTCCCCGGACATCGCGTGCGCGGTGAGCGCGATGATCGGGATCGCCCGCGTGTCGGATCCGGATTTCAGGGCGCGCGCCGCCGACCAGCCGTCGAGGACCGGCAGGTTCATGTCGAGCAGGATCACGTCGGGCTGGCCCGACCGGGCCTGCTGCACGCCGGCCTCGCCGTCATGCGCCAGGATCACCTCGTAGCCGCGGCGCTTGAGGCGGCGGGACAGGAAGTCCCAGATCTCTTCATGGTCCTCGACTAACAGTATCTTCGCCATCAGAACTCGAATCCCCGGGTCGCGTCGCGCCGGCTGGCACCCCAACGCGCGGCAACGCACAAACGCCCAACGTCCCTGCCGCGATTCCGGTCCCTCCGGAAGTGGGCACCCGCGCAGAGGGCGCAACTCGGATCCGGATGTCTCATTGGGGCCACCCGTCCCGGGCTCGGGGCGATCCCGCAACCGCCACCGTCGCGGCGCTGCACGATTGACCCGGACCTCAGGCAGGACGAAGCGTATCGCCGCGCAAATCACGGATCCTGGGAGGGTGCGGCATGGCCGACACGCCGGACATCGAGTTCTACCACGCCCCCAATACCCGCTCGACCGGCGTGCGCGTGCTGCTGGAGGAACTCGGCGCCCCGCATCGCCTGCACGTGCTCAACATGCGGGCCGGCGAACATCTCGGGGATGCCTATCGCGCCATCAACCCGATGGCCAAGGTGCCGGCGATCCGCACCCGCGACGCGCTCGTGACCGAGCAGGCGGCGGTTTACCTGTATCTGGCCGACCTGTTTCCCGAGGCCGGCCTCGCCCCGTCACTCACCGATCCCACCCGGGGGACGTATCTGCGCTGGATGGTGTTCTACGGCTCGTGCTTCGAGCCCGCGGTGATCGACCGCCATCTCAAGCGCGAGCCCGGGCCGCGCGCCATGTCGGCCTATGCCGACTACGACAGCGTGATCGCCCGCGTCGCCGAAGCGCTGAAGCCGGGGCCGTACCTGCTCGGCGACCGCTTCAGCGCCGCCGATATCCTTTGGGGCAGCGCACTCGGCTGGACGATGGGCTTCGGTCTGGTCGCGCCCGATCCGGTGCTGTCGGCCTATGTCGACCGGATCCGGGCCCGCCCGGCCTTCCGGAACGTGGCCGCCGCGGATGCGCGGCTCGCACAGGAGCACGAGGCGGCCGCGGCGGGCACGTCCTGAGCCACGATCAGGCATCCTCGCTCGCGTCCCAGATGCCGGTGCGCGTGAGTTGCGGTGCCGGCTCGGGGGCGCTCCACCGGAGCGGAACCGCCGTCCGGCGCCGCCAGCCGGCCGTCATCGTGAACGCCCAGGATCGCTGCGCGCCCAGGAGACCCGCGGCGTCGGTGCCGGTCCAGTCGATCGCGGTGCGGCCCTGGAGGACCAGAAGGTCGCCACTGGTGAAGTCGAGGAACAGCAGCGCCGCACGCGGCTCGCCGACCAGGTTGCCCAGCGTGTTGAAGTAGCGGTTCCCGGAGAAGTCCGGGACCGTCAGCACGTCGCCGCAGCGCCGGACGAAGCCCGGCCGCCCGCCCCGATGCGAGATGTCGGCGCCGCCGTCCCGGAGCCCGTCCCGCGCCCGGGTCGCCACGAACAGCGTGTCCGCGGCGTCGATCAGCGCGCCGGCTTCCGCGTCCAGGGCCGACAGGATCTCGGTCGGCCCCGGCTGGCGCGGCACCGGCTCGACGTCCCGCCGCTGGATGTATTGCGGGCAATTGCCGAAGCTCTGGTCGATCGCCACGGTCAGGCCGTCCCGGTCGCGGCGCACGATGCGGCCGTTGGCACGGTTGCGCCGCCGGGTCGCCAGATCGATGCCCAGGATGCCGGCTTCCGCGCCCGGTATCAGGAACCGGGCCGCAGGGTCGGCCGGGTCGAGCGCCGCTGAGATGGCGAGATGGGTCGCGTCCGGGCTGTGCACGAAGCCGGGCGGACCCGTCAGCAGGGTCGCCACCGGCGCGCCGCTCGCATCCGCGGTCGCGACCAGGAGATAGGGCAGCCCCGCGAAGAAGCCGCGGTGCTGGTCCGGCATGAACGACCGGATCGCCGGGGTCTCGCCGAGGACGTGGCCGGCCCGCGCCTGGGCGATCGCCTCATCCGCATGGAAAGTCGCCATGGCATGCCTCACGCTTGTTCCGGGATGGGAGAGGCCGGCATCGGGACGAAGCCCGGCAGGGCCTCGATCCGGGCGATCCAGGCTCGTACGGCCGGATAGGGCGCGAGCGAGACGCCGCCTTCGGGGGCATGGGCGACGTAGGAGTAGCAGGCGATGTCGGCCAGCGTCGCCCGGTCGGCGGCGAGGTGCCGGCGATCGGCCAGGTGCCCGTCCATGAAGCCGAGGATCCGCGCGGCGGTCGCGTGCACGGTCGCGCGGTCGGCCAGGGCACCGAACACCACCATCAGCCGGGCCAGGGCCGGCCCGGTGCGTACCTCCCCGGACGCGATCGAGAGCCAGCGCTGGACCTCGGCCGCGCCGAGCGGATCGGCCGGCATCCAGCCGCCATCCGGCGCGTAGCGCGCGGCCAGGTAGACCAGGATCGCGTTGCTGTCCGGGATCGCGGCCGCGCCGTCGGTCAGGACCGGGATCTGGCCGAGCGGGTTGAGGCGCCGGAAATCGGCCGCTGCGCGCTGCTCGGCGCTCGCCACCGCGACGAACCGATAGGGCAGCCCCAGCAGCGACAGGAACAGTTCCGCGCGGTGCGAATGGCCCGAGAGTCGCAGGCCGTAGAGGGTCAGGTCAGGTTCGGACATCGTCGGGGTCTCCAGCAACGACCCGACTATCGCTCTTGCATCCGCCGTCGAAAATCCGGAGTGTTTGACACTCAGAATTTCAGGATCTGAAACAATCGATGGACCGGCTGGACGAACTCGCCCTCTTCGTCGCGATCATCGATGCCGGCAGCCTCGCCGGGGCGGCCCGGCGGTCGCGTCGTTCGGCGGCTGCCGCGACCCGGGCGCTCTCGAGCCTGGAGGCCCGGGCCGGCGCCCGTCTGGTGGAGCGCACCACCCGCCGCCTCGCACCGACTCCGGCGGGCCTCGATCTGGCCGAACGGGCACGCGGCCTGCTGGCGGGTTACGAGGCCGCCGTCTCGGGGGCGGCCGGCGATGCGGTGCGCGGTCTCGTGCGAGTCACGGCGCCGGTGCTGTTCGGGCGCAAGCACGTGGCGCCGGTCGTGTCGGGCTTCCTGGACGTCTACCCGGAGGCGCAGGTCGAACTGGTTCTGGCCGACCGCAACCTCGACCTCGTGGAAGAGGGGATCGATGTCGCCCTCCGGATCGGGCAGCTTGCGGAATCGCGCCTCGTCGCGCGCCGGCTCGGGCAGGTGCGCCAGGTCGTCGTCGCCAGCCCGGCCTATCTCGCCGTCCGGGGCACGCCCCGGACGCCCGCCGACCTGAGCGCGCACGACACCATCGTGGGCCTGATCCACGCGGGCGTTCGCGAATGGCGCTTCGGTGCCAACCGGGTGCGCCTCGCCCCGCGGCTCATCGTTAACGAGGTTGAGGCGGCGCTGATCGCGGCCCGGGGCGGACGCGGTATCGCGCGGGTGTTGTCCTACCAGGCCGCCGAAGAGATCGCGGACGGTCGGCTCGTGCGCCTGCTCGCGGCCCATGAGCCGGCACCGGTGCCGGTGCAACTCGTGACCCTCAGCCAGGGCCTCCGGCCCGCCCGGGTGAACGCCTTCCTCGACTACGCTGCGGAGTCCCTGAGGACATTGCCGGTCCTCCAATGCCTGAAAACGGGGACATGATCGAACTTCCGTCACCGGATTTGGTCGTAGACTGGTTTCCAAGTCGCCGCTGGCTATAGCCACGGCCGGACTCTTGCTGAGGGTTGTCCGGAAGCCCGATCCGCGTGCAGTCGGGCTCCCGCCGCCGGGTCAGCCGGGCCGGCGCCCCGTTGCGCGACCAGGGAACCGGCCAGCCCATGCGTCTGCTCACTCCGCTCCTCGCCGTGCTGCTCGCGGTCCTCCCCCCGGCGGCCCAGGCCGAACCGCTGACCGGCACCCTCAAGAAGATCAAGGACAACAACCGGCTGGTGCTCGGCGTGCGCGATAGCTCGCCGCCGTTCAGCTACCTGGACCAGAACCAGAAAGTGGTCGGCTTCGCGGTCGATATCTGCCGCAAGATCGCCGACGCCGTGAAGCGCGAGTTGAAGATGCCGGGGCTCGAGGTCGCGATGGAGTTCGTGAACTCATCCTCCCGCATTCCGCTGATGACCAACAACACCACCGATCTCGAATGCGGCACCACCACCAACAATTCCGAGCGCAAGAAGCAGGTCGACTTCACCAACACCCACTTCCTCACCGCGACCCGGTTCATCGCCCGGAAGGACCAGAAGATCGGGAGCCTGGAGGATCTGCGCGGCAAGGTGGTCTCGTCGGTGGCCGGCTCGACCAACATCCTGATGCTGATCAAGGCGAACAACGAACGTAAGCTCGGCATCACGGTGATCGCCGCCAAGGATGTGCCGGAGGCCTTCCTGATGCTCGAGACCGGGCGGGCGGCGGCCTTCGTGATGGACGACGTGCAGCTCAGCGTCGTGGGAGCCCAGTCGAAGGATCCGTCCGCCTACGCGATCAGCCAGGAGACCCTGTCCAACCCGGAACCCTACGGCATCATGCTCCGCCGGGACGATCCGGCCTTCAAGGCGGTGGTCGACCGGGCGACCGCGGATCTCTACCGCAGCCCCGAGATCATGACGATCTACGAGACGTGGTTCCTCAAGCCGGTGCCGCCGCGGGGCCTGAACTACAACGTGCCGTTGTCGTCGGCTCTGCGCTGGGCGTTTGAGCATCCGAGCGACAATTCGGATCCGGCCTTCTACGCGCACTGATCCGGGTGGGTTTCGCTCCGGCCGCGGAGATGCGATGCCGCGTTCAGATCCGCCTTCCCCGCGAAGCCCCCCAATGCTCGACCGCCAAGAGCCGGCCCTCACGCCGTCCGCGACCCGCGCGCCGGAGCCTGCAGCCGCCTCGATCCCGCGCCTGATCGTCGTCCTGGCCTGCGCGGGCTTCGGCAGCACCTTCGCGCTGCGCTCGGTCGAGCCCCTGGTCGGCGTGCTGGCGCGGGATCTCGGCAGCGACACCCACACGGTGGCGCTGCTCTCCACCGCCTTCGCGCTGCCCTACGCCTTCATCCAGCCGGTGCTCGGCCCGGTGGGCGATGCGTTGGGCAAGGAGCGGGTGATGAGCGTCTGCCTGGCGGTGCTCGCCGGCGCCCTCGTCCTGTGCAGCCTCGCCCCCGATATCGGCAGCCTGTTCGGCCTGCGGATGCTGGCGGGGGCAGCCGCCGGCGGCTGCATCCCGTTGTCGCTCGCGCTGCTCGGGGACCGGGTTCCCATGGACCGGCGCCAGGTGGCGATCGGGCGCTTCCTCGTGGCGGCGATCCTCGGGCAGCTCACCGGCTCGACCTTCGCGGGCCTGATCGAGGCGGTGATCGGCTGGCGCGGCGTGTTCGCCATCACGGCTCTGGTCGCCGCCGTCGCGTGCGCCGCGACGGTGTTCGGCTTCGACCGCACCGGCAGCCTCCCGGCCCGCCGCCCCGCCTTCCGGCAGGCGGTGCGGCGCTACCGCACCATCCTGGCCAATCCGCGGGCCCGGATCCTGTTCTCGGCGGTGTTCGTCGAGGCTATCGCGATCTTCGGGGTGTTCCCCCATCTCGCCCCGCTGATCGAGGCCCGCGGCGAGGGCGGCCCGCGCGAGGCCGGCCTGGTGCTCGCGGGCTTCGCCATCGGCGGCCTGCTCTATTCGGCCCTGGTCGGTCTGCTGGTGCGGCTGCTCGGCATGCCCCGGATGCTGATCGGCGGCGGCCTAATCTGCAGCGCCTCGCTCACCGTGGTTGGGCTGGCCGGAAGCTGGCAGGTGGACTGTGCCGCCCTGACCGCAATGGGCCTCGGCTTCTACATGCTGCACAACACCTTCCAGACGCAGGTGACCGAGGTGGCGCCCACGGCCCGCGCCTCCGCGGTAGCCCTGCACGCGTTCTCGTTCTTCTGCGGGCAGGCGCTCGGCGTCGCGGTGCTGGGTCAGGCCCTGATGCAGCTCGGGCAGTTCGGGGCGCTCGCGGCCTGCGCGGTCACGATCCTGGGGCTTGGGATCGCCACGGCCGTGGCCCTGCAGCGGCCTGGCCCCAAGATCGCCTTCTCGGATTGACCGGTCCGGTCAGGGGCGGGCCATCGCCAGCGCCTTGAGATCGAAGCCGGGATCGGCCGCCTGCTCCGGGGTGAGCGGCGTCCCCGCCGCCAGCAGGCGCCGGGCGATCATGTGGTCGGCCGCCCGGTCGACGGATTCGACCGCGCTCAGCGAACCGTCCCGGAAGCGGAACACCGAGAACGCCGCACCGGAGCCCCGCACCACGCTGGAATCGCCGGGCCCGGACAGGCCGGCGATCTGCAGCTTGTGCGGACCCTGGTCGCTCCAGAACCACGGCAGCGCCCCGTAGGCGGCCGGCTTGCCGTTGAGCCGCGCGGCGAGGCAGCGGCCCTGGTCGATCGCGTTCTGCACCGACTCGATCCGCACCGTGCCGTCGGGGCTGAGCCCGCGCGCGAACGGGCTCGGGAAGCGGGCGCAGTCGCCGATCGCCGAGATCGCGGGATCGGGCGTCGCCAGGAACGCGTCGACCCGCACGCCGTCCTCGGCCGGGAGGCCGGCCTCCGCCGCCAGCTCCCGGTTCGGCAGCACGCCGATGCCGATCAGGACGACGTCGGCGGGAAGCTCCCGCCCGTCCGCCAGCACGATGCCGGTGGCGCGGCCCTCTCGCCCGGTGATCGCGGTCACGCCGGCCCCGAACGCGAAGCGCACGCCCCACGCCTCGTGCGCGGTGCGGAAAAACTGCCCGATCTCCGGCGAGACCGCCCGGGCCATCGGCCGGTCGGCCGCCTCGACCACGGTCACCGACAGGCCCCGGGCGGCGGCCACGGCGGCGAATTCCAGGCCGATGAAGCCGGCGCCGATCACGACGATCGACCGGGCGGAATCGAGCGATGCCCGGAGCGCGTCGGCGTCGTCGAGGCCGCGCAGCTGGCGGACGTTCGGGAAGTCGGCCCCCGGCACCGGCAGCGGCCGGTTGCGGGCGCCGGTGGCCAGCACGAGGTGGTCGTAGGCGAGGCTCTGGCCGTCCGAGAGCTGAAGGCGCCGTCCGGCCCGGTCGATCGCGACGGCGCGGAGGCCGGGGCGGTGGGCGATGGCATGCTCGGCGAAGAAGCCGGGCTGGCGCAGGAACAGGCCCTCGGCGTCGGTCTTGCCGGCGAGGTACGCCTTCGACAGGGGCGGGCGCTGGTAGGGCAGGGCGGTCTCGTCGCCCACGAGGGTGATCGGATCCCGGAATCCGCCCTTGCGCAGGGAGGCGGCCAGCTGGAACCCGGCTTGGCCTGAGCCGGCGACGACGATGCCGGCCGCGCTCACGCCTTGGCCCCGGTCACTTCGGGCAGCGTCACGCCCGGCAGCATGCGCGCACCGTCGCTCATCAGGTACGACCAGACCGCGGAGGCCGCCGGGCCCAGCACCTTGTCGGCCCGGCGCACCGCGTACCAGTCCCGACGGATCGGCAGGCCCTTGACGTCGAGGAGCGCGAGCCGGCCGCTCTCGACCTCGGCCGCCACGGAATGGACCGACAGGAGCGCGATCCCGAGCCCCGCCATCACGGATTGCTTGATGGTCTCGTTGGAGCCGGTGTCGATGTCGAGCAAGGCGCGCTTGACCAGGATGCCGCTCATGAACTCCTCGAAGACCGTACGCGTGCCGGAGCCCTCTTCGCGGAAGAAGAACGGCTGGTCGGCCAGGTCTTCGCGCGACAGCCCGGTCCGGCCGGCCAACGGGTGGCTGGGAGGCGCCACCAGGACCAGCGGGTGCGGACCGAACGTCGCCGCCTCGATCGGGAAGTCCCGGGGCGGGCGGCCCATCACGGCGAAGTCGATCTCGTAGCCGCGCAGGGCCTCGACGGTCTGGCCCCGGTTGCGGACCGAGAGGCTGATCTCGACCCCGGGGTGCTGCTTGACGAAGCCCGCGATCACCTGGGGGGCGAAATATTTGGCCGTCGAGACGACACCCAGCGCGACGCGCCCGCCCTCCGCGCCGCGCAGGGTCCGCAGGCGGTCGGTGCAGGTCTCCAGCACGGTGTTGATGCTGTCGATCGCCCAGAGCATCTCGCGCCCGGCATCGGTGGGCTTGAGCCCCCCCGGCGTCCGGTCGAACAGCAGCAGCCCGGCCTCCTCCTCCAGCTGGCGGATGCGCGCGTAGAGGGCGGCCGAGGTGACGTTCAGCTCCTGGGCCGCCCGGGTCATGGTCCCCAGGCGGGCCACCGCCGCCACCGCCTGGAGCTGCTTAAGAGAGAGGTTGCGCATGGCGGAGGTCTCGTTTTTTTTGTCCTATGACACAAGATCCCCCAGAAATCTTGAGCGTGGCGTCCTCGGTTCTTGTCGATCGGGGCGCGCCGCCCGCTATCATGGTGGTAGAGGGGTCGCTACAGACCGGCGCGGAACGCGCGATCCCGGCGGGCGGGATTTCAGCAGGAGAGACAGGCCGATGGCAATTTCAGCAGCGATCGGGACGCCTCTCGAAACCTGCCTGGCGCAGGCGGTCGAGGCCAACCCGGCCTTGAAGGATGCCGCCGCGGTGATCCGTGCGATCGCGGGCTCGGCGGTGGAGATCAGCGCGCTGATCGGGCGCGGCGCACTTGGCGGCGACCTCGCGGCGGCGGGCGAGCACAACAGCGACGGCGACGTGCAGAAGGCGCTCGACGTGATCGCGCACGAAAGCGTGACCGCCGCCCTGCAGGGCGCTCCTGTTGCCGAAGTCGCCTCCGAGGAGGCCGAGGAGGTGATGCGGTTGAACCCGGACGCGCCGCTGGCCGTGGCGATCGACCCGCTCGACGGCTCGTCCAACATCGGCGTCAACATGGCGGTGGGGATGATCTTCGGCATCCGCCCGTCGATCAAGGACCCGGCCAACCCGCTGGCCTCGTTCACCACCCCGGGCACCGCCCAGATCGCTGCCGGCTTCGTGACCTACGGCCCGGCCACCGCGCTGATCCTGACGCTCGGCGACGGCACCCAATCCTACGTGCTCGACCGGGAAGAGGGCGCGTTCCGCCTGACCAGCCCGGCCATGTCGGTTCCGGCCTCGGCCAAGGAATTCGCCATCAACGCCTCCAACGTCCGGCACTGGGACGCCCCCGTGAAGGCCTATATCGAGGATTGCCAGCGTGGCACCGAGGGACCGCGCGACAAGGACTACAACATGCGCTGGCTCGCCTCCCTGGTGGCCGACATCCAGCGCGTGCTGACCCGCGGCGGCGTATTCCTGTATCCGGGCGACGCCCGCAAGAACTACGCCCGCGGCCGCCTGCGGCTGCTCTACGAGGTCGCCCCGGTGGCGATGCTGGTCGAGCAGGCCGGGGGCGCCGCCTCGGACGGACAGACCCGCATCCTCGACCTGGTGGCCACCGGGATCCACGAGCGCGCGCCCCTGGTCTGCGGCTCCACCGAAGAGGTCGCGTGCGTGGCCGCCTATTATGCGGGCGGCAAGCCCGATGCCGGCCGCTCGCCGCTCTTCGGCCAGCGCGGATTGATGCGGTCGTAATCGCAACGCGAAGTACAAGAGCATGTCGGCGCGGCACCCCATCATCTCGGTGACCGGCTCCTCAGGAGCCGGCACGACCTCGGTGCGCAACACCTTCGAGCAGATCTTCCGCCGGGAGGACGTGCGCGCCGTGTTCATCGAGGGCGACGGGTTCCACGCCTACGACCGGGACACGATGCGGGCCATGATGGCGCGCGAGCCGACGCTGTCGCATTTCGCGCCCCGGGCGAACCTGCTGCCGGAGCTGGAGGCGGTGTTCCGCAGCTACGCCGAGAACGGCACCGGCCAGACCCGGCACTACGCCCACGACCAGCACGACGCCCGGGCCTACGGCATCCCGGAGGGCAGCTTCTCGGACTGGGAGGCGTTCCCGCCGGATTCCGACCTGCTGTTCTACGAGGGCCTGCACGGCTGCGTGGCCGACCCGGACGTCGACATCGCCCGCTACGCCGACCTGAAGATCGGCGTGGTGCCGGTGATCAACCTCGAATGGATCCAGAAGCTGCACCGGGACCGCTCGTTCCGCGGCTATTCCACGGATGCCGTCACCGACGTGATCCTGCGGCGGATGCCCGACTACGTGCAGACCATCTGCCCGCAATTCTCGTTCACGGACATCAACTTCCAGCGGGTCCCGACCGTCGACACCTCGAACCCGTTCATCGCCCGCTGGATCCCCACCGCCGACGAGTCGCTGGTGGTGATCCGGTTCAAGGATCCGAAGGGGATCGACTTCTCGTATCTCGTGTCGATGATCCACGACAGCTTCATGAGCCGGGCCAATTCCATCGTGATCCCGGGCGGCAAGCTCGACCTCGCCATGCAGCTGATCCTGACGCCGATGATCATGCAGCTCGTGGAACGCCGCCGCCGCCTGGCGTGATTCCATAGGGATCGGAAGAAGCCTTTGAACCAAGCAAGACCATCGATCCCATACGGCCCCTCATCCTGAGGTGCTGCGCAGCAGCCGCGAAGGTGCCCTCCAGCCGGCCACGGGATTTCTTGAGGGCTCCTTCGAGGCCTCCGCTCTGCTCCGGCACCTCAGGATGAGGGACAGTGTAGGATCGGCCCGTGGGCCGAAGATTGTCTGAGCCAAACCGCAGTCGAAAGATCCATGATGCTGCCTCCCGTCATCGCCCCGTCGATCCTCTCGGCCGACTTCGCCCGCCTCGCCGAGGAGACCCGTGCCGTGGACGCGGCCGGGGCCGACTGGATCCATCTCGACGTGATGGACGGCCATTTCGTGCCCAACATCACCTTCGGCCCTCCAGTGGTGAAGGCGCTGCGCCCGCACACGCAAAAGTTCTTCGACGTGCACCTGATGATCGCGCCGGCCGACCCGTATCTCGCGGCCTTCGCCGACGCCGGCGCCGACGGGATCACGGTCCATGCCGAGGCCGGGCCGCACATCCACCGCTCGCTCCAGACCATCCGCGACCTCGGCAAGCGCGCTGGCGTGGCGATCAACCCCGGCACCCCCGCCGCGCTGGTCGAGCCGGTGCTCGACATCGTGGATCTCGTGCTGGTGATGACGGTCAATCCCGGCTTCGGCGGCCAGACGTTCCTGCGGAGCAGCATGGAGAGCGTGGCGCGGGTGCGGGCCATGGTGGCCGGCCGCGACATCCGCATCCAGGTCGACGGCGGCATCGACGCCGAGACCGTGAAGGCGGCAAGCCGCGCCGGCGCCGACACGTTCGTGGCCGGCAATGCGGTCTTCAGCGGAGGTCCAGACGCCTACGCGGAGCGCATCGCGGCGATCCGGGCCGGCGCGGAGGGCGCCTCCGGTCGCGACCTCTCGTGCTGAGGGCGCTGATCTTCGACGTCGACGGCACGCTCGCCGAGACCGAGGACCTGCACCGGCAGGCGTTCAACCGCGCCTTCTCGGACCTGGATCTGCCCTGGCGCTGGGACCCGGCGCTCTACGCCGACCTGCTCACCGTGATGGGCGGCAAGGAACGGCTCACCCACTACATCGACACGCACCACCCGGGCGAGGCGGCTTCGCTGCACGCCCGGGCGCCCGAGATCCACGCCCGCAAGACGATCGCGTATGGCGGCCTCGTCACCGGGGACGGCCTGCCCCTGCGCCCGGGGATCGCCCGGCTGGTCGGCGAGGCCCGGAACGCCGGCCTGCGCCTGGCTATCGCCACCACCACCAGCCGGCCCAACGTCGATCGGCTGCTGGCGGCGAACTTCGGGCTGGACGACACGCCCTTCGACGTGATCGCGGCCGGCGACGAGGCCGCGCGCAAGAAGCCCGCCCCGGACGTGTTCCAACTGGCTCTGGACCGCCTCGGCGTCCCGGCCGTGCAGGCCGTGGCGTTCGAGGATTCCGCCCCCGGCATCGCCTCGGCCCGCGCCGCCGGCCTGCCGGTCCTGGCGACACGCAGCCGCTACACGGACAGCCACAGCCTCGACGGCGCCTTCTCGGCGGTCTCCGATCTCGGCGAGCCCGGCCGCCCGCACCGGCACATCGCCGGGCTCGAATGGCCGGGCGACGTGGTGACGTTGGGCGCTTTGCAGGATTGGCACGCGGGCGTGCGCTGAGGCGGCTGCGTCCCAAGCCGGCTGACGCGATCGATAAATTACCTCCGGGGCCCGGCGCATCGCCGAGGAACAGCGCCGGGCGGCGATGCACCAGATGGCCGACGCGTTCGAGCGGGCGACCAGCGGGATCGTCGGCACGGTCTCGGCGTCGGCCGGCGCCTTGCAGGCCACGGCGCAGACCCTGGCGACGACGGCGGCCAAGACGGCGGAACGGTCTACCACGGTCGCGGCCGCCTCCGAGCAGGCGGCATCCAATGTCGGCACCGTGGCGGCCGCCGCCGAGGAGCTGGGCGCCTCGGTGCAGAAGATCGGACGGCGGGTCGCCGGCTCGGCGGATCTGGCACGGACCGCGGTGGGCGAAGCGGACCAGACCGCCGCGCTCGTGACCGCCCTGACCGCGAGCGTGGCCAAGATCGGCGAAGTGGTCGGGCTGATCTCGGGCATCACGGCACAGACCAACCTGCTGGCGCTCAACGCCACCATCGAGGCGGCCCGCGCCGGCGAGGCGGGGCGCGGCTTCGCGGTGGTGGCCTCGGAGGGCAAGGCGCTGGCCGACCAGACCGCAAAGGCCACCGGTGAGATCGGCCAGCAGATCGGTGAGGTCCAGGGTGTTACGGGCGAGGGCGCCACGGCGATCGGGCCAGATCGGCGGCCGCATCCGGGAATTCAGCACCGTGTCCGCCTCGATCGCGGCGGCGGTGGAGCAGCAGGATGCGGCGACCCGGGAGATCCGTCCGCAATGTCGGTCCGGCGGCCTCCGGCACCGGGGCGGTAACCTGCACCATCACGGGGTGTGGCCGGGGCGGCGGAGAAGACCGGCGCGGCGGCGGCCGAGGTTCTGACCTCGGCCTTCGAGCTGTCGCACCAGTCGGAGCGGCTGACCGCCGCGGTCGGGCGGTTCCTGGCCACGGTCCGGGCGGCGTGAGGCGGGATCGCTCGACGCTCGCGATCCGTAATTCAACTTGCTCGCCGATGCCGACTAGGGATCCACTCCGGCGGCGAGCGCTCTAGCGCCGCCGCCCCTCAGGCCGTCCCTTGGCCTCGGTCGCGAACAGCATCGAACCGGCCACCGCGCCGAGCAGCGTGGCGATCCCGAGCTTGAGCCAGCGGCGGTCGTCGGTCGGGGGCGTCGTCGCTGTCCTGCTGTGTTCGGTCCGGCGCGGCATCGGGTTTCCAGCTGACATGTCCCGCGCCAACGCCCGGCGCGGGCGATCTTTCCGCGGTCGCGACGATCGGGTGGCGCGTTGCTTCGTCGGAAGCCGGCGGCCTATAACGCGGCGACCTCACAGCCGCGACGGCGGGGTCCCGGACGCCCGCCCTCGCCAACGAACAAAGTCTCACGCAACATGGCAGGCCATTCGCAGTTCAAGAACATCATGCACCGGAAGGGCCGGGTGGACGCGGTCCGCTCGAAGGTGTTCGGCAAGCTCGCCCGCGAGATCACCGTGGCGGCCAAGCTCGGCACGCCGGACCCGGCCATGAACCCGCGCCTGCGCGCGGCGATCATCGCGGCCCGCGCCGAGAACATGCCGAAGGACAACATCGAGCGCGCCGTCAAGAAGGCGGCCGGAGCGGATGGCGAGAACTACGAGGACATCCGCTACGAAGGCTACGGCCCCGGCGGCGCCGCGCTGATCGTGGAGGCGCAGACCGACAACCGCAACCGCACCGCCTCCGACGTGCGCTCGGCCTTCACCAAGTCCGGCGGCAGCCTCGCCGAGACCGGCGCCGTGGCGTTCATGTTCGACCGGGTCGGCGTGATCGGCTTCCCGGCGAGCGTCGCCGATGCCGACACGATGCTGGAGGCGGCCATCGAGGCGGGGGCCGACGACGTCAGCTCCAGTGAGGACGGCCACGAGGTCGTCTGCGCGCAGGAATCCTACGGCGAGGTCGCCAAGGCCCTGGAGGCCCGGTTCGGCGAGCCTAGCCGCACCGGCCTGGTCTGGAAGGCCCAGAACACGATCGACGTCGATGACGAGACCGGCGAGAAGCTGATCCGCCTGGTCGAGGTGATCGAGGACCAGGACGACGTGCAGCACGTCTACGTCAACTTCGCATTGTCCGATGCACTGATGGCCAAGCTCGAGGGCTGAGCGTCGGCCGCCGCGCGGCTCGGCCCGGCGCCGTTCAGGCCTGGGCCGCCAGCTCGGCGCCGAACCGCTCCTGCACGTAGGCGTCCAGGGAGAAGCTGTCGTCCGGCAGCTGGGCCATGAACCGCTCGGCCACCTCGGTCAGGACGAGGTCCGGCTTCGTCCGCGCGATGTAGGACCAGTCGAGCGACGTGCTCCAGACGAAGTGCACCTCGCGGAACGTCTCGGCCAGCAGGATGGTCAGCATGTAGGGCATCACGTGCGAGAACGAGTCGCCGAACAGCGCCAGCCGGCGCGGATCGACCGCCGTCTCGTTGCGGTAGATCACGTTGGCGCCGCCGTGCAGCGTGTGCAGCAGCCCGGCCTTCTCCCGCGCCGCGACGATCGGGCTGGCAAAGGTCCGCACGGAATCTCGCTGGATCCGGTAGGCCCGGGACGGCGCCCGGCGCGGCGGGTCGAAGGCACTGCCCAGGTCGCCGTCATGATCGACCGGGGTGAACGGCCGGTCCCGCAGATCCGCCCGTGGCTCCGTCCCGAAGGCCCGGCAGATCTCGGCGTAGGCCAGGTAGCAGCCGTCGAAGCTCCAGTGGGTATCGGTCCGGCAATAGAGGTCTGCGGTGTCCCGGGCGGCCCGCATCGGAGCGACCAGGTCGATGCAGGTCTGTCGCCAGCGCTTCCGGCGCCGCCAATCCGCGTAGAGGCCCCGCGGCCCCCGCCGCCAGGCGGGACCCATGTCCGGCTCCGTGTGGATCAGCCGATAGGCCGGCGAGACCGCGGGCGCGATGGTGATCCCGTCCAGCTGGTTGTCGTAGATCACCAGCTTGTCCGGCGCGACCACGTGGCGATACCGGATGCCGAACGCCCGCAGCCGCCGCTCCCGGTTGGACACGAGGCTCCGCCACGCCCAGATCAGGTCGGCCATCGCCTCCGGCCGCTCCATCTGCCCCAGGATGTCGTTCGTCCCGGTCTTCAGGAACAGCCACGTGTCCCGCCCGACATGGATGTGATCGGTTTTGCTCGACGCCATGACGCACTCAGGAGAGGGATCGGGAATTCGGCAGCAAGGGGCGGGATGCAGGCCCGGCCGCGGGACGGCAGGGTGACGGGCGTTCGATATACCCGTCCGGCAGGTGCCGTCATGTCCGTTCCCCGCCTGCCCCTCCCCGCCTGCCCTCCCCAATGCGCCTGCGCCGCCGCATAGTCCCGCGAGCGTTCCCCGACAGCCGATCCCGAGGAGGCCGCCCGCCGGGCGGCGCTCGCCGCCCGCGACGGGCGGGCGGACGGCACCTTCGTGTACGCGGTCCGCACGACGGGGTGTATTGCCGCCTGAGCTGCCCGTCGCGGGCGGCCCGGCCCGAGAACGTCACCTTCCACCGCACCTGCGCGGAGGCGGAAGAAGCCGGCTTCCGGCCGTGCCGCCGCTGCCGGCCGGACGAGCCTGGTCCGTCCGTGCGCCGGGCGGAGGCCGTGGCCCGGCCTGCCGGCTGATCGAATCCGCCGAGACGGTGCCGCCGCTGTCCGAGCTCGCCCGCGCTGCCGGCCTGAGCGCGTACCATTTCCACCGGGTGTTCAAAGCCGCCACCGGGGTGACCCCCAAAGCCTACGCGGAGGCCCGACGGGCCGGGGCCCTGGCGGCCGCGCTGCCAAGAGCGTCAACCGTCACCGAGGCGCTCTATGATGCCGGCTATGCGACAGCGAGCCGGTTCTACGCCGGCGCCGCACAGCGGCTCGGCATGGCGCCTGCCGCCTACCGCAAGGGCGGGCTCGGCATCCGTATGCGCTTCGGCGTCGGCGCCTGCACCCTGGGAGCGATCCTGGTCGCCGCCACGGAGGCCGGCCTCTGCGCGATCCTGCTCGGCGACGAGCCCGAACTTCTCGTCCGCGACCTGCAGGACCGGTTTCCGGGGGCCGAGATCGAGGGTGGCGACCCCGCGTTCGAGGCCTGGATGGCGCGGGTCATCGGGCTCGTGGAGGCGCCGGGCACCGGCCTCGACCTGCCCCTCGACATCCGCGGCACCGCCTTCCAGCAGCGCGTCTGGGCGGCCTTGCGGGCGATCCCGGTTGGATCGACCGCTACCTACGCGGACATCGCCCGCGCCATCGGGGCGCCTACATCCATGCGGGCCGTTGCCCAGGCCTGCGGGGCGAACCACCTCGCGGTGGCGATCCCGTGCCACCGGGTGGTCCGCTCGGACGGATCCCTGTCAGGCTACCGCTGGGGCGTGGACCGCAAGCGCGACCTGCTCGCGCGCGAGGCGGAAGGCTAGAGAGAAACTGACGCCGCGGAGGTGGGATTGCATGGGCGGCAAGCCTCAGCGCCGGCCGCCGCCGCCGGGTGGGCCACCGAAACCGCCCGGTCCTGCGCCCGGGCCACCGAATCCCGCCGGGACCTCCGGGACCGCGCCGAAGCCGCGCGGCCCACCGAACCCGCCGGGCCCGTCCGCGCCGGGATGCGGCTGGCCCGGGCCGGTGTCGATCGCCGGGCCGTGGGAATCGCCGAGCCCCCCGAACGGGCTCTGCCGGGGGCCCGGCTCGGTGCCGAAGCGCCCGGGGACATCGCGGGGCAATTCGGGCAGGTCGGGCAGCTTCTGCAGGTCGAGGCGGTCGCGCTCCCGCTCGAAGCGTGGCGCGTCCGGCGATTGCAGGCGATCGGGCGCGATCCGGTCGTCGATCCGCAGTCGCTCCATCGTGAGCCTGCCATCCGGGGCGATGTCGGCGGTGAGGACGCCGCGCACGCTGCCCTGGCGCGGGACGCGCAGGCCTGCGCGTCCCGACACGGCGAGGCCCGAACCGAGGTCCAGACCACCGCCGGCGCGACCGATATAGGCTTCGACCGACACCGTCCTCAGGCCGGGCGGGAACGGCAGCCCGACCTGGGCGGCGTTGGTCACGGCGAAGGCGCCGGCCTCGGTGGCGCCGGTCACCAGGGCGCGCTGGCCCGGGGGGAGGACGTCGGCTCCCTTCAGGCGCAGGCCGCCGATGGAAAGGCCGCCGCCCGCGTCGCGGCGCACCGGCCCGGCGACGCGGTCGGGCCCGAAGCTGCGCGGCTCGATCAGGCTCGCCACGATCACGCCGTCCGGCCGGCGCAGGCCGCTCACGGCGACGCGGGTGCCGGGCTTCCAGTCCCCCGCCAGGTCACCGGTGGAGACCCGCTGGCCGAGCACGATCATCCGCCCGGGCGCGAGCGATTCCACCGGCCCGACCACCTCGCTGACCACGTCGATGCGGCTTGTGCCCAGGCCGCCACGCTCCGGCCGGGCGACCACGTGCACGACCTGGCCGATCTTCAGGTCGGCCGCCTTGGCGGGCTCCCCGTCGATCTCCACCGCGACCTCGGGCGGGTAGGCGATGCGCAGGTCGTTGACGACTATCGAGCCGAAGCGACGGATCGTGCCGATCACTCCGGTGCCGCCGATGCCGCGGTCGCCCTCGCCGAGGGCACCGTCCTTCGGCTCGTCGGTCATCTTCATGCCGGTGCCGCCGATGCCCTGGTCGCGCGGGTTTTCCTGGGGCAGGGCGGCGCCCGGCAGCAGGCTGGCGGTGCCCGCGAGCAGGCGGAGGACGAATCGGCGGTTTGGCGAGGATTGCACCGGCCTGCCTCTCAGCGCCCGTCCGTCGACCGGGCCGGCGGGGCGGCCTCGGCGTAGACGTAGAGGCCGAAGTTCCACCGGTGATCGCCGCCGGAATCGGTCTGGCAGGCGGCATGCGCCTCGCGGTTGGCCTGCTGCAGGGCCTCCATGGCGATCTCGCGGGCCCGCGCCTCGAGCTTGACCGCAAGCGCCTCGGACAGCCCGTCGTAATGCACGGCCCGCTCGAGGAAGCGCGGTTTGTCGCCGACGATGTTGGCGACACTGGCCGCGATATGGTCGTGCAGGTTGCGGCCGAAATAGTAGAGCTGCGGCTCGGCCGAACCATCCCCGCGCGGCACGTAGGCCGCCTCGGCCAGAACGATCCGGTCCTGCGGGTCCAGGGAGGCGAGCCCGCGGTCGAGCCACTCGTCGAGCACCGCGCGGGGGCGCAGGTCGCGGGTGATGCCGGAGACCAGGACCTCGAAGGACGGCGCGCCCGCATCCGCTGTCCGTGGCAGCGGCAGCGGCTGGCCCTGCGGATCGGTGAAGGCCGGGTCGGCGATCCAGCGTGCGATGATCCGGCTCGTGCGCGAGACCACGGCCGGCACGGCGCTCACCGGCGCCCCGGCCCCGCGCAGGCGCCGCACTTCCTTCCGGTGGATGCCGGTCAACAACGAGACCCGGCTGTCGGTCTGCTCCTTGCCGGGCAGAGCGAAATCGTACTCGGCGACGTTCACGTAGAGTTCGCGCAACAGGTCGGTAAGCGCCGGGAATGTGATCCCGCGCGCTACGAGCAGGCGCACCAGCGGGCGCAGCAGCCGGGCCAGCGGCGCATGCAGGCTGGCGCCCTCCGGTTTCGTGGCGGGGGTCTCGGACATGCTCGTAGGGTTAGACGATGTGTCGTGGGAGACAATCCCACGACGTGTGCAACCACACCCTGGACCGTCGATTTTTCGTTGACGTGGGAATTTTACACACATAACTGGTGTGCGTGGTCAAATTTCCCACGTTCTTGACGGGGCTAGGACGATGAGTGCCAAGATGCGCAGACTGACCGCCGAGGCGCTGCCGCCGCTCACGCTGCCCACGAAGGCGCCCTGTCGGCCCCGCCAATCCGATCCCGTGCCGCGGCTGCGGCGGATCGCCTGCCTCCTCACAGCGCTCGCACTGCCCGCCCTGGGGACCGCCGTCGCCGACACGGCTCACCTGGCCGGCGAGACGACGGGGTCGCAGGCCGCCGCACCCGTCATCCTACGGAACGCGGCGGCTCTCCACGCCTATGGGCACCCGCACCTGCAAACGGACGCCGCGCTGAGCCGCCCACGCGTGGGTTCCCGGTCGTGATCGCCGTGTCCCGGGTCATGACCGACCGTGATCGTCAGGTGCCGAACTGCGGCGGTGCGCCGATCCTCGATCTCGCCCTCTGCCTCATCCTCTCCGTGACCGTCATCGGGCTGCTGCTGCTCGCCCTCTGAAGCCTCGCGCGACCGCCGCCCGGGCGCGGCACGCGCTCGGCTGGTGCGACGGGCAGGGGCCTCGAATACGCGGTCTGGCCCACGCAGCTAAGGGAGAACGCTTCGCCAGGATGGAGGGGCTGGGCATCTCCGGTTCAGCCACCGGGTCAGCCGGCTGGATACTACAACGTCAGAGATCCGACGTATTGCGGTGCCGGCAAACAGGATTTGGGATCCGCGTCGACGCGTGCCGGTGTGAAGTACCGATTTTAGTCAACATTCGCGGCGAGCGATCTTGACGATATCGTTCCGCTCGGCCGCAATGCACGGTGTTCGGCTCCGCGAACCCATCGGCCGGCCGGGATCGTCCGCGCCAGTCGGGTCACACGGATGCTGAATGCCGCGCCGGTCCCGCCGCGTGGCGTCAGGAGGCATCACCGATGCAGGATCGGCCGTGAACGCTCCCAGCCTGACCCCCATTGCGACGGCCCTGCTGACCCTCGGTCTCACCGTCGGTGCCGCGGCTGCGCAGGAGATCGTGCCGCCCGGGCCCTCAAGCCGGGGCGCGCTCCTGATCCACGGCAATTTCTGTGGTCCGGGGAACCGCGGCCCCGGCTACGCGCCGATCGACGCGCTCGATCTCGCTTGCGCGCATCACGATGCCTGCTGGCCGGATCCAGCTTTAGGGCTGCTGCCGGCCTGCGCCTGCAATCGACGTCTCGAAGTCGAGGCGGGTCTGGTCGCCCGCGATCCGTGGTCGCCGGTCGAGACGCGGCAGACGGCGCGGTTCATCGCGGACTTCGCGACCGCGCTGCCTTGCGCGGACGCGTCGGGGCAGATCCGCTGATCAGGCGGCGTCGGCGGGGTTCGCGGCCGCCTTGGGGCCGCCCTTGGCGACGCCGACCAGCGCCGGGCGGAGTACCCGCTCGCCGATCACGTAGCCGGTCTGCACGACCTGCACGACGGTGCCGGCCGGGACATCGGGGTTCGGCACCTCGAACATGGCCTGGTGCCGGTTCGGGTCGAACTTCTGGCCCTCCGGCTCGACGGGCTTCACCCCGTGCCGCTCCAGGGTCTTGGCCAGGTCGCGCTCGGTCAGCTCGATGCCGTCGATCAGCCCCTTGAAGGCGCCGTCCGCGGCGGCCTTCGCGTCCCCCGGGACGCTGTCGAGGGCCCGGTGGATGTTGTCGGCGACATTCAGAACGTCGCGGGCGAAGTTCGTGACCGCGTAGGCGCGCGCATCCGCGATCTCCCGCTCGGTCCGGCGGCGCAGGTTCTCCATCTCGGCCAGCGTGCGCAGCATCCGGTCCTTCAGCTCGTCGCGCTCGGCGGTGAGGAGGGCCAGGGCCTCGGCCACCGGATCGACGGACGCCGCGGCGGCGCCCGTGCCCGGCGACGTGGTCTCCTGGGCCGCGCTGGCACCGGCCTCGACCGTGGTCTGGCGCTGGTCGTCCTGGGACATGTCGTTGCTCGTCATCGCGGTTCAGTCGTCGGCAAGGAGGGGGGAGGAGAATCGAATTCGGCGCTGATATCTGGCCCGGGGCGGCCGAAATCAACCCGCACGCTCACGCCTCGCGCGGCGGCGGCGCGGCGACCAGGGCTTCCAGGCCCTCGGCCCGGAGGACGGCGACGTCGCCCGCGAACACCTCGAGCATCGCCTTGCGGATCGCCGCCTGCCGGTCGGGCTGCGTCACCCGCGTGCCGGTGAGGTCGGTGACGTAGAAGACGTCCACCGCGCGCTCGCCGAAGGTGGCCACGTGCGCCGAGGTGATGTTGAGCGACAGCCGGCCGAACGCCGTGGTCAGCTCGTAGAGCAGGCCCGGCCGGTCGAGGCCGGTCACCTCCACCACGGTCTCGCGGCTCGACAGGGCGTTGTCGATCCCGACATCCGGCGGCACCAGGAAGGTCTTGGCCTGGGCGCTGGTCGGCGGGTGCTTGTCGGCCACGAGGTCGGCGATGCGGATCTCGCCCTTCAGGGAGCGCTCGATCGCGGCCGTGATGCGCCTGCTCCGGCGCAACTCGTCCTCGTCGCGCTCGAAGGCCCGGGAGATGAAGATCGTGTCGAGGGCGAAGCCGTCGGTGGTGGTGAAGATCTGCGCATCGACGATGTTGCTGCCGGCCGCCGCGCAGGCCCCCGTGACGATCGCGAGCAGGCGCGGGTGGTCCGGCGAGTAGATCGTGACCTCGGTCACGCCCCGCACCGGATCCAGGGCCACGTCGGTGGCGCTGGTGCGGCCCTCGCTCAGCACGTCGCGGAGGAAGACCGCGTTCTTGATCTGGCGCGGGCTGTCGACCTTCAGCCAGTAGGCCTGGCCGTGGCGCGCCGCGTAGGCGTCGAACTCCTCCGAGGCCCAGCCGGGCAGCTGTTCGCGCAGGCTCATCTGGACCAGGCGCACCCGGTCGGTGCGGGCGATCTCGGAATGGCCGCCCGAGAGGAACACCTCGGTCTCGTCGTAGAGGGTGCGGACCAGGGTGCCCTTCCAGGCGGTCCAGACCCCGGGGCCGACCGCGCTGATGTCGGCCACCGTCAGGATGGTCAGGAGCTTCAGCCGCTCCAGGCTCTGCACCACCGAGGCGAATCGCTCGATCGTCTTGCCGTCCGACAGGTCGCGGCTCTGCGCGGTCATCGACATCAGCAGGTGATGCTCGACCAGCCAGGCCACGGTCTCGGTCTCGGCCTCGGTCAGCCCGAAGCGCGGGCAGAGCCGCGCGGCGATGGCCGCCCCGGCGATCGAGTGGTCCTCGGGTCGGCCCTTGGCGATGTCGTGCAGCAGGATCGCGGCGTAGAGCGCCGTGCGGTTGTGGATCGTGTGGATCAGGCGCGAGACCAGTGGGTAGGCCTCCTCGGCGCGGCCCGACTCGATGGCAGCCAGGATGCCGACGGTGCGCAGCAGGTGCTCGTCCACCGTGAAGTGGTGGTACATGTTGAACTGCATCATCGCGACGATGCGGCCGAAATCCGGGATGAAGCGACCCAGCACGCCGGCCTCGTTCATCTCGCGCAGGGCCTCCTCGGGGGCGTTGCGCGAGGTCAGGATGTCGATGAACAGCCGGTTGGCTTCCGGATCCGCCCGCAGGGTCGGGGTGATGAGCCGGCGCGACCGGTTCGCCAGGCGCTTGGCGTCCGGGTGGATCGCGAGGTTGTGGCGGTCGGCCAGCCAGAACAGGCGGATCAGGTTGACCGGGTCGCGCTCGAACGCGTCCTCGGCGCGCAGGTTCACCCGGCCGTGGTCGATCCAGAAATCCTCGGCCTCGATCGCGGTGGCGCGGAAGCGGTCGCGGAACCGGCCGATCCAGCGGTCGAGCACCGGCGTGCGCTTGGCGTGGCGCGCCTCCAGCTCGGCGCAGACGATGGCGGTGAGGTCGCCCACGTCCTTGGCGACGCGGAAATACGCCTTCATGAAGCGCTCGACCCCGGACAGGCCGCCCCGCGCCTCGTAGCCGAAGCGCTCGGCGATCCGCGGCTGCAGCCCGAAGGACAGCCGCTCCTCCGCCCGCTTGGTGACGAAGTGCATGTGGCAGCGGACCCGCCACAGGAACTCGTCGCAGCGCTCGAACAGCGCGTATTCCTCCTGGGTGAACAGGCCGGCGCCGACGAGCTCGATCTGGTCGCGCACCCGGTAGGTGTACTTGGCGATCCAGAACAGCGTGTTCAGGTCGCGCAGGCCGCCCTTGCCGTCCTTGACGTTGGGCTCGACCAGGTAACGCGAGGTGCCCGCCTTCGAGACCCGGGCGTCGCGCTCGCGCAGCTTGGCGTCGACGAACTCGGCGGCCGAGCCGATCACCAGCTCGGCGTCGAAGCGCGTCACCAGCTCCTCGAACAGGATCCGGGTGCCGAACAGGTAGCGCGCCTCGAGGAGCGCGGTGCGGATCGTCATGTCGGCCTTTGCCTCGCGGAGGCATTCCTCCACGGAGCGGGTGGCGTGGCCGACCTTCAGCTTCAGGTCCCACAGGACGTAGAGCATCGCCTCGACGACGCTCTCCGACCACGCGGTCTGCTTGTACGGCAGCAGGAACAGCAGATCGATGTCGGAGCCCGGCGCCATCGTGCCCCGGCCGTAGCCGCCGGTGGCGACCACGGCGAGCTGCTCGCCGGTCGAGGGGTTGTCGTTGGGGTAGAGCTGCCGCACCACCGCGTCGTGGATCGTCTGCACCACGGCGTCGGTCAGGTTCGACAAGGCCTGTGCGCAGCCAAGGCCGTTGCGGTCCTGCAGAAGCTGCGCCTCCGCGGCGCGGTGGCCGTCCTCGATGACCCGGCGCAACTCGGGCACGAGTGCGGCGCGCAGCTTGGTCGGCTCGCGGGCTTCGCGGTCGAGGTTGGCAAGGACCGTTTCGAGGGCGGCGGCGGGATCGAACATGCCCCCCGTTAGCATGATATGCCTACGCCGCCAGCCGGGCGGTGATGCACGGGACACAGTGGTCCCTCCCGACCCGCATACCATTCCGCGTCGACGCGGGCGCCGGCGCGGACGGCCACCGTTATTCCGCGGCCGGCAGGTTGAGGGCCAGCAGCCGCGCGGTGCGCCGCTTGGCCGTCGCCCCTGGCGCCGAATCGTCGGCCCGCCGCCGCGCGTCCGAGATCGCCGCGTGGACGCCGTCCACCGCCAGGATCAGCGCGCTCACGGTCCGGGCGTCGATGCTGCGCTCCCGGGCGTAGCAGACGACGTCGGCCACGAGCCCGTCCGTCTCGATCGCGATCGTGTCGAGTTCGGCCGCGCTGGTGGCGGCCCGAACCTCGCGCATGATGTCGAGCAGGCGGTCGAGCACGATGTCGATCCGCTCCCGGCGCTTGCGGGCCAGCCGCTGCCCGATCCAGGCGATGCCGGAGCCGATCGTGCCGCCGAAGAAGGCCAGCAGGTAGATGTAATCCTCGTAGCGATCCAGGAAGGTCTGCTGCTCGCGCTCGAAATAGTCGACGGCGCCGGGATGGTTCGGCAGGCGTGCCGACGTCGCCGCGACCGTGGTGTCGAAATCCGGCGCCTTCATCAGCTTGGCGGCCGGGGCCGCGGCGGCGAGCCGCGAGCGCCACTCGAACAGGTGCTGCGTCGCCGAGGCGATCGCGACCCGGCTGACCGAGCCCCGCGCCATCAGGCGGTAGGAGGCGCCGACGGTGCGGACCTCCTCGTCCGGTCGCTTCGGACGGCCGCCGAAGGTTCCGGCCGGGATCGACAGCGATTGCAATTCGGGGAAGCGCTGCAGGATCGCGTCCCCGTCCGGGATCGACACGAACCCGATCTTCCGATCGGGGGAACCCTGCTCAATGGCTCGCACCACCGCGCCCGCGATCTTCGAGGCGGGGCTGGCGATCACCGCCACCGCGTCGACGCGCTTCTCGGACAGCGCCGTCGCGACCTCGCCGAGCTTCAGCGGCACCACCTGCACGTGGCCGGATGCGATCTCGGCCGCCGGCTCGGCCTCCGGCGCATCCGCACCGGGGTTGTCGGGCAGAAGGTCGTAGAAGGAGAGAAGGTTGGTGAGGAACGGCAGGTCGGCGCTGTGGCGCACGACGATCCCGAGACGCTTGCGCGCCAGCGCCGGCACGTCCTCGATCTCGGAGGCCTCCGGCGCGGCGATCACCAGGGCTTCGTCGTGCAGGATCGCCAGCGTCAGGCCGTTCTCGGGCAGGAACACGTCCGGCCGCACCACCGCGAGGTCGGCCCGGTTGCGCTGGAGCGCCAGGGCGCTGTCGCGCACGTCCGAGAAGCGGACGACCTTGAGGCGCACGTCCTCGCGGCTCCGGTCGAGGGCGTTCGCGTAGGCCTCGATCAGCGCGGCCTCGGCTCCGTCCTGGGGGCCGACCGCCACCGTCAGCGTGGTCGGCCGGGATAGATAGACGATGCCGGCCGCGACCGCGGCCAGCCCGAAGGCTACCAGAACCAGGAGCCACTCGCGGCGCATCAGGATCGTCGCCGCGGCGCGCAGGCGTCGCCGCCACGGGCCGTGGGTGAGATCGGGCGAAGGACTTTGCTGCGGACCATGGCCGAGCCTGTCGCGTTGCGCGCGTTCCATCCCCAAGTCATGGAACGCAAACCTGTCGAGATCGTGAAGAACCGGTGAAACCACCAAACGTTGCAGAGACCGGGCCACGCGGACGCCCTGCGGGAAAAGACCGCAACGCGGAGCGCCGGCCGCCCGGACCGGTCAGCGCCGCCTGGCTGCAGCGGGTCGCGCTCTACTACCTCGAACGCTACAGCGCCTCGACCGAGATGCTGCGCCGGACCCTGGCGCGGCGGGTCGACAAGCGTGCGCGGCTGCGCGGCGAGGATCCGGCCCCCTTCGCCGAGATGGTCGACGCCACCGTGGCGCGGGCGGTCTCCGCCGGCCTTGTCGACGACGTCCGCTTCGCCGACGCCCGGCTCGCCACCCTGCGCCGGCGCGGCACAGTCCAGCCGGGGCGCGGCGGCGAAGCTCGCCGCCAAGGGGGTGCCCCGCGACGTGGTCGAGGCAGCGATGCAGGCCGAGCGCGAGGCGATCCCCGATGCGGAGGCCGCCGATATCGAGATTCGGGCGGCGCACGCCTACGCCAAGCGGCGGCGCCTCGGAGTGCATCGTCGGCCCGACACCAGGGCGCTCTACCGCGACCGCGACCTCGGCGCCCTGGCCCGGGCGGGTTTTTCCTACGATCTTGCCCGCCGGGTGGTGGATGCCGACCCGGACGAGCCTGATTGAGGGGCCGCACCTCGGTCATCCGTCGGGTGCGGCATCGCGGACGGGGGCCGGCGACGGGTCGGCCTTGCCTCTTGGGGCATGTGGTTCATTGTCTGTTCGATGGACGAAACGCTGGCCAAGAAACTGCGCATCCTGGCAGATGCTGCGAAGTACGATGCGTCGTGCGCCTCTTCGGCGGCGCCCAAGCGCGCGGCCGGCAAGGACGGGCTCGGCTCCACCACCGGGGCCGGCATCTGCCACGCCTACACGCCGGACGGGCGTTGCGTTTCGCTGCTGAAGATCCTGCTGACCAACTGGTGCCTGTTCGACTGCGCGTATTGCATCAACCGGCGCTCCTCGAACGTCCGGCGGGCGAAGTTCACCGTGGAGGAGGTCGTGAACCTCACCCTGAACTTCTATCGGCGCAACTACATCGAGGGCCTGTTCCTGTCCTCGGGCATCATCAAGTCGCCCGACCACACGATGGAGCTGCTGACCCGGGTGGCGAAGTCGCTCCGGCGCGACCATGGCTTTGCCGGCTACATCCACCTCAAGTCGATCCCTGAGGCGAGCCCCTGGCTGATCGAGGAGGCGGGCCTCTACGCCGACCGGCTCTCCATCAACGTGGAATTGCCGACCGAAGCGAGCCTGCAGCGGTTGGCTCCCGAGAAGGACGGCGCCGCGATCCAGAACGCGATGGCGCAGATCGGCGAGCGCATCGTCGAGGCCAAGGCCGAGAAGCGGCGCTTCTCCCCGGCCGGGCACTCGACCCAAGTGATCGTCGGGGCGGACGCCACCACCGACGAGGCCCTGATCCGCAAGAGCGCGCATCTCTACGGCAGCGTCGGGCTGAAGCGGGTCTACTACTCGGCGTTCAGCCCGATCCCGGACGGGTCGGCGATCCTGCCGCCGAAGCCGCCGCCCCTCCAGCGCGAGCACCGGCTGTACCAGGCCGACTGGCTGCTGCGGTACTACGAGTTCACCCCCGACGAGGTCGCCGACGCCTCAGAGGGCGGCATGCTCGCCCTCGACATCGACCCCAAGCTGGCCTGGGCACTCAAGCACCGCGAGAAATTCCCCGTGGACGTGAACAAGGCCGACCGGGAGTGGCTGCTGCGCGTTCCCGGTCTCGGCGCGAAGGCCGTGGACAAGATCGTGACGGCGCGCCGCCACGCGACCCTGCGCCTCGACGACGTCGCCCGCCTGACATCGGGGCTGAAGCGCGCCCGGCCGTTCCTGATCGCGGCCGACCACCGCCCGGTCGGGCTCACCGACCGAGCCGACCTGCGCGAACGGCTGGTCGAACCGGCCCGGCAGCTGAGCTTGTTCTGATGAAGGCCGGAGGTGCGTCCGACTCTTCTCCTCCTGCGGGAGGAGGGGATGCGCATTCACCGCAGAGCATCCTCCTGCGCCCGGGCGCCGATCTCACAGGTTTCCGCGATGCCGCCCGCAGGCTCGTCGCGCAAGGCTTCCCGCCTGAGGCGGTGACGTGGTCGGTGACGGATTCCCCAGGCCTGTTCGGCGCCGAGACGACCCAGGCTCCGGCCGGTCCGCTCGCCCTGCCGAAACCCGTCGCCGGCCTGATCCCCCAGGTGATCCCGCACCGCGATCCGGAGCGCTACGGGCTGCTCTACGCCCTGATCTGGCGGGTCTGCCAGGGCGAGCGACACCTGATGGAGGTCGGTAGCGACCCCCTGGTCCACCGCCTCCACCGGATGGCGAAGGCGATCGGGCGCGACCTGCACAAGATGCACGCGTTCCTGCGCTTCCGCCGCGCCGAGGATTCGGGCGGGGAGCATTTCGTGGCGTGGTTCGAGCCCGATCACCACATCCTGGAGGCGGCCGCGCCGTTCTTCGTCGCGCGTTTCCGCGGCATGCGCTGGTCGATCCTAACGCCGGACGGGTCGGCGCATTGGGATACCGACACCCTGACCTACGGGCCGCCCGGGGACCGGGCCGCGCTCCCCGAGGGCGACGGCTTCGAGGCCGGCTGGCAGACTTATTACGAGAGCACGTTCAACCCGGCGCGCACCAACCTGAAGGCCATGCGGGCGGAAATGCCCAAGAAGTATTGGCGCAACATGCCCGAGACCGCAGCGATCCCCGCCCTCGTCCGGGCGGCGGCGGGCCGGACCGAAGCCATGATCGAGAGGGAGCCGACCTTGCCCACACGCCGCGAACCCGCCCGCGCCGTCGCCGCCATGGCCGACCAGGACCCGAAGACGCTCGACGAACTGAACGCGATCATCAAGCGCACCGAGCCGCTGGTCCCGGGCGCCACGCAGGCGGTTCTCGGCGAGGGGCCGGTCGGCGCGGCGATCGCCTTCGTGGGCGAGCAGCCGGGCGACCAGGAAGACCGGCAGGGCCGCCCCTTCGTCGGTCCCGCCGGGCAACTGCTCTCGCGGGCCATGGCGGAGGCCGGGATCGACCGGGGGGCGAGCTACCTCACGAACGCGGTCAAGCACTTCAAGTTCGAGGAGCGCGGCAAGCGCCGGATCCACCAGAAGCCCACGGCCGGCGAGGTCAGCCACTACCGCTGGTGGCTCGACCGGGAACTCGACTTCGTGGCCCCGAAGCTTGTGGTCGCGCTCGGCGCCACCGCGGTGCTGGCGCTCACTGGGAAGGCGGTGCCGATCACCCGGGCGCGCGGCCCGTTCCGGTTCGACCGCTTCGACAACCGCTTTCAGGGCTTTATCACGGTCCACCCGTCTTACCTGCTGCGCCTGCCCGACGAGGCCAAAGCGGACGCCTACGCGGCGTTCGTGGACGACCTGCGCCGGGTGGAGGAGATCGGCCGCGAACTCGCGGCGTGATTGGCCATCGCGGCTGATCCCCGGCACTCGCGTTTGGACGGGGTGACTGGAGGGAGCCGACGCCTGAGCGCTGCCGCGAGGGCCCGGTATCCCGAGGTGCCGTGGCGACTGATCGCGGGAGCTGGCAGCGTCGATCACCACGGCTACGACAGCCTGACTCTGGACATCGTCTGGCTCACCGTCCACGACGAATGACCCTTTCCGATGGCGGCCTGCCGTGCCGAGCTGGATCGCACGCGCCCTGATCGCCCCGAGACGCCTTCGCCCCAGACGCCTTCGCCCATGACAGTCGAGCGCCCATGACCGTCGAGACCGCCGCCGCAAGTCCCAAGAAAGTCGGCCCGGGCGATCAGGTGATCCTGGTCGACGGCTCGTCGTTCATCTTCCGGGCCTATTTCCAGTCGATCAACCAGGACCAGAAGTACAATTCGCGTCCCTCGGACGGGCTGCCCACCGGCGCCGTGCGGCTGTTCTGCACGAAGATCGCCCAGTTCCTGCAGGAAGGCGCCGCCGGCATCATGCCGACCCATCTCGGCATCATCTTCGACAAGTCCGAGGGCTCGTTCCGCAAGGAGATGTTCCCGGATTACAAGGGCCATCGCCCGGACGCGCCGGACGACCTCAAGCGCCAGATGCCGCTGATGCGTGACGCGGTGCGGGCCTTCGGCCTGCACGCGGTGGAGCTGGTGCGCTACGAGGCGGACGACCTGATCGCCACCTATACGCGGCAGGCGGAGGCCCGGGGCGCGGGCGTCATCATCGTCTCGTCCGACAAGGACTTGATGCAGCTCGTCGGGCCGCTGGTCCGGTTCTACGACTTCGAATCGGGCTCGAAGGGCAAGGCCGGCTATCGGCCCGAGCGCAACCTCGACGTCGAGGCGATCATCGCCAAGTGGGAGGGGCTGCAGCCCAACCAGATCGGCGACGCGCTGGCGCTGATCGGCGACACCTCCGACAACGTCCCCGGCGTGCCCGGCATCGGCCTGAAGACCGCGGCGGCGCTGATCAAGGAGTTCGGCAGCCTCGAGGCGCTGCTGGAGCGGGCCGGCGAGATCAAGCAGCCCAAGCGCCGCGAGACCCTGCTGGCCAACGTCGAGCAGGCCAAGCTGTCGCGCAAGCTGGTGGCGCTGATGGAGGACGTCGCCGTCCCGGTGCCGCTGGACGACCTCACGGTGCCCAAGCCCGATCCCGAGAAGCTGGTCGGCTTCCTCAAGGCGATGGAGTTCAACACCCTGACCCGCCGCATCGCCCAGATGCTGCATGTCGACCCCGAGGCGGTAAAGCCCGATCCGGCGCTGCTGCCCGGGGCGAGGCCCCACGGCTACGGCAACGCCAGCGGCGGCGGCGACGCGGTGCCGTTCTTCGGCGATTCCGTGCCGCCCGATCCCGAAACCGCGGCGGCCGGTGCCGAGCAACCGCCGGGCGCGCCGCCCCCACCGGGGGGGCGGCGAGGTGGACCCGTTCGCGGATCTCGACCTGCCGGACGCGCCGGCCAAGCCCCGGGCGCCGATCGAGGCGACGCCGGGCAACGTCGTTGCCGCCCGCGCCGCGGAGGCCGTAGCGCCGTTCGACACCGCCGCCTACGAGACCGTCGCGTCCCTGGAGCAGCTCGATGCCTGGATCGCCGAGGCCGAGGAGGCCGGGGTGGTCGCGGTCGATACTGAGACCGACGCGCTCGACGCGCACAAGGCCGGGCTCGTCGGCGTCTCCCTGGCCACCGCCACCGGGCGGGCCTGCTACATCCCACTGGCCCATATCCAGGCCGCGAAGGTGCAGGCCGATTCCACCGACCTGTTCGGCGAGGGCGCGGCGGCCTCAGACGTGGCCGAGCCGGTGCCCGGCCAGATCCCCCTCGACGCGGCCATCGCCCGGCTGAAGCCGCTCCTCGAGAATCCCGGGGTGCTGAAGGTCGGTCAGAACCTCAAATACGATTGGGTCGTGCTGGCCCGCTACGGCATCGAGATCGCGCCGTTCGACGATACGATGCTGATCTCCTACGTGCTCGACGCCGGCAAGGGCGGGCACGGCATGGACGAGTTGGCCCGCCGCCATCTCGGCCACCAGCCGATCACGTTCTCCGACGTGGCCGGCACGGGGCGGAACAAGGTCAGCTTCGACCGGGTGGCGATCGACAAGGCCACCGCCTACGCGGCCGAGGATGCCGACGTCACGCTCCGCCTGTGGCGGATGATGAAGCCGCGCCTCGTCGCCGAGCGGCGGGTGGCGGTCTACGAGACCCTGGAACGGCCGCTCCTGCCGGTGATCGCCCGCATGGAGCAGCGCGGCATCCGGGTCGACCGCGAGATGCTGAGCCGGCTGTCCGGCGACTTCTCGCAGATCCTGGTCCGCCTGGAGGAGGAGATCCAGGAGGATGCCGGCGAAAAGTTTTCCGTCGGCTCGCCCAAGCAGATCGGCGACATCCTGTTTGGCAAGATGGGCCTGCCGGGGGCGAAGAAGACGCCCTCCGGCCAGTGGGCGACACCCGCGACCCTGCTCGAAGAACTGGCCCAGGCCGGGCACGAGCTTCCGAAAAAGATCCTGGAGTGGCGCCAGCTGTCGAAGCTGAAATCCACCTACACGGATTCGCTCCAGACCCATGCCGACCGGGAGACGGCGCGGGTCCATACCTCGTTCTCGCTGGCCGCCACCACCACGGGCCGCCTGTCCTCGTCCGAGCCGAACCTGCAGAACATCCCGATCCGCACCGAGGAGGGCCGGCGCATCCGCCGGGCCTTCGTGGCGGCGCCTGGCAACCGGCTGATCTCGGCGGATTACTCGCAGATCGAGCTGCGGCTCCTGGGCCACATGGCCGACATCCCGGAGCTACGCAAAGCGTTCGCGGACGGCATCGACATCCACGCGGCGACCGCCTCGGCGATGTTCGGCGTGTCGCTCAAGGACATGACCCCCGACCTGCGGCGCCGGGCCAAGACCATCAACTTCGGCATCATCTACGGCATCTCGGCCTTCGGGCTGGCGGATCGCCTCGGCATCGGCCGGGAGGAGGCGTCGGCGTTCATCAAACAGTATTTCGAGCAGTTCCCGGGTATCCGAGACTACATCGACAGCACGAAGAAGATCTGCCGGGACAAGGGCTACGTCACGACGCTGTTCGGCCGGGTCTGCCACTACCCGCAGATCCGCTCCAACAACCCGTCCGAGCGCGCCAGCGTCGAGCGCCAGGCGATCAACGCCCCGATCCAGGGCTCGGCCGCCGACATCATCCGGCGCGCCATGACCCGGATGGAGACGGCCCTCGCCGCGCAGAAGCTCAAGGTCAGCATGCTGCTGCAGGTGCACGACGAGCTGGTCTTCGAGGCCGCCGAGGACGAGGTCGAGCGGGCGATCCCGATCATCCGCGGCGTGATGGAGGAGGCGCCGGCGCCGGCCCTGACGCTCCGGGTGCCGCTGGTGGTGGAGGCCAACGCGGCGGGGAACTGGCAGGAGGCGCATTGAGGTCGTCTGGCCTGCGCCGTCCCCGGGACCGGCTCTCGGTCCTCGATTCGGCGCCCTCGCTTTCGGCGAACCGGTATCCAATTCGGCGGGGAGCGCTCTAACCGTCGTCGCGCGACGAAGACGGCGGGCAGGATTGCAGGACGTCGCCGATGAACGCGTCTTTGGCGGCGCGATAGACCGTCATCGGGTGATCGTGGTGGGCGCGCTTCAGAGTATTGTAGCGGGCTACCAGTTCGGGATCGGCGCGCAGGGCCGCAGCGAAACGGTGGAATACATCGAAGGGGCCGCCTTTGAGTGTGAGTTGGATCCCAAGGTGCGGCGTCCAGCCGTCATCCTGGAACGCCGCGAAGTCATCGGTGCGGACCGACCCGCCGTTGCGTGTGAAGCGTGCCGCGAGGCAATGTTCAGCGATGGCGAAGGCCTGCCGCTCGACACGCACCACGATATCGAGATCTCCTTTGGTCAAGCAGCCCGGTATGGCAGTGGCGCCGACGTGCAGGATCTCCGTCTCGAGAGGCAGGACGATCTCGAGTGCGCGCCGGACCACCGCGAACAACTGGTCCGCGGCTGCGTGGGCCGCAGCATTATCTTCGGTCAGACGGAAGCGCTGAACGTGGGTCATGACGGGCGATCTTCAATGCAAGTCCAGACGCCTTGGAAGCACGGTCGAAGACGGTCATACGCGGCAACACCCATGATGCAGATGACCATCATCCCGTGACCGACCCCCTGGCCTTCCTCTCCGGCGGCGGCGAGGCCGCGCGGATGATTCGTGCGCGGGACTGGTCCGGCCACCCCCTCGGCCCGCCCACGACGTGGCCGGCGGAGCTCCGGGCGGCCCTGTCGCGGGTGCTCAACTCGCCGGAATCGATGATCCTGGCCTGGGGGCCAGATCTGCATTTCTTCTTCAACGACACGTATGTCCCCTTGCTCGGGCCGCGGCTGCCCTGGGCGATGGGCGCGCGGTTCGAGGAGGTCTGGGCCGATGGCTGGGCGCAGGCCAAGCCGATCATCGATGCGGCCATGGAGGGCCGGCCCGAGCGGTTCATCGACCTGCCGTGGCGGCTCGACACCGACCGAGGCGCGCAGGACACCTGGTGGACCTTCTCGTATTCGCGGGTGCTCGACGCGGACGGCGCGGTCGCGGGCCTGTTCATCCTCACCAACGAGACCACCGGCCGGGTGTTGGCCGACCTCGCCCTCACGGAGAGCCGGGGCCGGCTGGAGACGGCGCTCGCAGAGCTGCGCGACCTCAATGCCTCCCTGGCCCTGCAGGTCGAGGAGCGCACCGCCGACCGCAACGCCCTGTGGACCCTCTCCTCCGACATGATGCTGCGGTGCCTGTTCGACGGGACGATCACCGCGGTGAACCCGGCCTGGACGGAGGTGCTGGGCTGGCGGGCCGACGAACTCGTCGGCACCAACCTGATCGGCTTCGTCCACCCGGACGACCTGGGCCGCACCGCCGCGGGCGGGGAGCAACTGGCCGCGGGGCGCAGCCAGGCCCGCTTCGACAACCGCTACCGCCACCGGGACGGCAGCTACCGCTGGATCACCTGGGCGGCCCGGCCTGGCGACGGGGTGATCAACGCGGTCGGGCGCGACTTCACCGCTGAGCGCGAGCGGGCCGACGCGCTGGCTGCCGCCGAGGAGGCCCTGCGGCAATCGCAGAAGATGGAGGCGGTCGGCCAGCTCACCGGCTTTCTGGCCCACGACTTCAACAACCTGCTCGCCGGCATCTCCGGCTCGCTGGAGCTGATCCAGACCCGGCTGGCCCAAGGGCGCCTCATGGATGTGGACCGCTACATCAGCGCCGCCCAGGGCGCGTCCAAGCGCGCCGCCGCCCTGACGCACCGCCTCCTCGCCTTCTCGCGCCGGCAGACCCTCGACCCGAAGCCCACCGACGTGAACCGTCTGGTGGCCGGCCTGGAGGAAATGATCCGCCGCACGGTCGGCCCCGCCGTGACCGTGGCGGTGACGGCCGACCCGGACCTGTGGCCGGCCCTGGTGGACCCGCCGCAGCTCGAGAACGCCCTGCTCAACCTGTGCATCAACGCCCGGGACGCGATGCCCGAGGGCGGCCGCATCACCATCGAGACCGCCAACACCCGGCTCGACGCCCGCGCCGCCCGGTGCCACGACCTGCCGCCGGGCCAGTACCTGCTGCTGCGCGTCGCCGATACCGGCATCGGCATGGCGCCCGAGATCGTCGGCAAGGTGTTCGAGCCGTTCTTCACCACCAAGCCGATCGGGCAGGGCACCGGCCTCGGCCTGTCGATGATCTACGGCTTCGCCCAGCAATCGGGCGGCCAGGTGCGGATCGCCTCCGAACTCGGCCGCGGCACCGATGTCTGCCTCTACCTGCCCCGCCACCGGGGCGCCGTGGAAGAGGAGGACCCGCACGCCGCATTCGGCGCGCCGGCCCGGGCGGCGCCGGGGGAGACCGTGCTGGTGGTCGACGACGAGCCGACCGTACGCATGCTGGTGACCGAGGTGCTGGAGGATCTCGGCTACACGGCGATCGAAGCGGCCGACAGCGTCGCCGGCCTCAAGGTGCTGCAATCCGACGTGCGCATCGACCTTCTGGTCAGCGATGTCGGGCTGCCGGGCGGCCTGAACGGGCGGCAGATGGCCGAGGCCGGCCGAGTCACGCGTCCGGGCCTCAAGGTGCTGTTCATCACCGGCTACGCGGAGCACGCCGTGCTGGGCAACGGCCCGCTCGCCCCCGGCATGCAGGTGATCACCAAGCCGTTCGGAGTCGAGGTTCTGGGCGCCCGCATCCGCGAGATGATCGGGACGGCTTGACCCCGCCGCCGGTCCGGGCCTTCACAGAGCGAAGGACACCAACCGGGAGGACAGGATGCGGGCGCTGCTGTGCACGAGGCTCGACGGGCCGGAGCAGCTGGAGATCGTGGATCGCCCCGATCCGGTGCCGGGCCCCGGGCAGGCCCTGGTGCGGATCCGGCTCGCCGCCCTCAACTTCTTCGACACGTTGATCGTGGCCGGCCGCTACCAGGTGAAGCCGCCCTTGCCGTTCTCGCCGGGGGGCGAGGGCGTCGGGGTGGTCGAGGCGCTGGGAGAGGGCGCCATAGGCGTTTCCGTCGGCGACCGGGTCATCGTCCATGCCGGATACGGCTGCTGCGCGGAGCTGATCGCCGTCGATGCCGGTAAGCTCACGCCGGTGCCGGAGGCCGTGCCGGACGCGCAGGCGGCCGGGCTCACCATCACGTACGGCACCTCGCTGCACGCGCTGGCCAACCGGGCGCGCATCCAGCCGGGCGAGTGGCTCGCCGTGCTCGGCGCCTCCGGGGGCGTCGGCCTCGCCGCGGTGGAACTCGGCCGGCTGATGGGCGCCCGGGTGATCGCCTGCGCCTCCTCGGAGGAAAAACTCGCGGTCGCCCGCGCCCACGGCGCCGAGGCGACGCTGGTCTACGATCCCGCGACCCTGAAGGACGCGTTGCGCCGGATCAGCGGCGGCGGGGTCGACGTGGTCTACGACGCGGTCGGCGGCGACTACGCCGAGCCGGCCCTGCGCGCCCTGGCCTGGCGTGGGCGCTACCTCGTCATCGGCTTCGCCGCCGGCGGCATCCCGCGGCTGCCGCTCAACCTGATGCTCCTGAAGGAACTCGACGTGCAGGGCGTGCACTGGGGCGCCTTCCTCGACCGCGAGCCGGAGGCGCACCGGGCCGACCAGCGCCGGCTGCTGGCCTGGGTCGCCGAGGGCCAGCTTACCGCGCAGGTTCACGGTACCTACCCGCTGGCCGAGTTTCCGGAGGCGTTCGGGCTGCTGACCCGCCGGGCTGCGATGGGAAAGGTGCTGCTGCAACCCTGATCCGCCGGATCCTCGCCTTAAAATTGGGATCGGCAAGACGATCCAGGCTATAAGGCGAGCGCCGCGAAGATTTTTGTCCCGTATCCCCGCTTCTGGCGGCTCGTTGGTTGGACGACGCAGCGAACGCTAAAACCTCGTTGTCACGCGCCTGCGCTAAGGTTCGAGCCATTGGCGTGGAGGGGCAGCGAGATGAACTTGGGGCGCAGCATCACCGTTCGGTTGTTCTTGGCGTCGTTCGTCGGATTCATCCTTCTGATCGCCAATTCCCTATCGAACATCGTGAGCATCAAGGCGGTTCACGACTCGGCCAGGGAGATGCGGGACGTCTGGAACGTGAAGAATCGCGAGCTGGACGAGCTTCAGTTCCTGGCACTCCGGTATCACACCACCACGATCCGCAGGGTGATCGCCGAGGAAAGCGCCGAAAACCGCGACCTCGACACCGAATTCACCGAGATGGACGCGGCCATCCCGGAGAAGTTCAGGCAGTACCGCTTTCATATCGGATCCGCCGACGAGACCGCCCTGTGGAATGCGTTCGAGGCGCGTTGGCAGGCCTATCTCGCCGCCCGGGAACCGATTGTGGCGGCTCTCCGGCGCGGTGACCGCAATGCAGGCCGCGACGCCATCGCGCCGGCCCGCACGCCCCTGGTGAACGCCTTCGGGGCGCTGGCGGACCTCGCCAAGGTCAACGCCACCGGCACGCAGGCCGCGACGCGGCGGGCCGAGGACGCCTACGCGACCGCCTGGACCGTCACGGCCGCCCTGCTGATCGCGGGCCTGGTCGCCACGGCCGGAGCTCTCTGGTTGATCCTGCACGGCGTCGCCCATCCGATCCGGGCCATGACCGGGATCATGGCGCGGCTGGCGGCGCAGGATCTGACCGTCGCCGTCCCCCACGCCGCGCGGCGCGACGAGATCGGCGCCATGGCCGCGTCCGTGCAGGTGTTCAAGGACGGCCTGATCCACGCTCAGGCGCTGGAGGCGGAAACCGCGCGCGCCCGGGCGGACGCCGAGGAGCAGCGCAAGACGGGCATGCGCCACATCGCCGACGCCTTCGAGGGGTCCGTCGGCGGCATCATCGGGACGGTTTCGGGGGCGTCCGCGGCGCTGCAGGCCACCGCCGCCACCATGACCAGCACGGCCTCCGGCGCCGCCAGCCAATCCCTGCGGGTGGCGAGCGCGGCCGAACTGGCTGCCGCCAACGTCAACACCGCGGCCTCCGCGGCGGAGGAACTCGAAAACTCCGTCCAGGAGATCGGCCGTCAGGTGTCGAGCGCCGCGGCTTTGACCCAGGCCGCCGTCGAGGACGCCGCGTCAACGGCTCATCTGGTGCAAGAGCTGAGCGGTGCCGCCGCCCGGATCGGCGACGTGGTCACGATGATTACCAGCATCGCCGGACAGACCAACCTGCTGGCGCTCAACGCGACCATCGAGGCGGCTCGCGCCGGCGAGGCCGGGCGCGGCTTCGCCGTGGTCGCTGCCGAGGTGAAGGAGCTGGCGAGCCAGACCGCCCGGGCCACGGACGAGATCGGCGGCCATATCGGGCGGATCCAGGCCTCGACCGACCACGCGGTCTCGGCCATCGGCCGCATCGGCGGGCGGATCCAGGAGATCAGCGCCGTCGCGACCCTGATCGCGGCCGCCGTCGAGGAGCAGGGGGCCGCGACCCGGGAGATCGCCCGCAACGTCACCGAGGCGGCGTCGAGCGCCGGCGAGGTGACGAGCAGCATCTCCGGCGTCGCGGACGCCGCCAATCAGACGGGGACAGCGGCCGACCAAGTGCTCAGCTCGGCGTCCGAGCTGTCGCTCCGGTTCGAGCATCTGCGGAGCGAGGTGACGCGCTTCCTCGCGACGGTGCGGGCCGCCTGAAGCGCCGGATCAGAGCAGGCCGCGCGCCTTGGCGAGGCCGACCAGATCGGCCTGGGGGCGCGCGCCGATGTGCTGGATCACCTCGGCGGCCGCCAAAGTGCCGAGGCGGGCGCTGGCGACGTTGTCGAGGCCGCGGGCGTGCCCGGCCAGGAACCCGGCCGCGAACAGGTCACCGGCCCCGGTCGTGTCCAGCACCTCGCGGACCGGGCTCGCCTCGACGGACCGGACCTCCCCGCCCTGCACCACCAGGGCGCCGTCCGACGAGCGGGTGACCAGGCCGAGCAGGTGCCTGCCGCGGGCGTTGCGCTCGTCGCGCAGGGCGGCCACGGCGGCCTCGGGATCGTCGGTCTGGTAGAGGCTCTGAAGCTCGCCGATATTGGCGAACAGGATGTCGATGCTGCCGTCGCGCACGAGGCCCAGGAATTCGTCCCGGTAGCGGCCGACGCAGAACGCGTCCGACAGCGTCAGCGCCACCGCGTTGCCGGCCTGGTGGGCGATCTCGACCGCCTTGCGGAACGCATCCTTGGCGGCGGGCGGGTCCCACAGATAGCCTTCGAGATAGACCACTCGGGCCGAGGCGACGAGCGCCCGGTCCACGTCGTCGGGCTTCAGCCCCTGGCAGGCGCCGAGATAGGTGCTCATCGTGCGCTCGCCGTCGGGCGTCACCAGCACGAAGCAGCGGGCCGTGGCCGGCCCCTCGGTCGCGGGCGGCACCGTGAAGCCGACGCCCGTGGCCTTGAGGTCGTGGCCGAACAGGCCGCCGAGCTCATCGTTCCGGACCTTGCCGACGAAGCCGGTCTTGGCGCCGAGCAGGGCCGCGCCCACCGCGGTGTTCGCCCCCGAGCCGCCCGAGACGATCGTGGCCGGGCCCATCGCAGCGAACAACGTCTCCGCCCGCTCCTCGTCGATCAGCTGCATCGCGCCTTTGGTCACCCCCTGGGCGTCCAGGAAGGCGTCGTCCGTGCGGGCGATCACGTCGACGATGGCGTTGCCGAGCACGAGGAGATCGAGGGGTGTGGTCATCCGGGTGTCCTGATTCGCGTTTGCGCCGCTGTGACATCCGCCTCGGATCGGATCAAGCCGCGGGCGCTGCGGGGGCGGGAGATCGGCGAACAGCTCGGCCACCGACAGGCTCAGGCCGGGCGGGGTCGGAGCGAGGGGCCCTCGGCTTCCGATGCGGACTTCGATCGGGCGTTCCAAGGCGCGTCTGTGGTGAGCGATCAGACGCTTGACCGGATCGATGATCAGGTCGTGCGCGACGCTGCCGATTTAAAAATAGCCGACGCGCTTTGCCTCGGTATCCACCGACTTGATCCCCGGTGAGAGCCCCTCGACCACGATGACGGGGTGGGACACCTCGACGGCATCAAGGTCGATCGCCGGCCCTCAAACCAGGGTATCCGGCTCGGACGTGGTCGCAGCGTCGATGCGGACCGTCATCCGAGGCTTCGCCTGTTCGATCATACCGTCAGGCGAGCACGCATGGCCCTCGCAGGCATGCGCCCTCACCCCGCGATCTTCTCCAACGCCACGTCGCGGGTGCGGGGTCCCAGCAGCCCGACCAGCGACCCCGCCGCCAGCATCGCCGCGGAGATGAACAGGAACACCCCCGGGGTGCCGGCCTCGCGCAGCACGAAGGCGATGACGAACCCCGTGAAAATCGCCGAGAAGCGGCTCCACGAATAGACGAACCCCACCGCCCGGGCGCGGATGCCGGTGGGGAACAGCTCGGCCTGGTAGGCGTGGAAGCTGTACGACATCACGTTGGAGGCCAGCGTCAGGCCGATCCCGAGCGCGATGATTGCCGACACGTCGCGGGTCTGCGCGAAGGTCAGCCCGCAGGCGATGTAGACGAGGGCTGCGGCCACGATGACGTGCTTGCGCTCGAACCGGTCGGCGATGGCCAGGCCGATCAGAGGCCCGACCGGGGCGGCCAGCGCGATCAGCGCCGTGTAGGCGAGGCTCGACGTGATGGTGATGCCCTGCGCCACCAGCAGGGTCGGCACCCAGTTGGCGAAGCCGTAGAAGCCCACCGTCTGGAACACGTTGAAGCCGGCCATCATCAGCGCCCGGCGCCGGTACGGCGGCACCCACAGGTCGCCGAAGGCGCCGCGCCGCTGCACCGGCTCCGGCGCTGCGGGCAACGGCAGGGGGCGGCCGTACTCGGCGGCGACCTGGCCTTCGAGGCGCCGCAGGACCGCGTCGGCCTCCGCGAGCCGCCCGCGCTCGACCAGCCAGCGCGGGCTCTCCGGCAGGCCGGCGCGCAGCCACCAGACCCCGATCGCCGCGGTGGCGCCGATCAGCACGACCCAGCGCCAGCCGTCGATCCCCAGCGGCGCCGTCGGGATCAGCAGATAGGACAGGAAGGCCACCACCGGCACGGCGGTGAAGCCGATGCCCTGGCACAGGGCGAAGGCGCGGCCGCGGATCGCCTTCGGCACCAGCTCCGAGAGGTAGCTGCCGATGGTCACCATCTCCAGGCCGAGGCCGATGCCGGCGATCAGCCGCCAGAGATTGAGCCCGAACGCGTCGGTCTGGCAGGCCATCACGACGTTGGCGGCGGTGTAGGACAGCAGCGACCACGTGAAGATCGCCCGGCGCCCGAACCGGTCGGCCAGCCAGCCGCAGACCAGGGTTCCGATGAACAGCCCGGTGAACAGGGCCGCCACGAAGCTCGCCACGCCGCTCGCGCCGAACAGCCCGGGCGTGGTCGGCGTCAGGATCCCGGCCTTCACGAGCCCCGGGGCGACGTAGCCGGTGAACAGCAGGTCGTAGAGCTCGAAGAAGAAGCCGAGGCCGAGGAGAGCGACGAAACGCCAGATCGTGCGCGTCGGCGGCAGCCGGTCGAGGCGGGCCAGGATGGCGCCGGGGTCAAGATCACTACCCGACGTCCGCGCCGCCGTACTCGTCGTCATGTGCCTGGTCCTGCCTCAGGCGCCGCAGCACCACGCTGGCGCAGTGCCGCGGAAGGCGCCTCCGCGCAAGGTGTCGGTCACGCCCCGAACACCGACCAGCCCATGCGCTGGGTCAGGCGCTCCAGGGCGACACGGCCGAGATGGGAGTTGCCCGCCGCGTCGAGGCCGGGTGACCAGACCGCGATCGAGGCCTTGCCGGGGGCCACCGCCAGGATGCTGCCGCCGACGCCGCTCTTGCCCGGCAGGCCGACCCGGTAGGCGAACTCGCCCGAGCCGTCGTAGTGACCGCAGGTCAGCATGATCGCGTTGATGCGGCGCGCCCGCTCGGCCGAGACGACGTTGTGCCCGGTCGACGGGTTGCGGCCGTTATGTGCCAGGAACCGGCCCGCCATGGCGAGCTGCCGGCAGGTCATCGCGATGGCGCAGTGATGGAAGTAGACGCCGAGCGTGTAGTCCACCGGGTTCTCGATGACGCCGAACGACTTCATGTAGTTGGCGAGCGCGGTGTTGCGGAAGCCGGTGCGCTTCTCGGAGGCCGCCACCTGCTCGTCGATGGTGATGGTGGGGTCCTGGGCCAGGAACTGCATGAAGCGCAGGATCTCGCCCAACGCCTCCCGGGGCGCATGACCCGAGAGGATCACGTCGGTCACCGCGATGGCGCCGGCATTAATGAACGGGTTGCGCGGCACCCCGCGCTCCCGCTCCAACTGGACGATCGAGTTGAACGGGTTGCCGGAGGGCTCGCGCCCGACCCGCTTCCACAGCCGGTCACCCACCATGCCGAGCGCCAGGGTCAGCGTGAACACCTTCGACACGCTCTGGATCGAGAACGGCGTCTCGCTGTCGCCGCCGACGGTGACGGCCCCGTCGGCATCGATCACCGCGATGCCGAACTGGTTCGGGTCCACGTGGGCGAGTTCGGGGATGTAATCGGCTACCGCGCCCCGGTCGGAGCGCAGGGCCATCTCGTCGGAGATCTCCCGGACGACGGTGTCGAGATCGGGCACGGCCGGGCCTCGCCGGGCGCCCCGATCAGGCCGCCGCCAGGGACATCGACATCGATTCCTTCTTCATCAGCTCGCGGAAGAAGCCGTCGAGATGGGTCAGCTTGTCTGGCGAGCCGTCCTGGATGATGCGGCCGCCTTCCAGCACCACGATCCGGTCGAAGTCCTGAAGCGTCGACAGGCGGTGGGCGATGGCGATGACGGTGCGGCCCTTCATGAGGTTCGCGAGCGCCTGACGGATCGCCTGCTCCGATTCCGCGTCGAGCGCAGAGGTCGCCTCGTCGAGCAGCAGGATCGGCGAATTCTTCAGGATGGCCCGCGCGATGGCGATGCGCTGGCGCTGGCCGCCCGAGAGTTTCACGCCGCGGTCGCCGACCATGGTGTCGAAGCCCTCCGGCAGGGACTGGATGAACTCGGTGCAGCGTGCCGCCTCGGCGGCCTGCCAGACCTCCTCGTCGGTGGCCTCCGGCCGGCCGTAGCGGATGTTCTCGCGCAACGAGCGGTGGAACATCGACACGTCCTGCGGGACGACCGTGATCGCCTCGCGCAGGGATTCCTGGGTCACCAACTCGACCTTCTGGCCGTTGATGCGGATCTCGCCGGTCTTCACGTCGTAGAAGCGCTGCAGCAGCGAGAACAGGGTCGACTTGCCGCCGCCCGACTTGCCGACGAGGCCGACCCTCTGGCCCGGCTCGATCACGAGGTCGAAATCGGTGAAGACCGGGCGCCCGTCCGGATAATTGAAGGCGACGTGGTCGAACTCGATCTTGGCACCCTGGCCGGCGAGCGGCTTGGCTTCCGGATGGTCCACGAGGTCGTGGGGCTGGAGCAGGGTGTGCAGCGCCTCCGCCAGGCGGGCGGTGTGCTGGGTCGCGTCCACCAGTGCCACCGCGAGGTCGCGGGTGGCCGCCAGGATGCGGATGCCGAGCGTGCAGACCAGCACCACCTGGCCATTGGTCGCCTGGCCGGCCTCCCACATCTGGATCGCCCAGTAGAGCAGGCCGAACACCGCCAATACGGTGAGCACCGCGTGCACGATGCGCAGCTTCTCAAGGTAGAGCAGCGACGAACGGCGGGCGCGCATCTCCGTGGCGATCGTGCCCTCGAAGCGCTGGCCCTCGCGCTTGAAGCCCGAGAACGCTCGCACGAGCGACATGTTGCCGACGAGGTCGACCATCTCGCCGTCCACGGAGGCCGCCTTGGCGGCGAAGTCGTGGTGCAGCGGCTTGCCGGCCGCCGCCATCTTGAACATCAGCACGACGACCGCGGCGAAGACGCCAGCCAGGATCGCCGCCATGGTGGTGTTGACGGTGGCGATGTAGGCGATCGACCCGAAGGCCGCGACGGTCGGCGGCATCACGTTGAACACGAACATGTTCTCGACCGTGAAGATCGCGTTCGAGGTCGCCGTGATGCGCGACGCCAGGGTTCCCGGCTGCCGGTCGGAGAAGAAGGTCGGCGAATGGCCGGTCATGTGCCGGAACAGGTCGCGCCGAATGTCGCCGGTGACGCCCACGAACGTAAAGGCCCCGGTCAGCGCCGCCACGCGCCAGAGCATGTTGTCGGCCGCGATGAATCCGATCAGGACGGCGAGCGCCCCCCAGACCACGGTGTTGCCCGGGCCGGGACCCTTGGTAAGCGCATCGACCACGCCCTTGAGGGCATAGTCGGTCGAGACCGAGAACCCGACCGCACCGAGCACGGAGATCAGGATCACCAGGTGGGGCACCCAGCGGCGCCGGAGGTATCGCCCGACGAAGGCGAAGGGCCTCTCAGCGTATTGGTGCAGCTCTTCCATCGCGGTGACCATTCCGTATTCACGCGGCACTGGCTGGTGCGGGCTGAGGCGGAGTGCAACGCGGGCGTAATCGGACCCGCAGCGGCAACGCGACAGCGTTGCCATATGTTGCACCGGCCCGCACCTCCCGCGCGCTTTTATCTCTCAAACCTGAACGCCGCTTGAGCGGCGCGGATACACGCAAGCGAATCCGATGCCGCGGATCACGCCTCCTCCGCCGGCTGGCGCGTCTCGGGCATGATCAGCGCCACCAGCATGAAGGCCGCGAAGCCCATGAAGGCCAGCCCCAGGAAGGCGCTATGGCTTCCCAGGCGGTCCGCCATGATCCCAGCGATCGACGTCGAGAGCGCAGCGCCCACGCCCATCGCGGTGCCGACCGCGCCGAGCGCAAGGTTGAAACGCCCCGTGCCGCGGGTGAGATCCGAGACCACGAGAGGCACCATCACGCCGAGCACCGAGGCGGAGATCCCGTCGAGAACCTGGATGGCGACCAGGCCGTAGGGGTTCGTGGTGTAGGCGAGCATCAACCCGCGCACCGGCAAGGCGCCGAAGCCCAGGAGCAGCACCGGGTAGCGGCCGAACCGCTCGGCGGCCCGGCCGACCGCGGGGGCGCTCACGGCGAGTACCGCCTGCGGGACCATGATGCAGGCCGCGATCAGCGCGGTGGCGGTCTCGCTCGCCCGCAGGGTGAGGACGCTGCCCACCAGCGGCAGCATCGCGGCGTTCGCGAGGAAGAACAGGACCATGCAGGCCGCGAAGCACAGGAGCCCGCGATTGGTCAGCAGCGCCCGCACGCCGTCCTGCCCGGCGGCGCGGGGCGGCTGGGCGGAGGCCGGCTTGGAAGCTGCCGTGGAAGTCGACTTGGAGGCCGCCTCGGGGGCCACATCCTTGAACACGTTGGCGTCGATCTCGTCGGCGCGGATTCGCGTCAGCGCGATGATCGTCGGCACTACGAGAGCCGCCGTCAGGTAGAACACCGCTCCGTTCGAGAGGTAGTAGCCGATGGCGCCCATGCCGGCGGCGCCGAGCGCGTTGCCGACCGCCGCGAAGCTCGCGTTGCGGCCGAGGGCGCTCCGCCCGCCCGGGCCCGCCCGACCAGTCCGATGCTGATCGCCGCGATAGCCGGCGTGAGCACGCAGCTCGCCCCCGAATGCACCGCCATGGCCAGGAGCACCACCGGGAAGCTCGGCCAGATCGCCAGCGCGAAGGCGCTGCCCGAGATGCCGATCACCGCTACCGCGGCGGCGAACCGCTTCGAGCGCACCACGTCGACGAAGGCGCCGCCCGGCACCTGGCCCAGCAGCGCGACGAGGCTCCCTACTGTGAGGGCGAAGCCGATATCGGACTGGGTCCACTTCGCCTGCGAGAAGTACACGGCCAGGAACGGCCCGAACCCGGTCTGCAGGTTGGCGACGAAGAACGCGAAGGCGTCGAGGCCGTGGCGGCTTGCCGCCGTGAGCGTTCGGTCCACCGGTGCGGCCTCCGCGGCCGCCCGGGCCGGCTCGCGCGCGACTTCGGCCGACTGATCCTTCAGGCGGACGGGCCGCGAACGCGGGTCCTGTCGGGACACCTCGCGCTCGCGGGGGGAAACGGCGGGTCTTGCCTTCAATCGGGCCACCGTCACTTATCCGGGGCCTTTTCCGGAGGGTGGCGGGAAGCGGGGCGGACGGCGTCGGGACCGACGGAGCCGGAACGGTTGGCGCAGACACGACCGGGGCGGCGGGATTGACCGGCGGGGCCGCGCTCGTCGCCTGCTCGCCCTCGGGCACGGGGGCGGCCGGGCTCGCCGGGCCGAGCACGACGATCGGCTCGCCGGCCTTGTATTCGGGCGACACCCGGACCTGGTTGCGGCTCAGCGCGACGGACAGCTTGCGCTCTTTGTTGCCATCGGGGGTGAAGCGCAGGGCGCGCCAATCGACGGCGATCTTGCGGGTGCCGACACCCAGGAATCCGCCGAAATCGATGATGGCCGCCCGGGGATGCCCGTCCTTGTCGATGATGATGTCGATGACGCGCCCCAGCTCGTCGCCGCCGGCGCTGCGCACGCTGCGGCCGAGCAGGCTCTCGTAATCCTGGGTGTCCAGCACCGTGGCCGGGGTCCCCTGCTGCTGCGCCGCGTTCGACGGCGCTCCCGGCGTGGTGGAGGTGGTCGGCGCCCCAGGTGGCGGCGCCGCTGCTGGGGCGCAGGGTGCAAAGGCGGGCAGCAGGCACCGGAGGGGCGGCGGGCGGCGTTTGCGCGGCGGGTGGGCCCTGCGTCGGGGTCGACCGGATGCTGCGCCATCGCCCCCGGGGCCGGGGCCTGCGCCGCAACGCCCGACGCCCACAAGGCGAGCGTCACGGCCGCGATCATCCGGTTGGTTCTGAACACGCTGCGTCCTCTGAGGAAGGGCCGGGTCGGGCCGACGCGCCGGCAAGACCGCGACCGTATCGGCCGGGTTCGGGCCCGCCGTCGGCGCGACCCCGCCTGCGGACAGCACCCTGCCGAAGGACCTGGGCGAAGTTATGGACCGTTGGGGCCAGCCGGCAAGTTCCGCGCCGGTCCGATCCGGACGCCCTCCCGGACGCGCGCGACGGGTGCTGGCGCGCATGTGTCTGGTTTTCGCCGCAACCCGAGCGTAGACAGCCGACGATAAGCTTTTGCGAGCTGCGGAGACCACCGCGGCCCCTTGCGAGGACTACACGATGTCGACCCTCCCCTCGTCGGTCTGTGCCACTGCGCGCGGCCTCGCGCTCTGCGCCGCCCTGGCCAGCCTGGTGGCCGGCTGTCAGGCGCTCGGCGGCGGGGGCGGCGTGATGCCGGAAACCGAGGTCGGGCTGCCGCCCTCGCTGCGCGGCTCCCTGCCCAACCGCGAGGCCCGCAACGCCGGGGTCGATGCCGACGGGCAGCCGCTCCAGACCGCTCCGACGAAGCAGCTGGCGATCCCGCGCAGCGCCGGCGGCGCGACGCAATCGGCCAATGCCGGGGAACGCCGGATCCGGCGCGAGGACATCGAGGGCGGCAACGCCGCTGGCGGCGCGGGCAGCAACTCGATGGGCCCCATGCTGTCGCCCGGCGGCAGCGTCGGCCTCGGCGGGAAGTTCTGAGGACCGTAACCGGAAGCGGGCGCGGCGCTAGTCGTGATGGGCGCGGGCCACCTCTCCCGTGCGGGAGAGGTGGCCCGTCGCGGTCCGCAAGGGTGCCGGCGGCAAAAGCCCGTGCGGGCACGAGGCGTCCCGGTGGAGAGTCGATGGCCCGCGCCCTGCGCTCACAGCGTTGGCGCGCGCACGCCGTAATAATCCTCGATCTTGCCGCGGTAGTTCGGGTCGGCGAAGGCGTCCTCGCCCGGGCCGTGGCTCGGTGCGCCGGCGAGGTTGCCCGGATCGATGTCGACCACGTAGCCGCCGAGTTCGGTGCTGTAGGTCAGTGCCTTCCAGGGTAGGGGGTGGTGGTTCTCGCCGAGCCCGAGGAAGCCCCCGAAGGCCAGCACCGCGTAGGCGACCTGGCCGGTGACCTTATCCACCATGAAGTTGTACACTGCCCCGAGGTGCTTTCCCTCGCGGTCGTACACCGCCGTGCCCTCGACCTTGTTCGAGGCGATCAGGCGGGCGGTCTCGTCGATGGCGATGCCCTCGCCGGTGGGATCGAGCTCCAGGGAGCCCGTCTTTCTCACGGGACGCTCGGTGGGCAGATCCGTCGGCATGGTGACTCCCGGGTTACGCGGACCTGGCCGGACGTGCCGCCGGCCCTGGTCACTAAACGCCGGGGCGGGAGCGGGTTCCGGTGGCTCAGAGATCCGCCAACATCCCGGCATCGGCCCGGCGCTGGTTGATCCGGTCCCGGACCGAGCGGCTGGCCAGCAGCATCTCGAAGCCGAACGCGATGAGCGCGCAAAGCGTGCACAGGATCGCGGTCCCGAACAGGCCGAACAGCAGGCTCGCCACCGTGCTGTCGCGCAGGGCGCCGACGAACAGCGTCAGCACCGAGCCGCAGGTCGCGACGCCGCCGAGCGCGGCCAGGAACACCGCCGCGTCCAGCGCCAGCGAGCGCGTATGAAGCCGGTCGAGCCGCTGACCCAGGATGATCCGCTCGGCCTCGCCGGCTCCAGCCAGCAGCGTCGACACGCGCTCGGCCTGGTCGGCCACCCGCGCGAGCCGGGCACCGAAGACGTTGAGCAGCGTCGCTAGCCCGGACAGCAGGAAGACCGGGCTCAGCGCCACCTGGACGACGTGGGCGGTGCTTTCCAGGGTGGTGGATGTGATGGGATCGATCATGCTCGCGGGCCCATGGACCCGGCGGCCCGGCACGGCAATCCCGTGCGCCGTCAAACCAGCCAGCGTTGCGGTTCCAGGCCGGACGAGACCGGCTCGGCCCGGATACCGAGACCAAGACCGAGCACGAGCCCGGTGGCGAGCAGCAGCGCGAGCGCGAGAACCGGGGTAAACATGACTGTATTTCTCGGGCCTGATCGTTAAGAGCAGGTTTCGAGCGCGCGGGTTCGACGGAATGTTCTTCGCGGCGGTGCAGATCGGCGGCTTCCGGTGTGGATTTCCGCGCCTGCCCTGTGGATGAGCCCCCCGCGAAGGCGATTTCCCCTTGGAACGGCGGCGGCACCGCTTAGTTGCTGCTATGCTGGCTCGGCCGTGGGGCGCTCATGCCCCGGCCTGCGGCCCGAGAACCGGAGGAAGTTTATGGCCACGAAGACCGAGAAGGCTGCGCCGAAGGCGGCCAAGACCACGAAGGCCGACGAGCCGAAGGCCGCCAAGGCCGCGCCCGCGAAGGCTGCCAAACCCGCCGCCACCAAGGCCGCCGGCGCGAAGCCGAACGCCCTGCAGCAGCCGCTGAAGCCGTCTGCCGATCTCGGCGCGATCGTCGGCACCGATCCGTTGCCCCGCGGCGAGGTGGTCAGCAAGGTGTGGGACTACATCAAGAAGCACAACCTGCAGAACCCCGAGAACAAGCGCGAGATCCTGGCCGACGACAAGCTCAAGAAGGTCTTCGGCAAGGACAAGTGCTCCATGTTCGAGATGAACAAGCACCTCGCGGCTCACCTGAAGTCTTGATCGTCTAAGTCCGGGTCCGGCGCCTTCGCCGGACCGGTGGCTCTCGATCGAACGGGGCCCGACGGCCCCGAGCCGAAGACCGTTTCGCTCGATGCGGTCTACGCGAGACCTTGCAGGACACCGCCATCCACCCGCAGCGCAGCGCCCGTCGTGGCGCTCGCTGCCGGGCTGCAGAGATAGGCGACGAGGTTCGCAACCTCCTCCACCGTGGCAAGGCGCTTGATCAGCGACGACGGGCGATGCTCGGCCACGAAGGCGCGGCCCATCGCGTCGAGGTCGGCGTCGGCCGCCCCACCGGCCATCTGCTTCATGAACTCGGCGACGCCTTCCGACAGGGTCGGCCCGGGCAGCACGCTGTTGACCGTCACGCCGGTGCCGGCGACGGTCTGCGCCAGGCCCCGAGAGATCGCGAGCTGCGCGGTCTTCGTCATCCCGTAATGGACCATCTCGGTCGGCGTGTTGATGCCCGACTCGCTCGAGATGAAGATCACGCGGCCCCAGCCGCGCTCGGCCATGGCCGGGGCGTAGGCACGCGACAGGCGCACGCCGCTCATCACGTTCACGTCGTAGAAGCGCTGCCAGTCCGCGTCCGGGATCTCGAAGAACGGCTTCGGCTCGAAGATCCCGGTGTTGTTGACCAGGATGTCGACCACGGGCAGCCCCCGGACGAGAGCATCGACCCCTTCGGCGGTGGCCACGTCGCCCGGTGCCGCGAAGGCGCGGCCGGCCTTGGTCTCGCCGCGCAGCTTGGTCAGCGCCGCTTCGACCCGCTCGACGGTGCGGCCGTTGACGCCGACCTCCGCGCCGAGGTCGCAGAGCTCCTTGGCGATGGCGTAGCCGATGCCGCCGGTCGAGCCGGTGACGAGGGCCTTCTTGCCGGTGAGGTCGAGGTCCATGGGCGGAGACTCCGGGGCTTGGAACACGGGTTGTGGATCTCGGCCCAACGCGCGCCAGGCCGGTCGGTGGCATACCGGGCTCGCCTAACCGCCCTTACCCCGCCGCAGGACGCTGGCGCAGCCGCCGATTGCGGCGAGCGCCACCGCGCAGGAGAGCGAGAGGGTCACGGCCCGTTCGGCGCCCAGCCCGTGGGTCAGCCCGAAGATCACCGCCACGAGGGCGGCGCCGAGCGACTGCCCGGTGAGGCGGGCCGTCGACTGCATGCCGCTTGCCCCGCCGGCGCGCTCCCGAGGCGCCGAAGTGACGATCACCTTGTTGTTGGGCGACTGGAACAGGCCGAAGCCGAGCCCGCACAGGGTCAGGCGCCAGACGATGTCGAGGGTGGCGGGCGACTCGGGCAACAGCGTCACGCCGACGAGGCCGGCCGCCAGCATGGCGAGGCCGATGCCGCCGAGCAGCCCGGGCGGGTAGCGGTCGGCCAGGCGCCCCGAGATCGGCGCCATCGCGGCCACCGCGATCGGCCAGGGGGTGAGCAGGAAGCCGGTCTGGGTGCTGGAGAGGTGCAGCACATCCTGGAAGTAGAACGGCAGCGCCACGTAGGACACCATCTGGGCGCAGAAGGAGGCCACCGAGGTCGCCATCGACAGGGCGAAGGCGGGGATCCGCAGGAGGTCCACCGGGAGCAGCGGGGCGGGCAGCCGGATCTGGCGCCGCACGAACACGGTGCCGATCACCAGGGCGCCGACAAGTTCGGCGACGGCGATCGCTTGGCCCTCGGGGTCGCCGAGCCCGTCGATGCCGATGATCAGCAGGCCGAAGGTCAGCGCGTTGAGCACCGCGCTCACCAGGTCGAAGCGCCGCCCGCTGGCCGGGGTCGCCGGCAGGGTGCGCGTGGCCACCGCCAGGGCGAGCAGCCCCACCGGGACGTTGACCAGGAACAGCCAGGGCCAGCTCGCCACGGACAGGATCGCGGCCGCCACGGTTGGCCCCGCCGCCGAGGCCACCGCCACCACCAGGGCGACGTTGGCGACCCCCTGGCCGATCATCCGGTGCGGATAGATGAACCGCACGAAGCCGATGTTGACGCTCATGATCGCCGCGGCGCCGAGCCCCTGGACGATGCGCCCCGCAATCAGCAAGGGCAGGCTCGGCGCCAGCGCGCAGGCCAGCGACGCCGCGACGAACACTGCGAGCCCCGGCAGGTAGACCCGGCGGAAGCCGAAGATGTCGCCGAGCGATGCGAAGGGCAGGAGGCTCGCCGTCACGGCGATCTGGTAGGCGTTGACCACGAAGATCGCGTCGGCGGGCTTCACCGCCAGGTCCTTCGCCATCACGGGCAAGGCCACGTTGACGATGGCCCCGTCGAGGACCGCCATGGTCATGGCCAGCCCGATCGCCGCCATCGCCAGGACGCGCTCCCGCGGCGGCAGGCCGTCGTGCTGGGCGGGGACGCCTGTACCGGCCGGGACCTGCGCCATGCGCGCGCTCCTGCGGCGTCCCGGAGGGCCGGCGACGTCGGTTGCGGGGGGAGATCCGGGCGCGGATGCACCGCGGATGCCGGTTCCCTCTCGCGCAGCCGCGGCACAGCGTCGAGGGCCGTGGTGTGTCCTATGTCACGGCGCGGCGGGATTGTTCGCCCGGCTATGCATCAGGCGAGCATGTAGGTCAGGAGCGCGCGCAGCTGCGCGGGCTTGATCGGCTTGCGCAGCAACTCCGCGCCGGACCGCGCAACCTTCGCCTCGACCTCGCGGGAATGGTCGGCGGTTGTGACGATCACCGGCAGCGCCTCGCCGTAGAGGTCATTCAGGTACGCGGCGACGTCGAGCCCGCAGGCATCGTCGTCGAGGTGGTAGTCGAGGACCAGGATGTCGGGCCGCGGGGCTCCGGCCTGCATGGCGGCGCGGACCCCGGCCAAATCCCGGAAGGTCGAGACCCGGGCGTCCCAGTTCTGCAGCAGGCGTGCCAAGGCGTCGGCCGTTGTGGCGTCGTTCTCCACCGCCAGGACGTGGGCGCCCGAGAGGCGGGTCACCCCGGGGGCCGGCGGCGCGATGGCGGCCGGGATCGGGCTCAGCGGCAGGCCCAGGGTCACCCGGGTGCCGTGGCCGGGCCGCGAGGCCAGGGTCAAAGGATGATCCAGCGCCTGGGCCATGCGCCGCACGATCGACAGGCCGAGGCCGAGGCCCGGCTCCTCCGCGGCGCCGGTCCGGGTGCCGCCCCGGAAGAACTCCTCGAAGACCAGGTCGCGCTCCTCAGCGGCGATGCCGCAGCCGGTATCGAACACATCCACCCGGACTCCGCCGGCGGCGAGCCGCGCCGCGAGCACGATGCCGCCCGCGCCGGTGTAGCGGATGGCGTTGGAGACCAGGTTCTGGACGATGCGCTGGAGCAGCATCACGTCGCTGGTGACCGTGAGGTCCGGGCAGCGCACGGCGAGCCGCAGGCCCTTGCGCTCCGCGAACGGCTTGAAGCTCCCCGCCAGCTCGGCCAGCAGGTCGGGCAGGAAGACCGGCTGCAACTGCGGCCGGACGATGCCGGCATCGAGCTTCGAGATGTCCAGGAGCGTCTTGATCAGGTCCTCGATCGTCTGGAGGCCCCGCTCCACCCGGCCCGCAATGGTGCGCGCCTCGGGCGGCAGCGGCAGGTCGTCCAGGGTCGAGATCGACAGGCGGGCCGCGTTTACCGGCTGCAGCAGGTCGTGGCTCGCCGCCGCCAGGAACCGGGTCTTGGAGCGGTTGGCGGTCTCGGCCTCCTCCTTGGCCGCCGCCAGGGCCTCGTTCGAGCGCTCCAGGCGGTGCATCAGACCGGTCAGCTCCTCGGTGCGGGTGCGGACGCGGCCCTCCAGCATGATCGCGGTCTGGAACAGCGAGTAGGCGCTGCCGCGCTGGTCCATGCTGCGCTCGACGTGAGACATCAGCGCGGCGTTGATCCGCTCCAGCTTCTCGATCCGCCGGCGCAGGGAGGCGTCGGTCTCGAGCCCGCCCGGGTGCAGGGTCATGATCCGGCCGGGACCGGCGGGCCGCTGGGCTCCGTGCCCCGGGTCAGCCCCTTGCCGATCGCGATGCCCGTGAAGGTCTGGTTGAGGTGCATCGCCCGGTACTGCTCGCCGAAGGTCTCGAAGCCGACGACGTTGTAGCGGCGGTACAGGTCGGCGATGCCGTGGCCCACCTGCCGGCTCTCGGCATCGAGCCGGCGCAGGACGCATTCGAAGCCGATGATCAGGTCTACGCCGCCCACCACCGTGTCGAGGCGGGCCAGCTCGGTCCGGGTCGAGGCCACGATGTCCCGCGGCTCAGCCAGCGTCAGCACCACGCCCTCGTCGATGGCGCAGAAGAAGCTCAGCGAGCCGTCCTCGTTCATGCGGCGGATCGAGCGGCAGAAATACTCGCCGCCGACCTTCACGGCGAGCGGGTAGGCGGCAAAGCTCATCGGCGAAAGGCCCTCGGGATCGAGGCCGATCGCCATGGCGTATTCCCGCGCCGCCGGCTCGGCGTTGAGTTCGTGGACGGTGCGCCGCTCGCTGTCCGAGGCGGTGACGACGAACTTGGTCCCGGTCGGTTCGAAATTGTCGCTCTTGAAGATCTCGAACGGGAAATCCGTCTCGACCAGTACCAGCACCGCGGCGTTACGGTGGATCCGGCCGCCATGCAGCAGCACCGCGTCCCGGAAGCGCAGGTCGTCGCCCGCCGAACCGCCGACGATCGGGATGCCGTCGAGTGCCCAGGCGATGGCCGAGACCACCGTCTCCTCCGCGTTGGCGAGCCCATCGATCAGCGACAGGGCGAAGCAGCGATCGACGGCGGGCGCTTCGGCTTCGCGGGAGGACACTGGCGGATCGAGGGTCCGGCGCAGGGCACGCACAGCTGAGGCGGTGCGTTCGACATCGAGGTGGTCGATGGCGTCGAGCACGGTCGAGACGATGCGGAAGCGCTCGGACGGGAAGGCGATCACGACGAGGCCGCGATTGAGGCCGCCCGCCGGAGCGATGCCCCCCGACATCGAGCAGCCCGCGACCGGGACGCCGGGGAACTGCCTCTCCATGGCGGCAGCCAGGATTTCGGGGTCGTAATCGTGCGAGAAGAAGGCGACGATCTGGGACAGGGCCGGGGTACCGATCGCCCGCGCGATCTCGGAGACAGCCTCAGGGGCCGCCGCAGCCTCCGTCCAGGCCGTCCAGATGCCGCACGCATGGCGGCGCACTCCGGTTCCTTGAGCCACGTTCCACCCCCTCACACCCCCTTCGGCGAGCTTTGCCTCGCTCTTCAGAGTCTTGCGCGGAGTATGTCGTGCACAACCGAACGGCGCAACGGGGCGTTGCGCCGTCTCTCTGGGAGGCCCTGACCCGCGTGGAAACGCGGCGCCGCTCACTTCATGCAGACATCTTCCGCCTTCGTGAAGGCAGCGGGTTTCGCCTCGTGATCGGCCGGGCGGTTGCGCCCGACCACGCCATCCGCGCGGGCGCGCAGATACGTGTAGATGTCCGGCATGTAGCACATGACGTTCCGGTTATCCCCGAACGCCGGCATGACCAGTTCCTGGGAGGCGTTCACGTCCTTCTTGCCGCCGGTGATGATGCCGGCGAAGTGCGCGTAGTCCATGCCCTTGAGCGCATCGACCAGGGAGGGCGCATAGGTCGAGCCCATGCCGTCCGGGCCGTGGCAGACGATGCAGTTGGCGTTGTACCGCAGGTACCCCGACATCGTGTACCAATCGACCTTCTTGCCGCCGTCGGTGACGTGATAGGTCGGATCGCCGTTCTTGTCGGTGTACTGGCCGTCCTGGACCTTGGCCGGCTGCGTCGGGCCGTCGCTCTTGAGGTCGCCGGGGCTCGTCTGCGGGGGCGATGGGGTGTCCGGGTTGGCGGCCGAGGCCGGAGCCGCCCCCAGGGTCCCGATCACCAGCCCCGCGACTGCGAGCGCCGCGAGCGCATCAGTTGTGCACCGCATGTCGTTCCTCCAGCCGCCCTAGCGTTCCGGTTCTTCAGGTGGCGGCGGTGGACAACGGCGCTCACGGCTCGCGAATGCCGTTGGACATCTTCACGTTTTCGCGCGGGTCTCTCCGACCTGCAGGCAAGGGCGCCACAGGTCGGAGAATTCCTACGTCATCCGCGTTGCGCACAGCATTAACCTTTTGTTAATCCGCCGATTGCCGCCGGGCCCCCGGCGTGAGAGCTTTCGTTAACGAGAGCTTAACGGTTGGGTCACGGCGATGCGGTTCGCGGGTTCCATGGTGCAGAGTTCGGTTCCCAGCTCTGCGCTGCGTCGGGTGGCTCGCAGCCGTCGCGTCCTGGCCGGCTTCGCCTGGGCGGCCCTGTGCTTCGCCGGGCTCGGCGCCGGTACGGTGCAGGCCCAGACCTTCGCCAGCCTGCCGTCCCCGCAGATCGGGGCCGAGCCCCAGGGCGCGGCGCGGCCGATCGCAGCCTGGGTGACGTTCTGCCAGTCCTACGCGGCGGAATGCGCCGTGGACCGGAGCGAGCCGGCGCGCATCACCCTGACCCCGGCGGTCTGGGCCGCCATCGTCTCGGTCAACCGCCGGGTGAACAAGTCGGTCGAGCCGAAGACCGACATGGAGCACCTCCACGTCGCCGACCGCTGGGACCTGGCCGAGGACGGCATCGGCGACTGCGAGGACTTCCAGCTGCTCAAGCGCCACCTGCTGGCCGAGGCCGGGCTGTCCCGCCGGGCGATGCGCATGACCGTGGTGATCGACGAGAAGGGCGAGGGCCACGCCGTCCTGACCCTGATCACCGACCGCGGCGACCTGGTCCTCGACAACAAGACCAACGCGATCGTGCCGTGGCACAAGACCGGCTACGTGTTCATCAAGCGCGAGAGCCAGGACGCGACCGCGTGGGTCTCGCTCGGCGGCGTCACCTCGCCGGTCACCACCGCCAACCGCTGATCGGCCCGGTCCTGCGCACCGCGTCGGCCATTCGCGGGACACATCCGGACAGCCGGATTTTCATCTGATCGTAAGCTCCCGCTAACCTTGTCGGCGTCACCCTGTCTCCGGACCGAGTGCCCGATCCATGTCACCTGCCTCTCTCGCATCGCCCTTGCTGCTGGCTGCAATGCTGCTCGCCTCCGGGCCTGTGCGCGCTGGCGGCGAGACCGAGATCCGCCACGCCGGCTGGCGCGAGTGTCTTAGCCGCAACTTCCAGATCCAGGCCGCGCTTACGGACCCTGATCTCGCTGCGGATTCCGCGTTCCGGGCCTGCCGCAGTGCCGAGGACGCCTACCTCGCAGCCCTGGCGCGTTCACCGCTTCTCGACGGCGACGACGTCGCCCGAGCCCGGCCGATGCTCGCCGGCCGTTTCCGGGCCTGGCTGATCAGCAGCCGGGGGTGATGGGTTGGATCCGGCGCCGCTCGGAGATCCACCCAGTAATCGCTCACGCCGGCGTCCGGGGCCGGGCAGGGCGTTGGGACGCTAGATACCGCAGGCGCAGCACGACCGGACATTGGCGATCCTCTGTGCAGGCGTGCCGAACGTCGACTGGGTCACACCGTAATTGCTCCAGTGCGTGATCCACTGCTTGATGTAGTGCAGGCCGTTGGGCGCGTTGGCGAGTTGATGGGCCGCCCAGCAATCTGCCAGCCGTTCCGAGTTGTTTCGGATGGCGAGAAGGCCATAGGCATGGACGATGTAGAAGTGACTGGCGCCGTTGACCTGGGACTCGACCAGACTGATCCGGGTCGGACACAGGAAAAGGCCGTCGGATTTGGACGTCACGATATTACCGGACGTCTCAGAGCAGCTTTTCGTGATCGATACATTCAACAATCCGCCCGAAGCGCTCCACTGAGCAAGTGATGGCCCGCATTGAGAAATAAATGCGCAGACAGAGGCTGCAGCAATTCGAGCGCACGACATGGAATTTTCCCGGAACAATACGATTTGTGAGCATATACGGTTGGAGAGATTTGCGAAACATTGCGCATTTTGAATGACTTGTACGATGTTACATGTCGCAGGAAGTGTCAGAGGCGTGGCATGGGGGTCCGGTGCTGCTTGCCCGCTCGGCCTGACATCGGCAGCAAGGAGCGGGACGCTTTCTCTCCCCCGGAGCCGGCACGGTTTCCGAGGACCAGGAGAGCCTCATGACCCGATACCGCTGCGTGCCGATCGGCACCGAGATCGCGGAGCGCTTCCGCCGGAGCGGGCGCGACGATTTCGATAACCCGGTGCGGACGGTCACGGCGACCGACTCCAGCGGGTTTCCCTGTCGGCAATGCCTGTGCTGCGCCGATCCAGGCGAGCCGATGCTGCTCGGGTCCTACGATTTTGGGCGTCCGCGCGGCATCTACTGGGCCCCGAGCCCGATCTTCCTGCACGCGCGGTCCTGTGGAAGCTTCGTCACGGCGGATGTCGTCGCACCGATCCTCCGCGCCAACACCCTGGTGTCGGTCCGGGCCTACGACGCGGCGGATCTCTGCCTGTACGATCTCGGCCACGTCTGTCCCGGTGCCGAGATCGACGCGCCGCTGCTGCGCGCCCTCGGCGATCCGCGCACGGCCTTCGTCAACGTCCACACCGCGCGGCCCGGCTGCCTGCTGTCGCGGGTCGAGCGGATGACGGCTAGCCCTTCAGCCGCGCCTTGATGCGCCGGGTGAGCCCGTCGCGCACGTCCCGGTAGGCGTCCAGGCGCTGCTCCCGGGAGGCGTCCTGCAACAGGGTCGGGTCCGGCGTCGGCCAGTACTCGACATCGGCCGCGAGCGTGTGGGTCAGGTCGAGGGCCCGGTGGTGCGCCTCCGGCGAGAGGGTGATGATCAGGTCGAAGTTCAGCCCTTCCCAATCCTCCAATTGCTCGACGGTGCGGGGGCGATGCCGGCTCGCGTCGATGCCGACCTCGTCGAGCGCCGCGACCATGAACGGATCGGTGGGCTCGCCCGAGCGCACGCCGGCCGACTGCACGTAGGTGGATTTGCCGAAATAGGCCCGTGCGATCGCCTCGGCCGCGGCCGAGCGCACCGCATTGAAGTTGCACATGAACAGGACCGACTGGACCCGCCGCTTCTTCGGGGCGATCTCGGGGAAAGGCTCAACCATCGCCGTTCGGGGCCGGACGGCGCCCTAGCCCTTCCAGTGCAGGGCGAAGATCAGCGTGAACAGGCGGCGCGCCGTGTCGTGGTCGAGGTCGACCTTGCCGTCGAGGCGCTGCTTGAGCGTGTCCGACGCTTCGTTGTGCAGGCCGCGCCGGCCCATGTCGATCGCCTCGATTTGCGACGGCGAGGCGGTACGGATCGCGTTGTAGTAGCTCTCGCAGATCATCTCGTAGTCGCGGATCACCCGCCGGAACGGCGTCAGCGACAGGAGGTGCGTCATCACCGGCTCGCCGTCCACCGTGCTGATCGCGAAGGACAGTTTGTTCTCGACGAGGCCGAGCGTCAGCATGTAGGGCCCCTCGCGGCCCGGAATCGCGAAGACGTTGTCCTCCAGGATGTCGAATAGCGCGATCGCCCGTTCGTGCTCCTGATCCGGGTTGCCGCGGGCGATGGATGCCTCGTCCAGGCTTACCTTGGCGAGGCGGTTCGGCCCGCGCTGCTTCTCGGCCATCCCCAAGACCTCACAAGTTCAACCGGATCGCGACGGAGCGGGCATGACCCTCCAGACCCTCCGACCGGCCGAGCGTTATCGCTGCCGCGCCCAGCGCCCGCAAGCTCTCCGGCGTGCAGGCCAGGATGGTGGTTCGTTTCATGAAATCCAGGACGCCGAGGCCCGAGGAGAACCGGGCCGAGCGGGCGGTGGGCAGCACGTGATTCGGGCCGCCGACATAGTCGCCGATCGCCTCCGGGGTGTGGGAGCCGAGGAAGATCGCGCCGGCGTTGCGGATCCTGCCCGACAGCGCCTCGGCATCCTGGGTCTCGATTTCCAGGTGCTCGGGGGCGATCCGGTCGACCAGCGGGACCGCCTCGTCGAAATCCCGGACCCGGATGATCGCGCCGTAATCGCGCCAGCTCGCCCGGGCGATCTCGGCCCGGGGCAGGGTGGTCAGCGCGCGCTCGACGGCAGCTTCCACCGCCTCGGCGAGTTCCGGGCTGTCGGTGATCAGCACCGATTGGGCGGCGGTGTCGTGCTCGGCCTGGGCCAGGAGGTCGGCGGCAAGCCAATCGGGGTTGGCATGGCCGTCGGCGAGGATCAGCACCTCGGACGGGCCGGCGATCATGTCGATCCCGACCTGGCCGAACACCCGGCGCTTGGCCGCGGCCACCCAGGCGTTGCCGGGGCCGACGATCTTGGCGACCGGGGCGATGGACGCGGTGCCGTAGGCCAGCGCCGCCACCGCCTGAGCGCCGCCGACCCGATAGACCTCGTGGACCCCGGACAGGCGGGCTGCGGCCAGCACCAGGGGATTGAGGATGTTGTCGGGCGTCGGCACCACCATGACGATCCGCGGCACCCCCGCCACCCGCGCCGGCACGCCGTTCATGAGGACCGACGACGGATAGCTCGCCGTCCCGCCGGGAACGTAGAGGCCGACCGATTCCAGCGCCGTCCAGCGCCAGCCGGCGGTGACGCCGAGCGCGTCGGTTGCCCGATGATCCTGGGGCTTCTGCTGCGCGTGGAACGCCTCGATCCGCTCGGCGGCGAGGCGCAGCGCCGTCATCGCCTCGTCCGGGCAGGACGCCACGGCCGCATCGATTTCGGCCTCGGTGATCCGCAGGGCCTCGGCGGAGAAGTCCGCGCCGAGCCGGTCGAAGCGGCGGGTGAACTCGACCAGGGCGGCGTCGCCCCGGGCGACGACCTCGCCGATGATGCCGCGCGCCGCCTCGTCGACATCCTCCGCGATCTCGCGCTTCAGGGTGAGCAGCCGCGCGAAATCGGCGGCGAAGTTCGGGGTTGAGCTGTCGAGCCGGACCATCGGATGTCTTTCGTCTGTCTCAGGCCGCCGGGCCGGGGGCGGTCACCGCATCGGTCGTCGAGTCGATCGCGTGGCCGGGGCGGGCGACCGCCTCCCAGACCGGACCGAGATCCTTCATCCGGACCTCGATGCACTCGACCTCGAGCCGCACCGCCGCGCCGCCGGAGAACACCATGTCGATATGGCCCGACGGCGAGTCGGTCGCCTCGAAGGTGAGTGCGAGCAGGCTCATCGGCGTGGTGTCGCCCGGAGCCAGCCCACGGGTCTTCACGCTGAGGACGCGCTCGACATGCAGGCCGGCCAGCCGCCGCCGCGGCGGGGCGTCGGGCGTCCAGTCGAAACGCCGTACGACCATCAGGAAGCGATGCTCGCCGCTCAGGTAGGTCAGGTCCTCGGGGCGCAGGATCGCGTCCTGGAGGTGCGCGGAGATCACGGTCAGATCCTCGGTATCGAGGGCGGCGAGCTTGAGCAGCTCCATGAAAGGATCCTCGGGGATAGGTAGGCGCGGGCGACGGCGGCGGCCCCACGGCAGGGCGTAGGTAGCGGCCAGACCGGGTTCGGGCAACGCCCGCATCCGGGAAGGCGGTTCCGGCCGTGGCATCCGGCCTCATCACGCTGCCTGGGGCCCTCAGGACGACCGAGACGATTCGAGGCAGGACGACGATGGTGAAACGGATCTCGCTCGCGGCACTGGCTGCCCTGACCCTGGCGCCGCTGCTTGCCGCCCCGGTGCGCGCGCAGGTCGGTCCCGACGCGGATGTCTACGTGTTCGGCCGCCCTGGACCGGATCGCTACGAATACGACCGTCGCCGCCGGCCACCCCCGCCACCCCCGCCGCCGCCGGGACGATTGGCGCCGCCGGCCACCGCCTCCACCGCCGCCCTACGACGATGACGACCGCCCGCGTCGGCGCCCGCCGCCGCCGCCGCCGGACGAGGAGGACGATCGGCCGCGCTACGACCGGCGCTGGCGCAGCGTCGGCCTCTGCATCACGGCCGGGGTTGACAGCCGAGCTCGTCCCGCCGCGTCCGGCTGCTGTGAGATGCCCGGCTTCGGGTACGCGCTTGGGCCGATCGAGGGCTGACGGACTTCAGGCGGCGCCGCCGTCGAGACGCTAGGGCGCCGCCAGCACCGCGATCGGCAGATGCCAGGCCTCGCTGATGATGCGGATCCGGGCGAGGGTGAGGGGGCTTTTCCGGCTCAGGATCTCCGATGCGCATGCCCGCGAGCCGAGCGGGTGCCCCAGCTCCGCCTGCGCGTGGCCCATAGCGGCGAAGGCGAACTGCAGGATCTCGATCGGATCGGCCTCGGCGATCGGGAAGGTCTGCTCTTCGTAGGCTGCGATCAAGATGGAGAGAACCTCGAACCGATTGCCGTCGGGTGTCCCGACGGCAGGCTCCTCGGCGACGTAGCGATCGATCTCCGCGAGCGCCCAACGGTGATCGTCAGCCATGCGGATCGATCTGACGTCCTCGACCGTCTCGGTAAGCCGAGTGGAGACGGTCTCCATCTGCATCATCCGACCACTCCGGTGAGCGGATCGACGGCATCGTGCTCAGCACGAGTGCCGACGAGCCGAAGGAGCCTTCGCGACCCGGCCACACCAGGCTCGCAGCGGCACCTCCGACCGAGGATGCTGTGCCCCGAATACCACGAGGGCACAGCGAGCCCCCCGGTCCAAGCCCGTTCCCAGGCTGGGACCGGGGGGCTCGGGCCGGTAAGGCGCGCTCGGCCGAACTCAGATTGGCGTCAAACCCGCACGCGCTCAATCTGCGCGCCGCAGCGCCCGAGCTTGGCTTCCAGCGCCTCGAAGCCGCGGTCGAGGTGGTAGACCCGGTTGATCTGGGTCTCGCCCTCGGCGGCGAGGCCCGCGATCACCAGGGAGACGGAGGCGCGCAGGTCGGTCGCCATCACCGGCGCGCCCTTGAGCCGGTCGACGCCCTCGACGATGGCGAGGTCACCCTCGAGGCGGATCTTCGCGCCGAGGCGGGCCAGCTCCTGCACGTGCATGAACCGGTTCTCGAAGATCGTCTCGCGGATGTGCGACTGGCCCTTGGCCAGCGTCATCAGCGCCATGAACTGCGCCTGCAGGTCGGTGGGGAAGCCCGGGAACGGATCGGTGGTCACGTCGACGGCCGCGATGCCGCCGCCGTTGCGGCGCACGCGGATGCCCCCCTCGACTTGGCTGATCTCGGCCCCCGTGGTCGACAGGACGTCGAGCGCCGAGTGCAGCAGCTCGGCCCGCGTGTCCTTGAGGATCACGTCCCCGCCGGTCATCGCCACCGCCATGGCGTAGGTGCCGGTCTCGATCCGGTCGGGCAGCACCTCATGGCGCGCGCCGTTGAGCCGGGCGACGCCTTCGATCTCGATCCGGGGCGTGCCCGCGCCGCGGATCTTGGCGCCCATCTTGTTCAGGCATTCGGCGAGGTCGACCACCTCGGGCTCCCGGGCGGCGTTCTCCAGCACCGTGGTGCCGTACGCGAGGGAAGCCGCCATCAGGGCGACGTGCGTGCCGCCGACCGTGACCTTCGGGAACGCGATCTCGGCCCCGCGCAGGCCGTTCTTGGTCTTGGCGACCACGTAGCCGGCGTCGATCTCGATCTCGGCCCCGAGCTTCTCCAGGGCGGTGATCAGCAGGTCGACCGGGCGGGTCCCGATGGCACAGCCGCCCGGCAGCGAGACCTTGGCCTCGCCGAACCGGGCCAGCAGCGGTGCCACCACCCAGAAGCTCGCCCGCATGGTCGAGACAAGATCGTAGGGCGCGGTGGTATCGATGACGTTCGAGGCGGTGAGCCGGATCGTCTGGCCGGTCTCGGTGGTCTGCCCGGGGCGCTTGCCGACCACCATGTGGTCGACGCCGTGATTGCCGAGGATCCGCGTCAGCGCGGAGATGTCGGCGAGCCGCGGGACGTTGATCAGCTCCAGCGTCTCGCCGGTGAGCAGGCTCGCGATCATCAGCGGCAGCGCCGCGTTCTTGGCGCCCGAGATCGGGATCACGCCGTTCAGGGGCGCGCCGCCGGTGATGTGAATGCGGTCCATCGTATGTCCTCGGGCGGCGCACCAGATGGGCGCGCGGCCGGCCGTTCTCCTGGTGGACGCCGCGGCGTCCAGGCTTGGCCGTCCCCTATAGACCGGATTTGTCGGAATCTGGACCGGCAGAATCGGTCTCGGGCGGGTCGGGCTGCTCCGCGTCGGGGGCGCCCCCGGTCTCGGCGCGACCCCGGTCCTGTGCCTTCCGGCGGCGCAGATTCGCCCGGAGTGCCGCCTTCAGGCGCTCGGACCGCGCGTCCTTGCCCGCGCTCATCGCGCGACCCTTCGTCGCCGCAGGCTTGAGCCGCGCGATCCCGCGCCGGGGCAGGCAGTTCGGCGTGACGCCATGGCGGTACTCAAGGATCTGACAGCGTGTTCGGGCTTCCGTAGCCGCCCGTGAGGTTAGCGAGTTCGTCCCCGCCTCTCAACGGCTGCAGGGCAGCGATGCCGGAACCTTACCTTGAACCAGTTCCAGATCCGCGCGTATCTTGCGGCCCTCACGCGAAGGACTGGACCGAGGCCGTACGTTGATCGCGGGATCAGGTTGCCGAACCGGCACCGACCGCACGGCCGCACACGCGAAGGACGCTCGATGACCGTCACCCGGATGCCCAGCACGATGCTCGCCCAAGCGGGTTCGACGCGCGCCGGCTCTGGCTACGAGCGGTACTTTCGTGGCGCCCTCGACCAGCTCCACGGCGAGCGTCGCTACCGCGTCTTCGCCGACATCGAGCGCATCTCCGGACGCTTCCCCACCGCCAAGTGGCGGAAGCAGGATGGCAAGACCGCCGAGATCACCGTGTGGTGTTCCAACGATTACCTCGGCATGGGCCAGCACAAGGAAGTGGTTTCGGCGATGACCGAAACGGCCGCGCGCTGCGGCGTCGGGGCGGGCGGCACGCGCAACATTGCCGGCAACAACTCGCCGCTGGTCGATCTGGAGCGGGAACTCGCGGACCTGCACGGGAAGGAGGCGGGTCTGGTCTTCACCTCGGGCTACGTATCGAATCAGTCGGGTATCTCGACGATCGCCAAGCTGATCCCGAACTGCCTGATCCTGTCCGATGCCTTCAACCACAACTCGATGATCGAGGGCGTCCGCCATTCCGGCTGCGACAAGAAGATTTTTCGCCACAACGACCTCCAGCACCTGGAAGAGCTGCTCCGCGCCGCCGGCGACCGGCCGAAGCTGATCGTGTTCGAGTCGGTCTACTCGATGGACGGCGACATCGCGCCGATCGGCCGGATCTGCGACCTCGCCGACACCTACGGCGCCATGACCTACCTGGACGAGGTCCACGCGGTCGGCCTCTACGGACCCCGCGGCGGCGGTATCGCCGAGCGTGACGGCGTCATGCACCGGGTCGATGTGATCGAGGGGACGCTCGCCAAGGGGTTCGGCTGCGTCGGCGGCTACATCACCGCCTCGGCCGCGATCTGCGATGCGGTACGCAGCTTCGCCCCGGGCTTCATCTTCACCACCGCGTTGCCGCCGGCGGTGGCCGCCGCCGCCCGAGCCTCGGTGCGCTACCTCAAGCGCTCGAACGTCGAGCGCGAGGCGCATCAGGCCCAGGCCGCCGCCACGAAGGCGGCGCTCACCGAGGCCGGCCTGCCGGTTCTGGAGACCGAGACCCACATCGTGCCCGTGATGGTCGGCGACGCCGAGCTGTGCAAGGCCGCGGCCGACCACCTGCTGGAGCGGCATGCCATCTACATCCAGCCGATCAACTATCCGACGGTCCCGCGCGGCACCGAGCGCCTGCGCATCACTCCGTCGCCGTTCCACGACGCGACCCACATCGCCCGTCTCGCCGCGGCCCTCGCCGAGACCTGGGAGACCCTGGACCTTCCGCGGGCCGGGACGGTGTTCGTCGAGGCGGCGGAATAGGGTTTTGCGGTCAGAGCTTGCAGCCGGACCCACGCGGCTCTCCCTGCCCCGCAGAGGCTAAAACGTTCACCCATCGGCAGGTGGACGACGAAACACGCTGTCCTCACCCGCACCCCTGACCGCTCCGCGCTCAGGGAGCGGAAATGCGTGGCGCCTCGAGCGCTGGCTGCGGACCTTGATGTTGATGCCGGCAAGTCCCCGCTTCAGGGAGGAGGACGGTGCCTGCCAGAGTCGATCGGCTTGGGCGGGAAGCCCTCACCACAAACGGCCCACCTCGCCCATCCTCGGCAGGCTCGTCTTTTCCGGCGCCGGCCTGTAACCACGGCGCCAGCATCCATCCCCGAAAAGTCGCGAAAAAATGATCTCCTCTCCGCTCATGACCGTGATGGTCGACGCCGTGCGCAAGGCTGCGCGCGGCCTGCGCCGCGATTTCGGCGAGGTCGAAAACCTCCAGGTCTCGCGAAAGGGCCCGGGCGACTTCGTGTCCGCCGCGGACCGGAAGGCCGAGGAGACCCTGCGGGACGCCCTCATCAAGGCCCGGCCGGGTTACAGCCTGGTGCTGGAGGAGAACGGCATCATCGAGGGCACCGACAAGAGCCACACCTGGCACGTCGACCCCCTCGACGGCACCTCGAACTTCCTGCACGGCGTGCCGCATTTCGCGATCTCGGTCGGGCTCGAGCGGGAGGGCCAGATCGTGGCCGGCGTGATCTTCGACCCCATCAAGGACGAGCTGTTCGTCGCTGAGCGCGGCAAGGGCGCCTACCTCAACAACCGGCGCCTGCGCGTCTCCGGCCGGCAGGACATGGCCGATGCGCTGGTCGGCTATGGCACGCCCTATCTCGGCCGCGGCAGCCACCCGCGCCTGCTGCGCGAGCTCGGCGCCGTGATGGCGGTGGCCGGCGGAACCCGGCGGATGGGATCGGCGGCCCTGGATCTGGCCTACGTCGCCTGCGGTCGCCTCGACGGCTACTGGGAGCGCGACCTCCAGACCTACGATTTCGCCGCGGGCGTGATCCTGGTGCGCGAGGCCGGCGGCTACGTGACCTCGGCGGACGGCGCGGCCGAGCCCCTGGCGGCCCGCTCGGTGGCCTGCGGCAACGAGGTGCTGCATCGCGAATTGCTCGCCCTCCTCAAGAAGGTGCAGGCGGCCTGATCCTCCGGCAGACGCCATCAAACTGGTCAGGGGCCGGGCCTTCTGCTTTAAGCCCGCCGTCCCCCACGGAAGGCCCGAACCCATGGAAGCCCGCCGCCACGTCGCGCTGAAGGAATCGATCCGCTCGATTCCCGACTACCCGAAGCCCGGCATCATCTTCCGCGACATCACCACGCTGCTCAGCGACCCGCGGGCGTTCCGGCGTGCGGTGGATGCGCTGGTCCATCCCTACGCGGGCGGGCGAATCGACCAGGTGGCCGGCATCGAGGCCCGGGGATTCATCCTGGGCGGCGCCATCGCGCACCAGCTGTCCTGCGGCTTCGTGCCGATCCGAAAGAAGGGCAAGCTGCCCCACAAGACCGTCTCGATGGCCTACGCCCTCGAGTACGGCACCGACGAGATCGAGATCCACGTCGATGCGGTGAAGCCCGGCGACAAGGTGCTGCTGGTCGATGACTTGATCGCCACCGGCGGTACCGCCACCGCGGCGGTGAACCTGCTGCAGAAGATCGGCGCCGAGATCGTGGCTGCCTGCTTCGTCATCGACCTGCCGGAGATCGGCGGGGCGCAGCGCCTGCGCGACATGGGCGTCGAAGTCCGTGCTTTGATGCAGTTCGAGGGTCATTGAAGCCCAGGAAGAGGTCCACGAAACGTTGACTTCGCGGGACCCATCCGCCATAAGCCCGCCACTCGCGACGTGGCGCCCCGCCTGGGCGCCCTTCGTGTTTGCAGACAACCAGGACGCGTGAAGGTCGGGTGCGGCAATTGCCGCCCACGAGCGCGCCTCGACCTTTGAAGGCTCTGAACCATGAAGAGAACCTACCAGCCGAGCAAGCTCGTCCGTAAGCGTCGTCACGGTTTCCGTGCGCGTATGGCCACTGCGGGCGGTCGCAAGGTGATCGCGCGTCGCCGCGCTCACGGCCGCAAGCGCCTGTCGGCCTGAGCCGGTCGGACCCTCGCCGGCGCGGTCCTGCTGCGGCAGCCGCGCCGTGAGGCGTGTGCATGATGCGGAAACATGGAATCCGGTTTTCCGAACACATCATGCGGCACACACTATGAGATCGGTCGGGATCGAACCATCGATGGCGACGATCGCGCGGCTGAAGAAGCGGCCTGATTTCCTGGCGACAGCCGAGGGCCGCCGCTTCCACACCGATCGCATGACCGCCCAGGGGCGTCTGCGCGATCCGCAAGCGGCGGATGGCCTCCGGCTCGGGTTCACCATCACCAAGCGCGTCGGCCATGCTGTCGAACGCAACCGTATTCGCCGGCGCCTGCGGGCGGCAGTGAACCTGGTCGCCTCCGGTCTTCCGGGCGATCTGGCCGGGCTGCCGGCCGACATCGTGCTGATCGCCCGCCGCCCGGCCCTGACTGCGCCCTTCGAGGCGCTGGCAGAGGACCTGCGTAGCGCCATTCCGACGGTGACGCGCCCGGCCGCGCCGAGGCCCCCCGGCAGTTCCCGCGGCGACCGGTCCGGCAAGCCTGGCGGCCGGCCGGCCAAGACCACACCTCTCCAGCGCGATGCGGGCCGGGTGCCCGCGCAGCCTGCTGCGTCCCGCGAACCCGACATCGATCCGTCGCAGGACCGCGCCAGAGGTCTCCGAATCGCGGATGCGCGCAGGCTCGAACGGGCCGGTGCCGCTCCTGTTGCCACTCCGAACACGTGCGGCGGTGTCCCCGATGGGCAATGACAAGACGAACATGTTCGTGGCCATCGGCCTGTCGCTGCTGGTGCTGCTCGGATGGCAGTACTTCGTGGCCGGCCCGCGGGTGGAACAGCAGCGGCTGATCGAGGCGCAGAACAAGGCCGCCCAACAGCAACAGCAGCCGCCGGGCGTGACCCCGGACGGTGTGCCGTCGCCTTCGCCCAAGGAGGGCGGGCCCGCCGCGCCCGTGCCCGGCACGGTTCCCGGGCAGGCCGGCGCCGTCTCGCGCGAGGCGGCGCTCGCCCGCTCGCCGCGCATCCGGATCGAGACCCCGGCGCTCAGCGGCTCGATCGCGCTCAAGGGCGGCCGCGTCGACGACGTGTCGCTGAAGAACTACCACGAGACCGTGGACCCGAAGAGCCCGGAGATCGTGCTGTTCTCCCCGGCCGGCAGCGAGGCGCCGTACTACGCCGAGTTCGGCTGGGTCGGCGCCAATGCCGGGCCGCTACCCGGCAGCGAGACGGTCTGGTCCAGCGATGGCAAGACGCTGTCGCCCGGCATGCCCGTGACCCTGACCTGGGATAACGGCGCCGGCCTCGTCTTCAAGCGCATCATCGCGGTCGACGACAAGTACATGTTCACGGTCCGCGAGGAGATCGAGAACAAGGGCTCGGGCGCGGTGACGCTCTATCCGTACAGCCTGGTCTCCCGCTGGGGTAAGCCGCACACCCAGGGCTACTACGTCCTGCACGAGGGCATGATCGGCTATCTCGGCAACGACGGCCTGCAGGAATTCACCTACGACAAGCTCGCCAAGGAAGGCGCCTATGGCGGCGCCAACACCAAGGGCCGCGCCTGGAACGGCGTGACCGGTGGCTTCGTCGGCATCACCGACAAGTACTGGGCCGCCGCCGTGATGCCGGCCGACCAGGACGTGCCCTACACCGGCGCCTTCACCGACCGGACCGACGGCGCAACCAACGTCTACCAAGCCAGCGTCCGCGGTGACGCCGTGAACCTGGACGCGGGTGCCTCGGCGACGACGACCCAGCGCCTGTTCGCCGGCGCTAAGGAAGTCAACCTGATCAACAACTACGAGAAGGATCTCGGCATCAAGCACTTCGATCTGATGATCGATTGGGGCTGGTTCTTCTTCATCACCAAGCCGATGTTCCGGGCGTTGGATTTCTTCTTCCATCTCTTCGGTAATTTCGGCGTCTCGATCCTGGTGGTCACCTTCTGCCTGAAGCTGCTGTTCCTGCCGATCGCCAACCGCTCCTACGTGTCCATGGCCAAGATGAAGGCCGTGCAGCCCGAGATGGTCGCCATCCGGGAGCGGTACAAAGACGACCGCATGAAGCAGCAGCAAGCCACGATGGAGCTGTACAAGAAGGAGAAGATCAATCCGGTCGCGGGCTGCTGGCCGGTGCTGATCCAGATCCCGGTCTTCTTCGCGCTCTACAAGGTGCTGTTCATCACCATCGAGATGCGCCACGCTCCGTTCTTCGGGTGGGTCCACGATCTCGCGGCGCCGGATCCGACGAGCATCGTCAACCTGTTCGGCCTGCTGCCCTTCCCGGCACCGGACTTCGTCCATCTCGGCGTCTGGCCGCTGATCATGGGCGTGACGATGTTCGTTCAGATGAAGATGAACCCCGCGCCGCCGGACCCGGTCCAGGCGCAGATCTTCACCTTCATGCCGATCGTGTTCACCTTCATGCTGGGGTCGTTCCCCGCCGGCCTCGTGATCTACTGGGCTTGGAACAACACCCTGTCGGTGATCCAGCAATACGTCATCATGCGTCGCAACGGCGTGAAGGTGGAGCTGTGGGACAACCTGCGGACCACGTTCCGGCGCGGCGGAACCAAGGCGGCGGCGACCACGAAGGGCTGACGCCCGCGGTCTTCGCCGACACCGCATCCCGGAGGGCGCCCGCCGCCGTCCGGGATGCCGCTCTGGGCCGACAAGGAAAGCCGTGACCGAGACCAACGACGATGCGGCCGACCTCCTGGAGGCCGGTCGCCTGCTGTTCGCCGGGGCCGCCGACTTCTACGCGGCCGCCCAGGTGCTCGAGCGCATCCCGCCCATGGAGGGCGTCGAGATCGCGTTCGCAGGGCGCTCGAACGTCGGCAAGTCGAGCCTGATCAATGCGCTGACCGGCCGTAACACCCTGGCGCGCACGTCGCACACGCCGGGGCGGACCCAGCAGCTCAACTTCTTCCGGATCGGAGACCGCATGTCCCTCGTGGACATGCCGGGCTACGGCTACGCGGCGGTGGAGAAGGCCAAGGTCGAAGCCTGGACCAAGCTGATCCATTCCTACCTCAAGGGCCGCGCCAATCTCGCCCGGGTGTTCATGCTGATCGACGCCCGCCATGGCTTCAAGTCGATCGACACCGACGTGCTCGACGGTCTCGACAAGGCCGCCGTGAGCTACCAGGTCGTGCTCACCAAGGGCGATTCGCTGAAGAAGGGCGAGATCGAGAGCCGCATCGCCGGCATCCAGGCGGGGCTCGCCAAGCGACCGGCCGCCTTCCCGCAGGTGATCCTCACCTCCAGCCGCGACGACCGCGGCATACCCGAGCTGCGCGCAGCCGTCGCCAAGCTGCTGATCGAGCGCGGCGCGTGAGCCTCTCGAGGATCGACCGGGGGCTCATGGCCTTGGCCTGCCTCGCCGGCCTGCTCGGTGTCGCCCTCAGCGCCGCGGCGGCCCACATCCCGGGGGCGGATTCGCTCAAGACTGCGGCCCAGTTCCTGTTGTTCCACGCCCCGGCGATCCTGGCGCTCACGGGCTTGGCCGCCGGAGGTCTGATGCGACCCGGCCTATCCCGCACCGCGGCGGGTCTGCTCGTCCTCGGCCTGATCCTGTTCTGCGGCGACCTGTCAGTCCGGACCTGGCTGCAGCGCCCCCTGTTCCCGATGGCCGCCCCCATCGGCGGTTTCGCCCTCATGGGCGGCTGGCTCGTGGGAGCTGTGGGCGCACTGGTGCCGGCACGGCGGGCTTAGATTCGCTCCCGATCGCGATGCGATCGGGACCACATCAACCCCCTCGACTCGACGCGCGCGCTCACGCCGAACCGGTATCCATTTCGGCGGCGCGCTTCCGCCACCAGCCTGAACCTGTAGAAACTCAAGCGCCGGTCCCTGTGCGTCCGAGAAGACGCCGGCCGTGAGAGCGCCGCCATAGACCGCCGCCGTGTCGAGATTGGTCCGGAACCGGCGCACCTCCGGGTGGCCGTCCCGCTGGGGCGTGTGGCCGTGGACCACGTGCCGGCCGAAGTCGTGATCCTCCTGGAGGAACGGCTCCCGGATCCACAGGCGGTCGTGCACGTCCGAATCCGAGGCCGCGGTGCCGGGGCGCAGACCGGCGTGGACGTACCAGCGGACCTCATCGTCGTGCAGGGTCGGCAGGGCTTCGATCCAGTCGAGGGTATCGCTCGGCAGCCCGCTGGGGTCGCGGGCACCGAACGAGTCGAGGGTGGCGTCCCCGCCGTTATACAGCCAGTGCCGGGCTGCCTCGGGCGTCAGCAGCGCATCGAGGAGCATGCGCTCGTGGTTGCCCATCAAACAGGTGACACGCTCGGGCTCGGCCCAGTTCAGGCGGCTGACCGTGCGCAGCACCGCAGCGCTGTCGGCCCCGCGGTCGATGTAGTCGCCGAGGAACACCAGACGGTGGTCACGGTCCCCGGCATGGGCGGCGATCCGCTCCAAGAGCGTGTCGAGCAAGTCGGCGCGTCCGTGGATGTCGCCGATGGCGTAGGTTAGTGGTGCGGAGTCCATGGGCCATCGTCTACGGGAGGGATCCGGTCCGCAAGGCTTCGCCGCGGATCAAGGCACCCCCACGGGGAAGATTTTCAGCCCCCCGACTCTCGGGCGTATCGGCCGTCGTATCGGCCGGCCTGGATCATCGCGAGCACCTCGGCCTCTTGGGCAGAGTGTGCGCGCACCGCCTCGATCAGGCGCGGCGCGAGCGCGGGCGGGAAGGTTACGACGCCATCCGCGTCGCCCACCACCACGTCCCCCGGGCTCACCGTCCAGCCTCCGACGGAAACGGGTACGTTGATGGCGCCGGGGCCGATCTTGAACGGACCCCGGGGCGTGGCGGCGCGTGCGTAGCAGGGGAAGTCCGAACCGGCGAAGGCGTCGGTATCGCGGATTGCGCCGTCGATCACGAAGCCCGCCACGCCCCGGCTCTCGGCGATCGCCTTCATGATTTCGCCGACCAGCGCCCGGCTCGTGTCGCCGCCGCCATCGACCACGATCACATCTCCGCGACTGACCTGTTCGAGCGCCTGATGGATCGCGAGGTTGTCGCCGGCCCGCACCCGGACCGTGAACGCCCTCCCGAGGAGCCGGGCCTGTCTGTGGAAAGGCCGCAGGCCGTGCAGGACCGCCATCCGGTCCAGGCAGTCGCTGATCGTCGCCGTGGGGAAGTCCTGGAACGGGGCGAGCAGGCCGGGATCGACGGTGGGCGGCGGCGGATTGTGCGTGATGCCGGGCATCGGCGAGAAACCTCCCTGATAGCGGCCGGGCTGGATCCTGCCGGATCCGCGTCGGAGCTGTGCCGGGGGCGGATCTTGCCCCAGGATTCGCGCGGTGTCGCGGGGGCCGTCGGCTTCAGCGCTCGGCGGCTTGGGGGCCCGCCGCGCCGCCGCCGGTCGCGAGCTTACGGCGGGCGTCGGCCTGGCCGCTCTGCGTGTCGAAGTACTTCGCCGCGTCGCCGAGCTGGACCGCCGGCTGGCATTTCGGCGTGCAGGACAGCGATTCCTGATCCATGCCGCGCTGGACCGTGATGGTCGCATCCCGCGATGCCTCGACCCGGATCATCGTCTCGGCGATCATCGCGCCGGCCGTGTCGAGCGCGATCAGGTTGGTCGAGCCGTAGCTCTTACCGGTGAGCACGAGCACGCCGTTCTTCTGCGGCGTGACCTCCGCGATGATCGGGTTGCCGACGATGACGGTCGCGGTCTTCTCCGGCAGGCGGATGACCTTGGCGTTGTCCACCAGCACGGTGACGATCGGCAGCGGCTCCGGCTGGGCGGCCGCGACCGTGGCACCCGTCAGCAGGAGGACGAGGCCGGCTCGGCCCGCATTCGACAGGGTGCGGCGCATCGGATTCCTCGGAAGCGGCCGGCGCCTGCGCGAGGCGCGACGCCTGAAGCCGCAGCGATAGCCCGGGACCGGTGAAGGAACCGCTAAGCATGAGGCGCCCCGCGCGCATGCTCAGCAACGGCGAAACCTATCTTTCACTAAGCTCGCAGCGGACCAGCGTCGGACTTTGTTCGAGGTGCGATTTAACCGAATTTCAAGGCGTAACGGGCAATCTCCAAGAGCCGCCGATCGAGACGTAGAAATCTTCGTCGGTCATCTTTCAAACTTCACGTTGCCCGTTCTTGATCGAAGGATCGTCTCCCATGAAGACCCTGTTCTCGCGTTTCGCCTCCGACGAGTCCGGCGCCACCGCGATTGAGTACGGCATGATCGCCGCCCTGATCGCCGTCGTCATCATCGGCGCGCTGAAGACTGTGGGCACCTCGCTGTCAGCCAAGTTCAGCGCGATCTCGGGCAACCTGAACTAATCGGGTCTCTCCACGATCAGGATCCGCGGCAGGTTCGAGGCTCCATCGCTTGAGGCGATGGGGTCTCGGCCGGCCGGATCCGTCGTCCGGCTGCGGCCCCGCGCCGCTTCCCCGCCAGGTACGGATAGGGTTGGCCCCGAGATGGTTGGCGCAGGTTCGGCGATCGCGAGTCTCGGAACGGCGGGCTTCGGCCTGCTGGTGCTGTTCCCGTTCCTGATGGCCTACGCGGCGGCGAGCGACCTGCTGACGATGCTGATCCCGAACCGGATCTCGTTGGCCCTCGTCGCGGGCTTCGCGCTCATGGCCGCCACCGGCCCGATGAGTTGGCCCGACATCGGGCTCCATGTCGGCGCTGCCGCGCTCGTGCTGACCGTGACGTTCACGCTGTTCGCGCTCGGGGTGATCGGCGGGGGCGACGCCAAGCTGGCCGCCGCGACAGCGCTCTGGCTGGGCTTCGACGGCCTGGGCGATTACCTGCTGGTGGCCTCGATCCTCGGCGGTGGCCTGACGCTCGCGATCCTGGCCGTGCGCGGCTACCCGCTGCCGATGCGCATCGCGCGCCTGCCCTTCGCGCTGCACCTCCACGATGCCAAGACCGGGATCCCGTACGGTATCGCGCTCGCGGCTGCCGCCCTGCTGGTGCTGCCCGAAACCGAGGTCTGGGCCCGCGCGCTGGCCGCTTGAGATCCTGGCACCAAAGCAATTCTCGATCTCGAGATCTGGAGCCCAGGTTCGGAGCCCGTTAGAACTGCGCCATGTCGTTTGCGCTGCTGCGTCGCCCCGATCCCGACCACCTTGAGGTCCAGCACGACGGAGCCAGCCTCCAGATCGCGCTGCGCCGGCGCCCGACCGCGCGTCGGATCACCCTGCGGGTCTCGGCCGCCACCGGCGAGGTCGTGATCACCCTGCCGACCCGGACCGCCGTGAACACCGCCCAACGCTTCGCCACCAGCCATGCCGGCTGGATCGCCGCGCGTCTGGCGCGGGTGCCGGAGCGCATCGGTTTCGTTCCGGACGCGATCCTGCCGCTGCGCGGGGCGCCACACCGGTTGCATCTGCGCGGTACGCGCAGCGGCGCGGTGCGCGTCGAGACGGAGGCCGGGGAACCGGTGATCTCCCTCTCCTGCGAGCCGGCCCACGTCCCGCGCCGGATCCGGGACTACCTGACCCGCGAGGCGCGGCGGGACCTCGCCGAGGCGGTCGAGCGGTATGCGCCCCTGCTCGGTCAGCGGCCGGTCCGCATCACTCTGCGGGATACCCGCAGCCGGTGGGGATCCTGCACGGCGCGGGGCGAGCTGAACTTCTCGTGGCGCCTGATCCTGGCGCCCCCGATGGTGCTCGATTACCTCGTGGCCCACGAGATGGCGCACCTGCGCGAGATGAACCATTCGGCGCGGTACTGGGCGCTGCTGCACGGGCTATGCCCGCACGTCGACGCCGCCGAGGCGTGGCTGAAGCGCAACGGCACCAGCCTGCATCGCTACGGCTGAACGGTCTGCCCTCAGCCCTCGTTACCCTCAACCCTTGGCGCGCAGGACCTTCTGACGCGTAACGGCCTCGCCGGGCCAAGTCGGCCGCGGATTGACCTGGCCGGGCTCGAGCGTGCGGGGGGCGACGCTGTCGCAGACCTCGCGCTGCCGGATGATCACCGGGTTGCCGAAGGCGTCGCGGCGGCGCACCAGGCCGCCTTCGCGGCAATAGCCGGCGATCGCGGCCTGCCCGTTGCGGCCGCCATACGGGTTCACCGCCACGGGCGGATGCTCGACGATCAGCGTGTCGGAGCGGTTGAGGGAGCGTTCGACATAGGTGGTCTCGCCGACCGGCAGCGATTGTGCCCCAGCCTGCGCGAGGGTGGCCATCAAGCAGGCGGCCGAGAGGGCGAGCGGGCGCATCACAGCTTCAGGATCCTGCGCTGGAGGAAGAGCGAGCCCTATTTAGGCGCTTCTGCAACCTTCGGGTAGCGTCAAGGAGCAACACCGGAGCCGGCATCGCTTGACAGCGCGGGTCCGACCATGGTCGGAACACCCCCGATTTTACGGCCTCGCCGGTCCTCGGCGATGGCGTTCCGAAGGGTTCGGCGGTGCCGCTTCACGCGAAGCTCGATCGTTTCCGGTGCGTCGTCCGGCGCGCCGTCTTGCCGGCCTGCCTTGCCTTCTCCGCGGCAGGGCTCGCATCGGTGGGGCCGGCCGCGGCCCAGGGCATGGTGCGCAAGACCTTCGACGATTGGCAGCTGCGCTGCGAGACGCCGGCCGGTGCGAAGGCCGAGCAATGCGCGCTGGTGCAGTACCTGGCCGCGGAGGACCGCCCGAACCTCACCCTCGTGGTGATCGTCCTAAAGACGGCGGACAATCGCGGTTACCTGCTGCGGGTTGTGGCGCCGCTGGGCGTGCTCCTCCCCTCCGGTCTCGGTTTGAAGATCGACCAGACCGATGTCGGCCGGGCCGGCTTCGTGCGCTGCCTGACGACCGGTTGCGTGGCCGAGGTGGTGATGGATGACGGCTTGATCCGCCAATTCAAGGCCGGCACGCAGGCGACGTTCATCGTGTTCCAGACGCCCGAGGAGGGCGTCGGCATCCCGCTCTCGATGAAAGGCTTCGCGGCCGGGTTCGACAGCTTGAAATGACGATGCCGCCCGGGAGCCGTGCGATGATCGGAGAGCGTGACCTGTTTCTGGGCCTGTGCGGCCTGATTCTCGCCGGTTCGTTGTGCGCAGGCCCGGCCCGCGCCGAGGACGGCAACGTGTTCTCCAACCTGTTCAAGTTCGGCGGAACGACGGTCCCGCCATCGCAGCCGCAAAGCCTCGATCCGCCCTATTGCCCGCCGGTCGAGGTGGCGGAGAACGGTGCGGCGTATCGCATCCTCGCCGGTGGCGATGTGCGGACGCAGTTCTCGGTCGGCCGGCTCGCCCGGGAATGCGCCCGGCGCCAGGATGGTTCGATCACCGTCAAGGTCGGCGTCGAGGCCAACGTGCTGCTCGGCCCGAAGGGTGCGCCCGGTCGGTTCGACGTGCCGGTGACGATCCAGATCCGCCACGAGGGTAAGGTCATTGCGAGCCGCGTCGAGCATACCAGCGTCGTCGTCGGCCCGGGCGAGGCCCAGGGCTTCGCCACCATCGTGGCCGAGGAATTGACCGTACCTCCGGCGGTGGCCGAGGATTACGATATCACCGTCGGCGTCGGCAGCGGCAAGGGTACCGGCGGCAAGCCCGCGGCCAAACCGCGGCGCAAAAAGCCGGCTGCCGCCGCCGAGGCCGCCGGCGGAGGCGACGCTGCCCAGTGATGCCGCGGCGCGCCCCGTCGAACCGACCCCACCGAGCGGACGTGCCGGACGCGGGGCAGCCTGGCTCGGCCGCCAGACGCGGTTCCGCCTGGAGCCGGCCGACGACCCGGTCTTCGATCGCCGCCTGATCCTGCCCGACCATTCCGTCGGCTGGATCGTGCTGAGCTATGGCGGTGACCCCCTGGCTGCGCCGCGCCGGCCGATCCTGCGCGTTATCCGAGGGACCGCCGGCACGCCGCAGGATTTCGTCCTCCCGGGCGCGTCGCATGGCTACGCCCATTGGCTCGGCCTGATCCCCGGGGATGCCCGGGAGATCCGGCTCTCGGCCGGACCGGGTTTCGTGCTTGAGCGGGTCGGGGCCCGGAGCGAGGCCTCCGTGCTCGTTCAATGCCTCTTGCGGCGACCCTGGCGCTTCCTGTCGTCCCTCTACGAGCGCGCGCGCGGATCCGAGCGGCGCTACCGCGATACGTTGCGCGGTGCCTGCGCGGTGACGCCGATGCAGCATTACCGGTCCTGGGCGACCTCGCGGAGCCGCCCGATCCAGGTGGCGCCGACCGCCCTGCGGATCCGATGCTTGATCCTCGCCCGGCCCGGCGAAGATGCGGCGCTTGCCGCGACGCTGGACGCCCTCGGCACGCAGATTCACCCGGGGCGGACGGTTGTCGTCGCCTGGGAGGATGCACGTCCCGAGGCACCGGACGCCCGTGCCGATCACCAAATCTGGGACAAGCGTGCCGCGCCCGCCGATCTCATCGCCGAGGCCGACGCCCTGTGCCTGCTCCGGGCCGGCGACATCCTCACCCCCGACGCGCTGGCGCTGCTGGCCCCCGCCCTGGCTGAGGCGGATCTCGCCTACAGCGACGAGCTCGGCCCTGATGGCCGGCCACTGCTTAAGCCGGACTGGAGCCCGGACCTCGCCCTGGCCACCGGCTATGTCGGCCGCTCCAGCCTGGTCTCCCGCGCGCTGCTTACGCGGCTGCCGCCCGAGCCGGTTGGGCCCATGGACGAGGCGATCCTGGCGATCGAGACCGCCGCGATCGTCGCCGGCGCGCGCGGCGCCCATGTTCCGCGCGTCCTCGCCAGCACGGCCGGCCATAGCCTGGATGCCGCAGGGAGAGCCCGCGTGCTGGGCGCCCGCCTCGACGCGTTGAGCGTCTGTCCGAAGGCGTCCGTTCGTAAGGGCGCCGTCCAGCTGGACTGGCCGCTGCCGCGTCCCGCCCCGCGGGCCAGCATCGTGATCCCCTCCCGCGACCGGCTCGACCTGATTGAGCGGGTCTGCCGCGGCGTGCTGCACGAGACGGCTTACGCCGATCTCGAACTGATCATCGTCGACAACGGCTCAACCGATCCGGCCGTGCTGGCATATTACGACGCCCTGCGCCGGGACCCGCGCGTCCGGATCCACGTCGATCCGCAACCGTTCAACTTCGCCGCCATGGTCAATGCCGGCGTCGCGGACGCCACCGGCGCGGTCGTGGTGCTGCTCAACAACGACGTGGCCGTTCTTGAACCCGGCTGGCTCGACGCGATGGTCCGCCAGGCGAGCCGGCCCGAGGTCGGGGCGGTCGGCGCAAAACTCCTCTACGCGGCCGGCACCCTGCAACATGCCGGCGTCGTGGTCGGCCTCGGCGGACGGGCCGGCCACATCCTGCGCCGCCGCCCCGGCGATACGCCGGGCCATCTCGGCCGGTTGCGCGTCGCCCACGAGGTCTCGGCCGTGACCGCCGCATGCCTCGCCGTATCGCGCGACAAGTATCACGCGGTCGGCGGCTTCGACGCCGAGACGTTCCCAGTGGATTTTAACGACGTCGATTTCTGCCTGCGCCTCGGCGCCGCCGGCTGGAAGACGGTGTGGACGCCGGCCGCCACGCTGGCCCATCTCGAATCCGTCAGCCGAGGGCCCTCGGTCGGCGCCAAGCGCGCGCGGTTCGAGCAGGAGGCGGCTCGCTTCTCCGAGCGCTGGCGCGACGTGATCCGCCATGATCCGTTCTACCATCCCGCCTTGTCACTCACGACCTTCGGCGAGGATCTCGAATGACGCCGCGCCGATGACCGAGCCAGTGGTCGGCCTCGCACAGAGACTGCAACTCGGCATCCCGCGGCGCTCCGGCCGCGCGGTGCGCAATGCGCTGCGTCACCTACTGGGCCACCCTCGGGCGACGGCAGAGATCCTGCTCGCGCGGCTCCAGGGCCGACGGCTTCGCGCGCGCCAGAAGCTGGCCGCCCTGATCGGGATCGACCACCAACTCACCCTTCCAGCCGCCATCCTCGACCGGTTCCCACCCGATCGCGCCCCGCCGGCGGACGGCATTCTGGTGTTGGGCGACGGCATTCTGGTCGCGGGTGCGCGCGACCGCATCGCCACTGCGTTCGCGGCCGATCCGGAGCTACAGGCCATCTACGGCGACGCCCTGATCCAGGACCATCCACGCGGTCCGGTGCGGCCCCTGCTCGCGCCAAGCTTCGACCCCGATTGGCTGGCGCATCTCGATTATCTCGCCCCCCTGCTGGCCTGCCGGCCGGGCGCTCTCGCCGCGGCGACGCAGCCGACCGGTCCCGCCGACGCCGCGTTTCAGATCGCCGAGCGGCACGGCGCCGGCGCGATCGGCCATCTGCCCGAGATCCTTTCGATCCGCCGCGGCGCGCCCGGGGATCGTGCGTCGCCGGCAGGGGAGGGGGGGCGGCATCGCCATTTCGACGCCCTGCGCGGGCAGCTCGACCGGACCGGACGCCGGGAAAGCCGCATCGTCGTTGTCGGCGACGACGGCCTTTTCCAGGTCGAGCACCCGCTGCCCGATCCGCGGCCGCTGGTGAGCCTCATCGTGCCGACCCGCGACCGGCTCGATCTGCTCCGCCCCTGCCTCGAAAGCCTCGCTACCTGCACCGACTGGCCGAACCTCGAGCTGCTGGTCTGCGATAACGACAGCCGGGAACCGGCGACGCTGGCATTCCTCCAGGCGCTCGAGCGCGAGGGGAGGGGGCTCGTCGTGCCCTGTCCGGGCCCGTTCAACTTCGCCGCCATGAACAATGCCGCCGCCGTCCGCGCCCGCGGCGCGCTGCTGGTCTTCGTCAACAACGACGTCGAGGCGTTCCGGCCCGACTGGCTGACCCTCATGGCCCGGGAGGCCCTACGCCCCGAAATCGGCGCGGTCGGCGCCAAGCTCCTCGACGATGAGGGGCGGGTCCAGCACGGTGGCATCGTGCTCGGCACCGGCGGCCTCGTCACCCATGCGCACCGACACTTCCCCGGCGACGCCCCCGGCTACCTGGCAGGCTTGCGCGCCACCCATGCGGTCTCGGCGGTCACCGCCGCCTGCCTGATGGTCGAGACGCAAAAATTCCGGGCGGTCGGCGGCTTCGACGACGCGGACTTCGCGGTCGATTTCAATGATGTCGACCTGTGCCTGCGCCTGAATGCGGCCGGCCATCGTACGTTGCTGGTGCCGGGGGCGGTACTGCATCACCGCGAATCGGCGAGCCGCCGCTGGACCCCGGCGGCGCGTGCCCGCCACGAGCGCGAGATCACGGCGTTGAAAAAGCGATGGGGGCCGCTGCTGGCGCAGGACCCCCATTATCACCCGGGCTTCGACCCGGACCTCTCGACCCACGCGCGGCTGCGGCGGGGCTTCCCTGCGGCGGGGCCGGCGTCGGTGCGCCGGCCACCCGCCTGAGCGGATTACTGGACCAGGCGGGGACCGCCGCCCTGGACCTTCTCGTTCTCCGACATGATCCCGAGTCGCTTGGCGACTTCCGTGTAGGCCTCGATCAGGCCGCCCAAATCCTTGCGGAACCGGTCCTTGTCGAGCTTGTCCGAGGACTTGATGTCCCACAGCCGGCAGGAATCCGGGGAGATCTCGTCGGCGACCACGATGCGCATCATGTCGCCTTCCCACAGGCGTCCGGTCTCGATCTTGAAGTCCACGAGCCGGATGCCAACGCCGAGGAAGAGGCCCGACAGGAAGTCATTGACGCGGATCGCCAGCGCCATGATGTCGTCTATCTCCTGAGGCGTCGCCCAGCCGAACGCCGTGATGTGCTCCTCCGACACCATCGGGTCGTTGAGCGCGTCGTTCTTATAGTAGAATTCGATGATCGAGCGCGGCAGCTGGGTGCCTTCCTCCAGGCCCAGCCGGGTTGCCAGCGAGCCGGCCGCGACGTTGCGCACCACCACCTCGAGCGGGATGATCTCGACCTCCCGGATCAGCTGCTCACGCATGTTCAGCCGGCGGATGAAGTGCGTCGGCACGCCGATGTCGTTGAGGTGCTGGAACACGAATTCGGAGATCCGGTTGTTCAGCACGCCCTTGCCGTCGATGACCTCGTGCTTCTTCGCGTTGAAGGCGGTCGCGTCATCCTTGAAGTGCTGGATGAGTGTCCCGGGCTCGGGCCCCTCGTAGAGGACCTTCGCCTTGCCCTCGTAGATGCGACGGCGGCGGTTCATAGGCGTGTACCGTGGTTTGAGGAAGTCCATGGGCCGAGGCTCCTGATGCGCGACGATTGGGAGGAATTCGCGGCGCGGCGACCGGATGGGAAGGTCGGGCAGCCGGACGGCCTCTGCCCGAGGGCCCGGCTACTGCCGTTGAAACTAGCCGAACGGGGCTTCCAGCACAACGCGTTAGCCCGCAGGGCGGGATTGCGAACGGCTTTCCGGACGTGACGACCGGCCATCCGCGCAAGCGTCACATCACCCCGTGACGCGGCGCCCTTCGATGTCCGCGGTCTTGGATGGGTACCGGCACAGATCGGCGATGAGGCAGCGGGGGCATTCGGGCTTGCGCGCCTTGCAGGTGTAGCGGCCGTGCAGGATCAGCCAGTGATGGGCGTGCAGCCTGTAGGGCTCCGGAACGATCGCCTCCAGACCGGCCTGCACCTTGTCGGTGGTGGTGCCGACGAACAGCGGAATACGATTCGAGACCCGGAAGATGTGGGTGTCAACGGCGATTCGCGGCACTTGGAACGCGATGTTCAGCACCACGCTGGCGGTCTTGGCCCCGACCCCGGGCAGCACCTGCAGCGCCTCCAGGCTCGATGGCACGGCCCCGCCATGCCGTTCGACCAGGATGCGCGAGAGCGCCACGACGTTCTTGGCCTTCGTGTTGAACAACCCGATCGTGCGGATGAAGCCCCGGACCGTCTCCTCGCCGAGTTCCAGCATTTTTTCGGGCGTGTCGGCCGCCGCGAAGAGCGGACCGGTGGCCAGGTTGACGCCGCGATCGGTCGCCTGAGCGGACAGGACCACGGCGACCAGGAGCGTGAACGGGTTGACGAAGTGGAGCTCGCCCTTCGGTTCCGGCTCGGCTGCGTGGAAGCGCCGGAAGATCTCGATGAGCGTGCCCGAATCCACCG